>NZ_MAYZ01000021.1:0-205117 GCF_014596375.1 Neisseria sp. RH3002v2f
AGATGTGTATAAGAGTCAGGGCTTGGACGGTGCGCGGCTGACAGTAACCAAAGGCAGCGAAGTGAAGGACGAGATTTTGAAGTTTTACGAAATCCTGATGCAGTTCAACCCGAAACTCTTGGGCGGCAAGCTGCCGGATAACGGGTTCTTCTTGGCTTAAACGAACGAGGAGGGAGGCCGTCTGAAAATAATGGAGTAGCCATGAAATCTGCCTTGTCATTTTCAAACGGCCTATCAGGACATTATCAGCAGCGTAGGTCGGGTTCTTGAACCTGATATCTTGGCAAAACGGGGCTGTCGGATACGAGTATCCGACCTATTTTTTTCAGACGGCCTGCGCGTCCAAACACTCGCCACCATCGCTGCTGTCCGCAACTTATTGGAAAGCAGACAAACCCCGCCGCCCGGATATAGCAAATGCTGCAAAGCTTGTTTGCTGGTAGAGATCTGCCAGCCGGAGTCGTTGGGAAAACGGGATAGATCAAAGAATTATATTGAGGAACTATTTTTATAAGAAACACAATTAATATTAATATTAGGTAGATAAATTATGTTAAGAGCTTATTATGGTAAAAGTATTACTGATTTCATCCAAGAAGATGATTTAAATATTTTGGGTACATTAGCTAAAAATCATGGCTATCAAACACTAGAAAAATCGCAACAAAATGCATGGGAACGGCAAATTACCATTTTAAAGTCACAATTAGCAGAACTAACTGGTTATATTTATTTTGAATTTTCAATTCCAAGAATGGGGAAGCGTGTTGATAATATTGTAATTCTTGGAGATAAGATTTTTTTGCTAGAGTTTAAAATTGGCAGCGAACAATATGATAAGCATGCCATTGACCAAGTAATTGACTATGCGCTTGACTTACGAAATTTTCATGAAGGTAGTCATTATGCAAATTTAATTCCTATATTGATTGCAGAGAAAGCGCCAATTCTTGAAAATAATTTTCAGACAGCACAAAATCTAGATCAGGCAATTTTATTGAATGCGCAGAATTTAAATGAGTTTTTCAAACCTTATGATTCAAGCAGTCTGATGGATGTTTTAGCTTGGGAGCAATCTCCATACAAACCAACACCTACCATTATTGAAGCGGCACAAGCACTTTATCAAAATCATGATGTTGCAGAAATTACGCGTTCAGATGCTGGTGCAAAAAATTTATCAGCTACGACTAATTGCATTAGTAACATTATTGAGCAAGCTAAACAAGGGAATAAAAAAGCTATTTGTTTTGTTACTGGTGTTCCAGGTGCAGGGAAGACATTGGCTGGACTCAATATTGCTAACCAGCGTTTAAAAGTAGCAGAAAATGAGCATGCTGTTTTCTTATCAGGAAATGGCCCGTTGGTACAAGTTTTACAAGAAGCTTTGGCAAGAAATAGAGCCATTAAAAATAAAATCAAAAAAGAAACTGCACTAAAAGAAACTAGAGCATTCATTCAAAATATTCATCACTTTAGAGATGAATATTTGAAAAATTCACAGGCACCAACTGAAAAAGTTGTGGTATTTGATGAGGCGCAACGTGCATGGAATCAACATCAAACCCGTAAATTTATGAGCCAGAAGCGTGGACGGCCAAATTTTAATCAGTCTGAACCAGAATTTTTGATTGAGGTAATGAATCGCCATCAAGATTGGTGTGTAATTGTTTGCTTGATTGGAGGAGGGCAAGAAATCAACACGGGAGAGGCGGGTCTTATTGCCTGGATGCAAGCTTTACAAGCTTCTTATCCAGATTGGCAGGTGCATTATTCTAATTTAATTGTCAATCAAGACAATTACTTACAAGATACTGCAATAAAAAACTGGTTATCTACGACAGGCGTTGAGCAAAACCATTTACATCTAGCTACTTCAGTGCGTTCGTTTCGGTCAGAAAAAGTTTCGGCATGGGTACACGCATTATTAGATATGGATGAGCAAGCTAAGTCACTTTGGAAAGAAATTCAAAGCAATTATCCTATTGTACTTACAAGAGATCTGCAAAAGGCTAAAGCATGGGTGAAGGCACAAGCTAAAGGAAGTGAGCGTTATGGCTTGGTGGCTTCATCTGGGGCACGCCGTCTGAAAGCATTGGGGGTACATGTCAAAAGTGAAATTAACGTAGCCAATTGGTTTTTAAATCCCAAATATGATGTGCGCTCCTCTTATTTTTTAGAAGATGTGGCAACAGAGTTTGATGTTCAAGGACTTGAGCTTGATTGGGTATGTCTGGCTTGGGGAGAAAATTTCTATTATCAGGGTAACCAGTGGTACTACCAATCCTTTAAAGGGTGCAAATGGCAAAATATCAATAAAGAAGAAGATAAACAGTTTACCCAAAATGCTTATCGAGTTTTATTAACAAGAGCAAGGCAGGGCATGGTAATCTGGATTCCGGAAGGTAGTGAAAATGATAACACTCGTCAAAAAAAGTTTTATGATGGGACATATCAATACTTAAAATCTATCGGTATAGATGAATTGGTTTAACTGTAAATACAGTGTGTTTAAATTAAAACCTAAAGAATTTCCCCATACGCAAACTGCAAAACACGTTCTATATCACCACCAAAGGTAGTTATCTGCATCAAGGAGTAGGAGCATAAGAAAGTCGTCTGAAAAGAACTTATGGTGTTTGTCCGATTGTCCACCCAACTTTTCAGACAGCCTATCATCTCCAAACCATCACTATGAACCAACACCCAAACCATGATTAAAACCGACAAAATCCGCAAACCGCAGCCTGCGGTGTTTTACATCATCGACTACCTTTGGAGCGGCTTTGCCGGTCTGAGTGTGGCGATGGTGGTGGTGGCGTTGTGGGCGTGGGGCAGTGCCGTATTTGGTGAGTTTATGCTGCCTGCGCCGGTAGAGGTGTTTCAAAAGTCTTTGGATTTATTGAAACATTTTCAGGAAAACGAAATCGGAATTTCGCTGTGGCGGTCGGTAGTGGGTATTTCGGTTGCGCTGGCGGCGGGATTGGCGGCGGGGCTGGTAGCGGGCAGTTTTAAGACGGCGATGGCGTTGCTCAAGCCTGTGATTACGGTTTTGTTGGCGATGCCGCCGATTATTTGGGTGGTGATGGCGTTGTTTTGGTTCGGTTTCGGCAATCCGAGCGTGTTGTTTACCATCATTGTGTTGGTTGCGCCGCTGACGTTTGCGAGTGCGGCGGTCGGGATGGCGAGCGTGAACAAGCAGTATGAGGAATTGTTTGACGCTTATAAATTAGGCCGTCTGAAAAAAATCCGCTATCTGTATATCCCGCATCTGACGGGCTATGTGATTTCCAGTATTGGTGTTGCGGTGGCGATGGGAGTGAAGGTGGTGATTATGGCGGAACTCTTGGGCGCGAGCGAAGGCGTGGGCGCGCGGATTGCGGATGCGAGGGCGATGCTGGAGACTTCGACGGTGATGGCTTATGTGGTGTTGGTTATCGTGTTTGTGTCGCTGTTTGAATACCTGATTACCAAGCCTTTGGAAATTTTGTTTATGCCGTGGAGAAGATGATGCTCTGTCTTGAAAACGTGCGTTTTGAAATTCTCCGCGACCCCATCGTGCGCGATTTCAGTTTGAACCTGCAACATGGCGAAGTGAAGGCTTTATTCGGACCGAGCGGCTGTGGTAAGACGACGGTTTTGCGGCTGATTGCGGGCTTGGAAACGCCGAAATCGGGCACGATACGCAATACTTTTCGTAAAACGGGTTTTCTGTTTCAGGAAAACCGCCTACCGGAAAACTTGACCGCGATGCAGAATATCGCGATTTTTATGGACAAACCCGATGAAGGCGAAATCATCGCGCTGGCGGCGAAAGTCGGGCTGACTGTGGGCGATTTGAACAAATATCCGACCGAGTTGTCCGGCGGCATGGCGAAACGGGTGGCGTTTTTGCGCCTGCTGCTGTGCGGTTGCGACCTTGCTTTGCTGGACGAGCCGTTTGTCGGTTTGGACCGCGATTTGCGCGATATTTTGGTCGCCATGCTGGTGGAAAAAATCGAGCGGCAGGGCATGGCGTGTATGCTGGTGACGCACGACCGCTTCGAAGCCGCGCGCCTGAGCCATGAAATTATGCTGCTTTCCGCTAAGGGCATGAACGTGCAAAACGTGATAACCCTGCCCACGCCACTGTCCGAACGCGATTCGGCTTTTGAAGAAGCCGTGGTGGCAAGGGAGTTTCAGGGGATTCATTATTATGAATAAATTTTTTACCCACCCCATGCGGCCGTTTTTCGTCGGCGCGGCGGCACTTGCCATACTCGGCGCGCTGGTGTTTTTCATCAGCCCCAGTGCCATCATTTTGCACCGCCAAATCTTCTTAGAACTCATGCTGCCTGCTGCATACGGCGGTTTCCTGACTGCAGCCATGCTTGATTGGACGGGCTATCAAGGCCGTCTGAAACCTGTCTCTACTTTGATGGCAGCACTACTGCTCGCCGCATCCACCATACTGCCCTTTTCTCCGCAAACCGCCTCGTTTTTCGTCGCCGCCTATTGGCTGGTATTGCTGCTGTTCTGCGCCTGGCTGATTTGGCTCGACCGCAATACCGACAATTTCGCCCTGCTGATGCTGCTTGCCGCGTTTACCGTTTTTCAGACGGCCTATGCCGTCAACGGCGATTTGAACCTGTTGCGCGCGCAAGTGCATCTGAACATGGCGGCGGTCATGTTCGTATCCGTCCGCGTCAGCGTCCTTCTAGGTGCGGAAGCCCTCAAAGAATGCCGTCTGAAAGATCCTGTATTCATCCCCAACGTCGTCTATAAAAACATCGCCATCACCTTCTTGCTGCTGCATGCCGCCGCCGAACTTTGGCTGCCTGCGCAAACCGCCGGTTTTACCGCGCTCGCCGTCGGCTTTATCCTGCTCGCCAAGCTGCGCGAACTGCACCATCACGAACTCCTGCGCAAACACTACGTCCGCACCTATTACCTGCTCCAGCTTTTTGCCGCCGCAGGCTATTTGTGGACAGGCGCGGCGAAATTGCAAAACCTGCCCGCCTCCGCCCCATTACACTTAATTACCCTCGGCGGCATGATGGGCGGCGTGATGATGGTATGGCTAACCGCCGGACTGTGGCACAGTGGCTTTACCAAGCTCGACTACCCCAAACTCTGCCGCATCGCCGTCCCCATCCTCTTCGCCGCCGCCGTCTCGCGCGCTGTTTTAATGAACGTGAACCCGATATTCTTCATCACCATTCCTGCAATTCTGACCGTCGCCGTGTTTGTGCTTTATCTCTTTACGTTCGTACCGATCTTTCGGGCGAATGCGTTTACAGACGATCCGGAATAAAAATGCCGTCTGAAACGGTTTCAGACGGCATCAGATTGCCAATAATCAAGCCTCCTGCGGATCGACATCCACCGACCATCGGATTTTGCCGTCGCGGTTTTGCTGCAACACCTGCACCCACAAACTCACGGCGCGGTGCAAATCCTGTCGGGACGGGGATTCGAGGAAGATTTGCGCGCGTTCGCGTTCGGCGAGGCGCACCATCAGCATGGGGGCGGCGCCGAACTGGGAGACGCTTTCGGGCAAAAGCGGGGCGAGGGTTTCTTTGGCGGCGTTGAGAAACTCCATCGCATCGGCAACGCGCGGCGCGTCGGCGCGGACGGCGGTCTGGAAACCGAAGGGCGGCATGGCGAACATTTGCCGCTCGTTCAATTCGTTTTCGGCAAACACGGCGTAGTCCTGCGCTTTGACGGTGGCGAAGACGGGATGTTCGGGCAGTTGGGTCTGTATCAGCACCTTGCCGGGTTTGTCGGCGCGCCCCGCCCTGCCGGACACTTGCATCAGCTCGGCAAACAGCCTTTCCGGTGCGCGAAAGTCCGCGCTGTACAGGCTGCCGTCGGCGTTCAACACGATAACGAGGTTGAGCCGCGCGAAATCATGGCCTTTGGCGAGCATCTGCGTGCCAACCAGAATGTCGATTTCGTTGTCAGCGATGCGGCGGTACAAATCCGCCCAGTCGTTTTTGTGCGCCGTGCTGTCCCTATCGACGCGGACAACGGTTGCTTTCGGCAGGAAGGCGCGCAGGGTTTCTTCGACGCGCTGCGTGCCGTGGCCGACGGCGGTCAGGTCTTGGTTGCCGCAGTCGGGGCATTTGAACGGGATGGGTTCGCGGTGGTCGCAGTGGTGGCAGCGCAGTTGGCGGGCGCGTTGGTGCAGCACCATTTTGGCGGAGCAGTTCGGGCAGCCGAAGGTATGGCCGCAGTCGCCGCAAAACAGCGCGGGCGCGAAGCCGCGCCGGTTGAGGTACACCAACGACATGCCGCCCGCCTCAAAATTCTGTTTCAAAAGCTGCAAGGCTTGCGGCGAGAAGCCGTTGTCGAGTTTCAGACGGCCTACGTTGAGGATGTCCACTTGCGGCAGTTGTGCGGCGGTATGGGCGCGTTCGGTCAGTTGCAGCAGGCGGTACGCGCCGCTTTGCGCCTTGTGCCAGCTCTCCAGGCTGGGCGTGGCGCTGCCCAACACAACGGGGCAGCCGCTCTGCTTCGCCCGCCACACCGCCAAATCGCGGGCGTGGTAGCGCAATTCGTTGTCTTGTTTGAACGAGCCGTCGTGTTCCTCATCGACCACAATCAGCCCGACATCATCCATCGGTGTGAACACCGCCAGCCGCGTGCCGATCACCAGCTTCGCCTGTCCCAACATCGCGCGCAGATAATCCTGCGTGCGCTTGCCTGCCGCCATCTGGCTGTGCAACACGGCAGTCGGCACGTCGGCAAACCGGTTTCCCACCCGCTTCAAAAGCTGCGGCGTGAGGTTAATTTCGGGCAACAGAAACAACACCTGCCGCCCCTGCGCCAACACTTTCGCCATCGCATCAAAATACACTTCGGTCTTGCCGCTGCCGGTGATGCCGTAAAGCAGAAACGGCTGGAAGCTGCCGAAGGCCGTCTGAATTTCATCGGAAGCCTTCTGTTGGTCGGTATTCAACACAAATTCAGAGTGCGAAGCCTGCCCGTGGTACGGCCTCAATACAGGCTTTGCCGCTTCCATCGTTTCAATCCAACCCTGTTCCGCCCAATCCTCAATCAATTTTGCCGCCTGCGCGTTCACCTGCTTCAACGCCGCCATCGTCATCCCGCCCGACAGCAGCGCACTCCACAAAGCCGCTTTTTTGTTGAACCGCGCCGGCGGCGGCGTTTGCGCCCTGCCCGCTTCGTTCAGCGCGTAAAACAACGGCGGCTGCGGCATTTCCACCGCGCGCGTTTCCTTCAAACCCTGCGGCAGCGCGGCAAACACCGCCTGCCCCGTCGGATAGTGGTAATAACGCGACGTAAACGAGAGCAAATCACGCCAGCTTTCAGGCAGCGGCAGCTCATCTGAAAAGGTCGTCTGAATACTCAAAATCCGCGCCGTATCCATATCCGGCGCAATATCCGTTTCCCACACAATCCCGACCACAGTCTTGTTGCGGAAAGGCACAAGCACCCGCGTTCCCTGTGGCAGCGGCTCGGAATGGGAATAAGTCAAAAGGCCGTCTGAAAGCGGCACGTTTACAGCGATGCGGTGGTAAACCATGGCAGAAACATCCAACAAGATTTGCGTATTTTAACAGCCGTACGGTATTTTCAGACCATAATTTGAGACAAGGCAGGATGTGTTTCATATCATGCTTTGATAGAATAGCCCAATTTCACTCACTTTATTTGTACCTATGCAAAAGACTTTCGTTAAAACGCTCGCCGCGTTGACATTACTGCCGCTGATGGCGTGCGGTCAAACCCCAGTTTCCAATGCTGCCCAAACGCCTGCAACCGCGCAAAAACCGGCACAGGGCAATGTTGCCGAAAACCTCAAAGCACGCCTTGAAAAAGCCTATGAAGCCCAAGACCTGAAAGTCTTGAGTGTTGGTGAAACACCGATTCAAGGGCTTTACGAAGTCGTTATCAGCGGCAAACAAATCATCTACACCGACGCTCAGGGCAACTATATGATTGTCGGCGACCTTATCGACATTAATTCCCGCAAGAGCCTGACCGATATGCGCGCGGCCGATTTGAACAAAATTGATTTCGCTTCCCTGCCTTTAGATAAAGCGATTAAAGAGGTTCGCGGCAGCGGCAAGCTGCAGGTTGCCGTCTTCTCGGATCCGGACTGCCCGTTCTGCAAACGTCTGGAACACGAATTCGAAAAAATGACCGACATCACGATTTACAACTTCATGATGCCGATTGCCAGCCTCCACCCGGATGCGGAACGCAAAGCACAAATCCTTTGGTGCCAACCCGACCCTGTCAAGGCATGGACAAACTGGATGCGTAAGGGTCAGTTCCCGAGCGGTAGCGGCGACTGTGAAAATCCAGTTGCGGAAACTACTTCCTTGGGCGAACAGTTCGGATTCAACGGCACGCCGACCGTCGTTTTCCCCAACGGACACACTCAAAGCGGTTACAGCCCCATGCCCCAGCTGGAGGAAATCATCCGCAAAAACCAGAAATAACCCTATAACGCAAAAGGCTTGGAACCGTGTTCCAAGCCTTTTTTACGGGAAATGCCGTCTGAAACCGGAAGACAAACCCAAACCGGTTCAGACGGCATTCTGTTCAATAATCCTCAATCTTGTGCCAATGCATCGATCGGATTGAGTTTGGCTGCTTTATTGGCAGGCATAAAGCCGAACACCACACCGATGGCGGTCGAGCAGGCAACCGCGCCGACAACGGACATGATGGAAATGTCCATCGGAAAGTCTGTCACAAAATGGTTGAACACAAGGCTGATGGCTGCAGACAGTCCGATACCTGCCAAACCCCCTATGATGCAGATGAGCACTGCCTCAATTAAAAACTGCTGCAAGATATTGCCGCGCCGCGCGCCGATTGCCATGCGCACGCCGATTTCTTTGGTACGCTCGGTAACGGACACCAACATGATATTCATCACACCGATACCCCCTACCACCAGCGAAATCAATGCGATAGAAGAAATCAGCAGCTTCATGGTTCCGGTCGTGCTTTCGACCATCTTCATGATGCTGTCACTGTTGTTCATAAAAAAATCTTCCGTGCCGTGCCGCACTTTGAGAAGCTCGGTCAATCCTTTCTCGGCAACCTGGGTATTGGCATTGTCTTTGATTTTCACGGTAATGGAATTGGTATGGCTCTCTCCGGTAATTTGATGCATCACGGTCGTATAGGGCGACCAAAGCATCAAGGCTTCAGAATTGCCGAAAGAGTCTTCGTCTTTCTTCATAACGCCGATAACGGTCAGGGGTCGTTTCCTGAACAAGACGGTTTTGCCCAACGGGTCTGAATCCGCAAAGAGTTTGTTTTTGACATTTTGGTCAATAACAACGACTTGAGCGTCTTCTTTCACATCGTTTTCATCAAACAACCTTCCCGTTTCCAACTTCAGTCCGAGTACGTCGAAATATTGTTCCCCCACGCCGTACAAAGAAGCGGTCAGGTCGGTATTGCGGTAAGTCAACGTACCGCCTGATGTGGTCTGAGGGGTAACGGAAGCGACATAGCTTTGTTTGGCAATGATTTTTGCGTCGTCCACAGTCAGGGTTTTAATCCTGCCGCTGCGTCTGTCGCCGAACCCCCTCCCGGGGAAGATGCTGATGGTGTTCGTCCCCATCGAACTGATGTCTTCAAGGATTTTTTTCTGCGAACCGTTGCCCAGTGCGACGACGGAAACAACCGAAGCGATACCGATGATGATGCCGAGCATGGTCAGCAGCGAACGCATTTTGTGCGCCATAATCGCCTGCACCGACATTCTGAAGGCTTCGACAAACTGACCGTAATAAAACGACCAGGAAGCTTTTTCTTTGATACTTTCTACACTGCCTGCGGGAATATCGGTTTGTTTCGATGTATCGGAAATAATTTCCCCGTCTCGGATTTCGATAACGCGGTTGGCATTGGCAGCGATACCGGGATCGTGCGTGACCATAATGACGGTATGCCCGCCTTCGTGCAGCTTGTGGATGATTTCCATCACATTTTTACCGCTGGCGGTATCCAATGCACCGGTCGGTTCGTCGGCAAAGATGATTTCGCCGCCATTCATCAACGCGCGGGCGATGGAGACACGCTGCTGCTGACCGCCGGAAAGCTCTCCGGGTTTGTTGCCTTCTTTGCCTTCCAAACCCAAATCCTGCAAAAGCTTCTCCGCACGCACGGAACGCTCTTTGCCCCCCACGCCCATATAAACAGCCGGCAATCCGACATTATCCCGTGCCGTCAACGAACTCAACAGGTTATAGCGTTGGAAGATAAAGCCGAAACGTTCTCGGCGCAATGCAGCCAGCTCGTCCGGCTTCATTTCGGCCGTTTCAAGGCCGCCGATCCGATATGAACCGGAACTGGCCGTATCCAGACAACCGAGGATGTTCATCAGCGTGGACTTTCCCGAACCGGACTGCCCGATAATGGCAACAAAATCACCTTTCTCTATCGACAGGCTGATGTCTTTCAAGACATGAACGCGGTTCTCGCCGCTGCCGAAATAGCGGTTGATGTTTCTACATTCGATCAAACTCATAATATTCCGTAAATCAGTATGATAAATGCCGTCTGAAACGGCCTGCCTGTTTTCAGACGGCATATCTGCCTGTCAGCGTGGAGGACCCTGCATGGCACGCTCGCTGCTTTCCTGTTGCTCGGCTGCCGTCATTTCGGAGATAACCACTTTGTCCCCCTCTTTCAAACCGCTTTTTACTTCGGTATTCATACTGTCTTTCATACCGGTCCGGATTTCGCGCTCCACTGCTTTGCCGTCCGCACCCAACACGCGTACGAACGCCTTGCCGCCGCGTTTTTTGACTGTCAGCGACGGGATGATCAGCACATTTGCCACTCGGTTGATTTCAACCGTATTCTGAGTCGTCATACCGATAGCAAGCTTGCCGTCCGGATTCGGCACAAGTGCGCGGGCATAATAATAGACTGCACTGGAAGTCGTATCCGTACTGCTGTTGTAGCCGCCCAACGACATGGCGGTCAGTCCCGGATCGACACTGTCGAGCTTCGCCTTAATCGGCGTATCCGGCTCCGACAAAATCGTAAACGTAATATCCTGACCGGCCTTTACCTTGGTAATATCACCCTCGGCAATCTGCATTTTGTTCAACATCATATCCAAATTAGCCAGCTGGACAATCGTCGGTGTAGACTGCACCGCGTTCACAGTCTGTCCCTCTTCCACAGGAATCGCCACCACCGTGCCGTCCATCGTTGCAGTAATGCGCGTGTAACCCAATTCCGATTCGGCAGTATTGATAGAAATTTTGGTCTGCCTGATTAAAGCCTTCAGCTCGGTGGCATTGGCCCTTGCGGCGGCCAGCGCATCTTGTGCACTTTCCAAATCTTCCTTAGAGGTCGCATCATCTTTCCACAACGCTGCCTGACGCTTATATTTCTTCTCCGCGCTGCCCAATGCAATCTGTGCCGACACCAGCTTTGCCTGATACGTTTCCAATTTGGATTTTTCCATATTGAGCGTATTGGTCTGCGAGGTCGAATTGATTACCGCAATCAAATCACCTTTTCGGACATGCTGCCCGAGTTTGACATAAAGCTTCTTAATCTGCCCCGATGCCTGGGCACCGACCGATACCAGATTCGACGGCGAAATCTCACCCGTTGCCGAGACCGTCTGCCCGATGTCTCCGCGCCTGACCGTTTCCGTAATATAAGAAACCTGCGGTTCGGGCTTCAGATAAGACCATCCGCCCCAAACTGCCGCAGCAACCGCAGCAAGCGCCGCCCATTTCATCATCTTTGCCATATTTTCAATTCTCTGTGTACTGCAATTTTATAAACCGGATACGGATTCTACCGCAAGCCCCCCGGCGCGCCCAGTGAGCAAAGCGCCAAAAATATAAATAAATATTTGTTTTTAATGATTTATGCAAATAATTTTCCAGAAAATTTCAATCTGTTTACATATACCGCCATCTCCCTTACAGCGGTATAATGCCACCGACAAACAACCCGATGGAAACCATTTGCCATGAGAACCGTTCAAAAAGGCTTCACGCTGGCCGAACTGATGATTGTCATCGTCATCCTCAGCATTCTCACACTCATTGCCTATCCCTCCTATCAATACTACGTCCGGCGCGTCCGACTGACGGAAGTCAGGACGACCCTCCTGCACAACGCGCAGACCATGGAACATTTCTACCGCCAAAAAGGAACGTTTGAAAACTACGACCAAACAAAATTGGAACAAAACACATACTTCGATATTACTTTAGGCAAAGTAAGTTCCGACCACTTCACCCTTGAGGCAACCCCCAATACAGCCAACAATGGGGAGACCTGCGTCGTTACGCTCAACGACGGCGGTATCATTGCCGCTTCTGGTACAAACCAATCCTGCCCCGGCTTTGACTGACCGGCTGTTGCAATCGGCATTGTGCCTAAACCATCTATAAAAATGCCGTCTGAAACTGTGTTCAGACGGCATTTTTACGGGTTTGCCCCATCCGGTTTTTCAAACTTGAAACCTGCCGCCCCCGCATCCGACAACCGCCACGATGCCGTATCTCCTCAGTTGTTATAATATAACATATAATCCATATTTTTCAATAACATACCATTTGACCCGCAAGATGCGGAAGCGTATGCTTATCCTTATATCGGACAACATTCCGTTTACAGGTTTTTTTACCGTAACTAAGGAGCGCAATCATGAAAATGCATGCTGTGGTAGTAAATAAAGATGTAGCAGGTGATGTAGAAGTTGTTGAACGCGAACTGCGTCCGCTGGAATACGGCGAGGCGTTGGTGGAAGTCGAGTATTGCGGCGTGTGCCACACCGACTTGCACGTTGCGGCAGGCGATTACGGCGAAAAACCGGGTCGCGTGTTGGGACACGAAGGCATCGGTTTGGTTAAAGAGGTTGCCGACGGTGTGAAAAATCTGAAAGTCGGCGACCGTGTCAGCATTGCATGGCTGTTCCAAAGCTGCGGTTCTTGCGAATACTGTAATACCGGCCGCGAAACCTTGTGCCGCTCTGTATTGAACGCTGGCTATACTGCCGACGGCGGCATGGCGACCCACTGTATCGTGAGTGCCGATTACGCGGTCAAAGTCCCAGAAGGCTTGGATCCTGCGCAAGCTTCGAGTATTACTTGTGCCGGTGTAACCACTTATAAAGCCATTAAAGTTTCCGGCGTTCGTCCGGGCCAATGGATTGCGATTTACGGCGCAGGCGGTTTGGGCAACTTGGCGGTTCAATACGCGAAAAAAGTATTTGGCGCACACGTCGTCGCCATCGACATCAACGATGAAAAACTGGCTTTTGCCAAAGAAAGCGGCGCAGATTTAGTCATCAACGCTGCCAAAGAAGATGCCGCCAAAGTGATTCAGGAAAAAACCGGCGGTGCACACGTAGCCATTGTTACCGCCGTATCCGCCGCCGCATTCAACTCCGCTGTGGACTGCGTCCGCGCAGGCGGTCGCGTCGTCGCCATTGGCCTGCCGCCCGAATCTATGGACCTGTCCATTCCTCGTCTGGTCTTGGACGGCATCGAAGTGGTCGGCTCTTTGGTCGGTACCCGCAAAGATTTGGAAGAAGCATTCCAATTCGGCGCAGAAGGCTTGGTTGTGCCTAAAGTCGAGTTGCGTGCTTTGGATGAAGCGCCTGCCATCTTCCAAGAAATGCGCGAAGGTAAAATTACCGGCCGTATGGTAATCGATATGAAAAAAGAATGCGGCTGCGGCCATCACCACTGATTTGACGTGGCGATACACATCGAAATGCCGTCTGAACGCTGTTCAGACGGCATTTTTTATGGATTTGGATTTGATTTTAATCCGTTCTGTTTGAAATGCCGTCTGAAAACCCGTATCGCAACACGTCATTAAGAACGGCAAGATTCAACCGTTCTGCAACCCGTTTAGACGGATTCCGCCATTTCCAACGCCTGTTTGATGTCCACGGCGACGACGCGCGAGACGCCTTTTTCCTGCATGGTTACGCCGATGAGCTGTTCCGCCATTTCCATGGTCAGGCGGTTGTGGGAAATGTAGAGGAACTGGGTTTGCGCCGACATTTCTTTGACCAGGTTGCAGAAACGCGAGGTGTTGGCGTCGTCCAGCGGGGCATCGACTTCGTCCAGAAGGCAGAAGGGGGCGGGGTTGAGGCTGAACAGGGCGAACACGAGGCTCATGGCGGTGAGGGCTTTTTCGCCGCCGGAGAGGAGGTGGATGGTGCTGTTTTTCTTGCCGGGCGGACGCGCCATGATGGACGCGCCGGCGGTCAGAAGATCGTCGCCTATCATTTTGAGGGTGGCTTCGCCGCCGCCGAACAGGGTGGGGAAGAAGGTTTGGACTTTGCCGTTGACGGCGTCGAAGGTTTCTTTGAAACGCGCTTTGGTTTTGTCGTCGATTTGGACGATGGCTTCTTCCAAAAGGGTAATGGCTGCCTGCACGTCTTCGCTCTGGCTGCGGTAGTAGCCGTCGCGTTTGCGCGCTTCTTCGAGTTCTTGTAGGGCGGCGAGGTTGACGGCGCCGAGGGCTTCGATTTGCTGGGTGAGGCTGCCGATGCTGCTGTTCAATACTTTCGGCGATTCTTGCGCCAACGCTTCGAGCGCGTCCAAATCGGCGGCACGTTCGGTCAGGTTTTGATGGTAGCGTTTGGCGTTAATCAGGGCTTCCTGTTGTTGCAACAGGGCGGTTTGGGTGGCGGCCTGAAGCTGCGGCAGCTTGGCTTGCAGGGTTTGTACGCGGGCGTATTGTTCCCTGCCCTGCTCCTGAATCTGCGCGAGTTTCTCCTGTACGACGATATATTCTTCATCCAAGGTCTGTACGGCTTCGCTTAATTCTTCAAGCTTGATGTGCTGCTCGTCGTTTTGGAACTCGGTTTCATAGGCAAGGGCAAGCTCTTGCTGGCGTTCCTGCCAGTCGAGGGTTTGCTGTTCAAGTCGGGCGATTTGCTGCTGGTAGTTTTGTTTTTGCTGGTTGAGTTTGTGGACGGCGACTTCGGCCAGCCCGTATTGGCGGTTGGCTTCCAACAGGGCAAGCTGCGCCTGTTTCAGACGGCCTTGCTGCTCTTGGCGGCTGTGCGCGGTGGTTTGCTGCTGGTGTTCGAGTTCGGCGGCGGCTTCCTGCAAAGTGGCGATGTCGTCTGAAAGCCCGTCGGACGTGTGTTGCAACACGGTCTGTTCTTCCGCCAACTGCGCCAGTTCGCGCTCGATGTGTTCGCGGCGGATTTGCCCTTGGTTGGTGCGCGCCAGAAGTTCGGCAGCGCGTTGCTGCGCTTGGCTGTATTGGCGCGTGTGCTGCTGTTGCTGCTGCATCAGGTTTTTATGTTTCACTTCGGACGAGCGCACGGCAGCCTCCGCCTGTTTAAACGCAGCTTCGGCGGCAGAGAGTTCGGGGGCGAGTTTTTCCAGTTCGGAAGCGATGCCGTCGAGGCGCGCTTTTTGGGCAATCAAGCTTTCCTGCGCGGGCTTGGCATAGAGCAGGACGCTGACTTTATCGACCTGATGGCCTTCGGGTGTGAGCCAGATTTGGTGTGCGCCCAAATCGCTTTGATGCGCGAGGGCGTAGCTCAAATCGGGCGCGCACAATACGCCGTCGAGCCAGTGGTGCAATGCCGTCTGAAACGGCGGCTGCGCTTGGATTTGGTTCAGCAATGCCTGTACGGGCAGGGATTTTTTGATGCCGCCGGAGAGGTCGTCTGAAAGCCATGCCGCCTGCCCCTGCGGCAACGGCGCGGGCGGCACGAAGCCGTGCGGCACGGCGCGGGCGTGCAGGCGTTCGGCAAGGATGACGGACAGGGCGTGCTGCCACTCGGCGGGCGCGGTGATGTGTTGCCACAGTTGCGGCGCGGCGGCGTGGTCGGTTGCCTGCCAGAAGTCGGCGGCTTCCTGCTGTTGCGACAGGATTTGCGACAACGCCTGCTGCTGCGCCTGCAAGGTGATGTGTTGCTGCTTCAGACCTTGGAAGTGGTTTGAGGTCGTCTGAAACGCTTCGCGGGCGGCGTGTAAGGCTTCTTCGGCGGCAATGATTTGTTCTTCGTAATGCTCTTGCTGGCTTTGCAACAAGGCGGCGGCTTCCTGCGCGGCAGCGGTTTCGGCTTCGTCGGGCAGGTTCAGGGCTTGGTTTTCCTGCTTCAAACGGCCTTTACGCTCTTCATACTTGGCAATCGTTTGTTCGGCATGAGCAAGCTGCTGCTGCTTCAACGCCAGTTCGCGGCGGATGCGGTTTGCCTCGTCCTGCTGGGTTTGGAAGGCGGCGTTAAGCGTGGC
This sequence comes from Neisseria sp. RH3002v2f, assembly GCF_014596375.1. Lineage (NCBI taxonomy): Bacteria > Pseudomonadati > Pseudomonadota > Betaproteobacteria > Neisseriales > Neisseriaceae > Neisseria > Neisseria sp. RH3002v2f. The sequence goes on from NZ_MAYZ01000021.1 coordinate 16,218, forward strand.
TTGGGCTTCTTCCAATTCGGGCAGACGCTCTTCGTGTTCGGCAACCTGCATCGCCCATTCCGCCAACTCGGTTTGCTTTTCTTCAGTCTGCAACTCGTTTTCTTCAAGCTGCACGCGGATTTGCTGCTGCTCCTGATGGATGCGCTGCAACTGCGCCTGCGCCGCCTGTTTGTCGCGTTCGATGCGTTGGTGCAGGTTTTGCTGATGGCGGATTTGTTCTTCCAAACGGGCAATCTGCTCGCGCAACACGCCGCGTTTGTTGCTCAGTTCGTGTACTGCCTGCTGTTGCGACTGCTCGGCGGTCTGCAAGGCGTGTACTTCGTCGTTTAACGCCTGAACCTGCACGGCGGTTTCGTCCTGCTGCGCCTGCAAAGACTGATGCTGCGCGGTCGCCTTGTCGGCGGCGGCAAGCGATTGCTGCCATTGGGCGTAATCGAGCAAATCCTGTTGCTGGTTCAGCTGCGCGGTCAGGGATTTGTAGCGTTCGGCGGTTTCCGCTTGTTTCTCCAGCTTTTCCACCTGACGCGCCAATTCGTTCTGCAAATCGCCCAAACGCTGCAAATGCTCGCGCGTGTCTTTCAGACGACCTTCCGTCTCCTTGCGGCGTTCCTTATATTTGGACACGCCCGCCGCCTCCTCGATATAGGCGCGCAACTCCTCCGGCCGCGCTTCGATGATGCGCGAAATCATCCCCTGCTCGATGACGGCATAACCGCGCGCGCCCACGCCCGTACCCAAGAACAAATCGGTAATGTCGCGGCGGCGCACGGTCTGATTGTTGATGAAATAAGTCGATTCACCCTGACGCGTCAGCTGCCGCTTGATGCTCACCTCAGCATACTGCCCCCACGCTCCCTGCAAACTGTGGTCGCTGTTGTCAAACACCAGCTCCACCGAAGCCCTCGGCGCAGGACGGCGCGTCGCCGCACCGTTAAAAATCACGTCCTGCATACTCTCGCCGCGAAGCTGCTTCGCCGAAGCCTCGCCCAACACCCAGCGCACCGCGTCAATCACATTCGACTTGCCGCAGCCGTTCGGCCCGATAACCGCAACAAGCTGCCCCGGAACATGAATCGTGGTCGGGTCGGTAAAAGATTTGAAGCCGGAGAGTTTGATGTGGGTTAGGCGCATGGCAATGTTTCGAATCAGAAAAGAAGGTGTATTTTAACGGAAATCACAACATTTCAGCAGACCCAATCGTCAGAATCCGTTATTCGGACCGCATTAAAAAACAATATGCCCCAACCTTGCAATATATCTGCCGGATCCGCCGCCGGCAAATGTACGCCCATAAATATAACTTGAATTTTCTTCTTTTCATTATTATAGTTATATTTATTTCTCCATCCGATTCGTCCTTAATACAAATACTTATTTACAAGGGGTAAACAATGTCTCAGATTTCCTCAAAACTCAAACTGATTGCTGCGGTTACAGTCGGTGCGGCAATGCTGTCTGCCTGCGGTTCCAAACAACAGGCGACCCCCAATACCCATTCCACGACCATCTCCCAAGACAATCAAAACGGCAACAACTCAAGCAACACCGGCAACAGCAACAACAATGGCGGGAACACCAGCGATACCAATAACGGCAATGCCAACAATAACAATACCGGCAACAACACCAACCAACCGCCGAAAACCAACAGCGCGAACGACTTGAGCAAACTGGAAGACCTCGACCCGATTCCTGCAGCACATATCGATACGCCGAAAACCAACCAATTTATTTCATCCGCCGATGCGCAGCAAAAAAATCCGAACGTACAGCTGAGACGCAATGCGGAAAACAAGCTTTTCCAAACCGACAACCAGCAAGAACAGCAAAACGGTCTGATCGATACCCTGGACTTCAATGCCAACGACGAAATCAAAATCAATGCGGGCGCGACAAGCAACAACGGTACGAGCAATATTACTTTCCAACCCAGCAAATCAATCATTGTCTATACCTCTAACAAAAAAGGTTCTTCCAAAACAAACCTAAACGAAGGTATAGAAGGAGAGAAGGAGTTATATGAGCTCGGCAAGTCCTCTTTAGACGCGAAAATTATCGAACTGAAAAAACATGACAAAGAATTAGAGAAACAAATCAAACAAATAGAAAATTCTACAACTGAAAAATTAACAAAACAAAAAGAGTTAAATGAATTGAAAGAGGAGCGTACCAAAGTAGCAAAAGAAATCCAGGAATATACCGTCATCCGCAAAGGGCTTGAACAACATGTACAGTCTGTCATCGACACCATTGCCTACATCAAACCAAAAGATGGTTTGATGATGCCCGAGTTTGACGGTGCGTATGTCCTTGCATTTGAAGACGGTACGAAAATCATTATCCACGACCCCGCAGCCGCAGGCTGGACTTACCAGACTTTCGCCTCATACGTCGACCCGCGTAAAGGTACGGAAGTTTTACGCGGTTTCCAAAGTATCGGTAAGGAAACCGAATATGCCTCCATTCCGGAAAAAGGTACGGCAACATACAAGGGTATCTCTACCGCCTATCTGGTTTCAGACGGCAATGCCGACCGCCAGCTGTCTTCCAATGTTAAGGCGATTGTCGATTTCGGCTTGAAAGGTGTACGCTTTGAAACCAGCGGCTCCCAAATCAATGCCGTTTCCGGCGACCAACGCGTCTCTAACGCCGCTTCGGAATACGACCTCAAAGGTACGGCAACATGGAAAGACAGCAACCTGTTCCTGGGTAAAGTTACCTCTGCTGACGGCAAAATGTCAGGCAATCTGAGCGGTAAATTCTTTGGTCCGAATACTGAAGAGATCGGCGGCACCTATGGTCTGAAAAATACCGACGGCAGCGTCCACTTCCTCGGCGGATACGGTGCGAAACGCAAATAATCCCCTGCAAAAACAGAGCCGCATCACAGCGGCTCTGTTTTTTTGTGTCCGGCACACAGAAAAGCAACCGCTCCTTACTTCACCTGCCCCATGCCGTCTGTAACAAGAAAACACGAAGACTTCAAACCAGAATATTGCCGAAATTCATATTACAGGCTTCTGCCCGCGTTATAATCCTCCTGAAGATCCGACCGATTGGAAAATAACCCATGAAACCCGTCTATTTCATTTCCGACCTGCATTTGAGCGAAGAAAGCCCCGAGTTGACCGGTCTGTTCGTCCGCTTCCTCAATTCTTCTTCTGCGGCATCAGCACAGTCCGTTTTTATTTTGGGGGACTTGTTTGATTTCTGGATAGGGGATGACGAAGTTTCCAAATTGAATACTTTGGTTGCGCGGGAAATCAGGAAATTGTCCGACAAAGGCGTTGCCGTGTTCTTCGTCAGAGGCAACCGCGACTTCCTGATCGGTCAGGATTTTTGCCGACGTGCGGGCATGACGCTGCTGCCGGATTACTCGGTCTTAGATTTATTCGGCAGCAACACCCTGATTTGCCACGGAGACACATTATGCACCGACGACAAGGCATACCAACGTTTCCGCAGGGCTGTGCATTGGAATTGGCTGCAAAAACTGTTCCTGATGCTGCCCTTACGGCGGCGTACCCGCCTTGCCGCCAAAATCAGGCGTGTCAGCAAAATGGGAAAACAGGTCAAGCCTGCCGACATTATGGATGTCAACGCCTCCTTTACCGCGCAACAGGTACGCGCCTTTAATGCGGAAAGGCTGATACACGGGCATACCCACCGCGAGCATATTCATCATGAAAACGGCTTTACCCGCATCGTTTTGGGCGACTGGCATGACAACTATGCTTCGATTCTGCGCGCGGATAAACACGGCACGGTATTTGTACCTCTGGAAAGATGCTGAAAAATGCCGTCTGAACAATATTTCAGACGGCATTTTTGCATCGAAACACAATCTGCCCGACATTCCTCAAACCTCCTTAACCGCTCACGATAAAATGCTTGACCGTTTACATAAGATTACGTACAGTATGCAGCATTACAGTAAAATTGGTATTACCAATTTAGGTGTTACCCGTACGGAATCCAACTGCCTTTTTAAACCCCAATGCACCTCATGGTGCAACGTCGTCCCAAGGATTGATTTATGGCACTCTTTCTCAGCATCTTCCCCATCGTCCTGCTGATTTGGCTGATGGTTAAGAAAAACAGCATGCCCTCCTACATCGCACTGCCGATTACCGCCGCGCTGATTTATGCCATCAAGCTGTTTTATTTCAACGACAACGCCATGCTGCTCAACGCAACCGCCGCCTCAGGCCTGGTGTCGACACTCACACCGATTACCGTTATTTTCGGCGCAATTATGTTCAACCGTATGATGGAAACCACGGGCTGTATCGATATCATCCGCAAATGGCTGGCGACCATCAGTCCCAATCCCGTAGCCCAACTGATGATTATCGGCTGGGCTTTTGCCTTTATGATTGAAGGCGCATCCGGTTTCGGTACGCCTGCTGCGATTGCCGCGCCGATTCTGATGAGTTTGGGCTTCAACCCCCTAAAAGTCGCCATTTTCACACTGGTGATGAACTCCGTACCCGTATCCTTCGGCGCGGTCGGTACGCCGACCTGGTTCGGCTTCGCCCCTTTGGAACTCGCCCATGCGGATATTATGAAAATCGGTATGCAGACCGGTATCATGCATTTCTTCGCAGGCTTCGTCATTCCCGTTATCGGCCTGAGCTTCATCGTACCTTGGGCGGAAATCCGTAAAAATATCGGCTTTGTTGCGATTGCCGTTTTCTCCTGTACCCTTCCCTATGTCGCATTGGCAATGGTCAACGAAGAATTTCCTTCTTTGGTTGCCGGTGCAATCGGTCTGATGTTTTCCGTATTTGCAGCCAATAAAGGCTGGGGCTTGAGCAAAGACCATGCCAAAGACCCTGATGCCGAAAAAGTGCCTTTTTCACAAGTCATCAAAGCACTTATGCCTTTGGGTATGCTTATCGGCATGCTGGTCGTTACCCGTATCAAACAACTCGGCATCAAAGGCCTGCTGACCAGCAAAGAAGAGTGGTTCAGCTTCCAACTGCCGTTTGATTTGTCCAAAATCACCGTCAGCGACTCTCTGACCATCACCTTCGGCAACATCTTCGGTCAAGGCGTAAACGCCTCCTACCAAACCCTCTACGTTCCCGCATGGATTCCATTCGTGTTTACCGTCTGGATTTGCATCCTGCTGTATAAGACCAAATTCAAAGATGCCTGGGCATTTTATGCCGCCACTTTCCACCAAACCAAAAAACCGCTGCTTGCCCTGATGGGTGCGCTGATTATGGTTCAACTGATGATGGTTGGCGGCGACAACTCCATGGTGAAAATCATCGGTAAAGAGTTTGCCGCAATGGCGGGCGAACACTGGGTTTACTTCTCACCATACCTCGGTGCAATCGGTGCATTCTTCTCCGGCTCCAATACCGTATCCAACCTGACCTTCGGTCCGATTCAACAGCAAATCGCACTGGATACCGGACTCTCCGTTACCCTGATTCTCGCCCTGCAATCCGTCGGCGGCGCAATGGGTAACATGGTTTGCATTAACAACATCATCGCCGTGTGCAGCGTATTGAACGTCAACAATGCAGAAGGTGCCATCATCAAGAAAACCGTCATACCGATGTCGATTTACGGCGTAATCGCAGTCGTAGTGGCCATAATTTTCTTCATGTAACCACAGCAAAATAAAATGCCGTCTGAAACTGGAAAAGGCTTCAGACGGCATTTTTATCGCCGTTTGCATTCAGGCGTAATGATGATGCGGCATCTTTCCGTCAAGTCGGTACCGAGTTCCGCAATATGGACAGGAAACACTACCGGACTCACCCTCCCTCAACGGCAGGAACACTCTCGGATGCCCGTTCCATTTCTCGTTGTCCGGACCGGAACAGCATAAGGGCAGGTTTTCGGGGGATACGGTAATTTCGCGTATATGAAGATTGTCCATTCGATTTTCCTTCACGTGGTTGGTGTACGTCTATTTTACGCCATCGGCAAGATAAAGGATATTTCCGGCCCGAAGGTGCAATCCGTTATAATCCCCATTTTTCAGACGGCATACTATGATTGAGCTTACCCTCCCTGAAAACATCAAACAACAGGAGCCATCCGCCCTGCTCTACACTCTCGTTTCCGCCTACCTCGAATACACCGCGCAAAACGGCGATGAAACCCTCTCCTCCCTTTCCGACGAACAACACACACTGACCGCATACTGCTACCTCGACAGCCAGGTTGAGGAAGGCGGCTTCGTGCAACTCATCGCATCCGGTTACGGCGAATATATTTTCCGCAACCCGCTTGCCGACAGCCTCCGCCGCTGGAGAATCAAAATTACGCCCAAAATCATCGACAAAGCCAAAAGCCTCTACGAAAAACACGGCAGCACCATCGAATCGCTTGCCGACGAAGGGCGGGACATCCTTTCCCTGCGCAAACTCTTCCCTGATTTTGAAGAATGGGATGCGGAATATTACGAAGCCGCCGAACAAGATTTACCCTTGGTTGCCGAACATATACGATCAAACTGGGAAACCTTCGCCCATATCGGGCGGGTATAGGCACGGCTGTTTCCAGCACATATAAAACAGCGTAAAATCGGCAAAATCTCAATTTATCTTCCGTCCCCATTAAGGAGCCACACATGTTCTTCAAGCACATCGAAGCCGCCCCCGCTGATCCGATTCTCGGTTTGGGCGAAGCATTCAAAGCCGAAACCCGCCCTGAAAAAGTCAACCTCGGCATCGGCGTGTACAAAGACGCATCCGGCGCGACACCCATTGTCAAAGCCGTCAAAGAGGCTGAAAAACGCCTGTTGGAAAGCGAGACAACTAAAAACTACCTGACTATCGACGGCGTTGCCGATTACAACGAGCAAACCCAAATTCTGCTGTTTGGTAAAGACCACGAAATCATCGCTAGCCGTCGTGCCAAAACAGCGCAAAGCCTTGGCGGTACAGGTGCATTGCGCATTGCGGCCGAATTTGTCAAACGCCAGTTGAACACGCAAACCATCTGGATTTCCAATCCGACTTGGCCAAACCACAACGCCATCGCCAAAGCGGTCGGTATCCAAGACAAACCTTATCGTTACTATGATGCCACCAAACACGGTTTGGATTGGGACGGCATGATTGAAGACTTGAGCCAAGCGCAAAAAGGCGACATCGTCCTGCTGCACGGCTGCTGCCACAACCCTACCGGCATCGACCCTACGCCCGAACAATGGGAAACTCTGGCAAAACTTTCTGCCGAAAAAGGCTGGTTGCCGCTGTTTGACTTTGCCTACCAAGGTTTCGGCAATGGTTTGGAAGAAGATGCCTACGGCTTGCGCGTGTTCTTGAAACACAATACAGAATTGCTGATTGCCAGCTCTTATTCCAAAAACTTCGGTATGTACAACGAGCGCGTCGGCGCGTTCACTTTGGTGGCCGAAGACGAAGCAACCGCCGCCCGCGCCCACAGCCAAGTCAAAACCATCATCCGTACCTTGTATTCCAATCCGGCTTCACACGGTGCGAACACCATTGCGCTGGTGTTAAAAAATGATGATTTGAAAGCACAATGGATTGCCGAACTCGATGAAATGCGCGGCCGTATCAAAGCCATGCGCCAAAAATTTGTTGAGTTGCTCAAAGCCAAAGGCGCAACCCAAGACTTTGATTTCATTATCGAACAAAACGGCATGTTCTCTTTCAGCGGCTTGACTCCCGAACAAGTTGACCGTTTGAAAAACGAGTTTGCCATTTATGCCGTCCGTTCCGGCCGCATCAACGTCGCCGGCATTACCGACGACAACATCGATTATCTGTGCGAAAGCATCGTAAAAGTACTGTAAAAAGCGCAGCCATATGAAAATGCCGTCTGAACCTTACAGGTTCAGACGGCATAATTGTTTCATCCCGTCAGATTGCAAAGCAGGTTCAGACCTGTTCCTGCAATACCGCCTCAATCAATTCCCGCGCACCGTCGTCCGCCAATTTCTTAGCGACTGCGCGTCCGAGCGCGTCGGCGTATTCGGCAGGTGCTTGCGCGTCCGCCTGCAAAATGACCGAACCGTCGGGGTGTCCGACCAAGCCGCGCAAGGTCAGCAAGCCGTTTTCTTCCGTGCAATATGCGGACAGCGGCACTTGGCAGCTTCCGCCCAAAGCGCGCGCCAAAGCGCGTTCGGCAGTCACGCAGGCGTGTGTGGTATTGTGGTTCAACGGCTTTAAGACTTCGTACAAATCTTCGCGGTGCACTGCAATTTCAATACCCAATGCGCCTTGTCCGGCGGCAGGCAGGCTGTCGGATTCCGACAAAATCATGCGGATGCGTTCATCCAATTCCAGACGCTGCAAACCGGCGGCAGCCAAGATAATTGCGTCGTATTCACCGTTATCGAGTTTAGACAAACGGGTTTGCACATTGCCGCGCAAAGGTTTGATAACCAAATGCGGATAGCGCGCACGCAACTGGGCTTCGCGGCGCAGGCTGGATGTGCCTACGACGGCGCCTTTGGGCATTTCTTCCAAACGCGCGTATTGGTTGGACACAAACGCGTCAAACGGATTGGCGCGTTCGCCGATGGCCGCAAGCGCGAAACCTTCAGGCAAATCCATCGGCACATCTTTAATCGAATGCACGGCCAAGTCGGCTCGACCGTCATACAAAGCCTGTTCCAACTCCTTGACAAACAAGCCTTTACCGCCGACTTTTGACAAAGTTCTGTCCAAAATCTGGTCGCCGCGCGTGGTCATGCCCAAAATCTCGACTTCGCAATCGGGATACAGGGCTTTCAGACGGCCTTGGATATGCTTTGCCTGCCACATGGCAAGCAGGCTTTCGCGACTGGCGATAACGAGTTTTTTCGGGTTCATAATGGTTGCCTGAAAGATGGAAAACGGCATGAAGTCTATCATATTTTGGGCGTTTTTTCAGACGGCATGAGGGTGAATATGTTATATTTACGCCCAAAAACCAAATTTTCCGAACAACATGAAACGCGCCAAACAATATCCTTTTTTATCCTTACAGCAGCAACGTTTTCATCTGAACTTTGAAAACGCCTCTTCCGCCGCCAACCTTCCGAGCGAACGCGATTTTTACCGCTGGGCGTGGTCTGCCTTGAAAAACGAATACCGCCGCGCAGACATCAGCCTGATTCTTCTGGACGAAGAAAAAGCCCGCGCCTACAACCGCGACTACCGCGGCAAAGATTACGCCACCAATGTATTGAGTTTCGCGCTCAACGAGGGCGAAATCCTGCCCGACCAGTTTTCAGACGGCCTGTATGGCGATTTGGTGATTTGTCCGCAAGTGGTTTTGAAAGAAGCTGCCGAACAAGGCAAAACACCCGAGCAGCATTTTGCCCACCTGACCATACACGGTACTTTACACCTGATGGGCTACAACCACATCGAAGACGATGAAGCCGAAATAATGGAAGCCGAAGAAATCCGCCTGATGCTGGCGTCAGGCTTCCCCAACCCCTATCAAGAGGACGAATATTAAAATGGACGGTACGCAGTCGAAACCCAAGTTTTTCGAACGCCTAATCTCCCGACTTGCCGGTGAGCCCGACTCCGCCGAAGACGTATTGACCCTGCTTCGCCAAGCGCACGGGCAGGAAGTTTTTGATGCCGACACACTGACCCGGCTGGAAAAAGTATTGGACTTTGCAGAGCTGGAAGTGCGCGATGCCATGATTACGCGCAGCCGCATGAACGTATTGAAAGAGAACGACAGCATCGAGCGCATCACGGCCTACGTCATCGAAACCGCCCATTCGCGTTTCCCCGTCATCGGCGAAGACAAAGACGAAGTTTTGGGTATTTTGCACGCCAAAGACCTGCTCAAATATATGTTCAACCCCGAGCAGTTCCACCTGAAATCCGTCTTGCGCCCTGCTGTTTTCGTGCCCGAAGGCAAATCTTTGACCGCCCTTTTAAAAGAGTTCCGTGAACAGCGCAACCACATGGCTATTGTCATCGACGAATACGGCGGCACATCCGGCCTGGTAACCTTTGAAGACATCATCGAGCAAATCGTCGGCGAAATCGAAGACGAGTTTGACGAAGACGACAGCGCCGACAATATCCACGCCGTTTCTTCCGAACGCTGGCGCATCCACGCGGCTACCGAAATCGAAGACATCAACACCTTCTTCGGCACGGAATACAGCAGCGAAGAAGCCGACACCATCGGCGGCCTGGTCATTCAAGAGTTGGGACACCTGCCCGTACGCGGCGAAAAAGTCATCATCGGCGGCCTGCAATTTACCGTCGCACGCGCCGACAACCGCCGCCTGCATACGCTGATGGCAACACGCGTAAAATAAAGTTTGCCCATAAAACAAATGCCGTCTGAACCCGATACGGTTTCAGACGGCATTTCCCTAACCGGCTACTTCCTGCTCAAGGTCAGACCCGTCCAACCGAATAACAGGGTCAACACCAAGCTCAAATAACAGAAAAAGGCATAAGGCAGATATTCCCAGACCGGCACACCCAGCGCATGGCTGATAAATACGCCGCACACGCTCCACGGTACGAGTGGGTTAATCACCGTCCCCGCATCTTCCAGAGTCCGCGACAGGTTGCGCGAATGCAGGCCGAGCTTATCGTAAACAGGTTTGAACGTTTCACCCGACAACAAAATACTCAAATATTGCTCTCCAATCAGGAAATTGACCCCGACCGAAGTCATGGCGACGCTGAATGTGGCGCGTCCGGCATTCGTCAAGAAGGTACGGATGGCCTCCAGCAGGGAAGGAATCACACCGAGCGCAAACAACAATCCGCCCAAACTCATACCGAGGATAACGATGGTCTGCGTAAAGAACATGCTCTCCAAGCCACCGCGCGAAATCAGTTTGGCAACATCTTTAAACGCTTCGCCTTCAAGTTTGTAGCCACCGTAAAACCATGAACCAAGCTGACGCAGATCGGGCGTACTGTGCAGATAAGTTACCGCAACGGCAACAATGACGGTAAACAGCATGGCAATCACGGCATTGGTACGCATCATTGCCAGTACGACCAAAAGTACGAACGGAATCAGCGAATAGGTATGAACCAGCCCCGTTGCTTCAAGCTGGCTGCGGAAAGATTCGACACTGTTCATATCATGTGCCGCGACATTCGGCAAAAGCCAAAGCATCAGTGCCGCACTGATCAGCCATGCCGGAATAGTGGTGTACATCATGTTTTTAATGTGTTCAAACAGGTCGATACCGACAATAGAGGCAGAGATGCCCGTCGTATCCGACAGTGGGGACATTTTGTCGCCAAAAAATGCGCCCGAAACAATCGCGCCCGCCGTCATCGCCATATCGGCATGAAACGCCGCCGCCATCCCCATAAAGGCAACGCCGACCGTAGCGCAGGTAGTCAGGCTGCTGCCGATGGACACGCCGATAACGGAACACAGTGCAAAGGCAGAAAAATAAAAATAGGTCGGAGAAATCAGCCCGAAACCGTAATACATCAGTGTGGGAATCGCGCCGCTCATCATCAGCGAGCTGACCATCAGCCCAATGAAGAAAAACAGGTAAATCGCCCCCATACCCTGATTCAGTGCCCCAATCATCCCTTTTTGCATATCGTCGTATTTTAATCCGCGCGCCAGCCCGTACAACACCAAAACGATGATGGAGGCGATAATGGACATATGGGGCAGCCATTCCAAGGAAATAATCGTGTAACCCATCGCGGCAATCAATGCGACGACGACAGCGAGCGCCTCACCTCGCGGCATATTGAGTAATGATTTGAAAGCAAACATTGTTCTTTGCCTGAATTGATATAAAATTTAACAGATTCTAACACAAGATACCGTAACGACCCGGTATTCCCAAGAAGGCTTTTTAGCGTTTTGAAAAAGTACAACGGAAATAGAACGGCTACTTCATCAAAAATAATTCGATTTTTTGAAATATAATTTTTTTATTAAGTAAGTTTTAAAATAATATGCCTTTTTAAATAACATCAGTACACTGCATCATCTGCCGTAATTGCCGAATAATAAACAAATGTACCGCAGAAACGTCTGTACGCAAAAATGCCGTCTGAAAGATTTTCTTCAGACGGCATCCTCCAAGAAAAGGATTATGCTCTCGCCTTATATCCGTACACCGCAAAAAATGCGATATAAAGGTAACAGACAACGGAAACAATAAACGAAAACATCAAACTATAATTATCTGCAACCCAGCCCTGCACGACAGGGACAATCGCGCCGCCGACAATCGCGGTACACAATACGCCGGAAGCAGCATTGGTAAACCTGCCCAATCCTTTGGTCGCCAAAGAAAAAATCGTCGGAAACATAATAGAATTGAAGAAACCGACGGCAAGCAGCGCCCACATGGAAACATCAGCATTCCCCTGACCGGCCGCCATGGCCGCAATCAGCAACGCAACCGCTGACAAGGCATTGAACGCCAAATAACGGTTGGGGGCGAATTTCGCCATTACAGCCGAACCGAGGAACCGACCGACCATCGCGCCGCCCCAATAAAACGACAGATAATGGGCGGCGGAAGCATGGTTCAGCCCTTTCAGATAACCCAACACATTAACCATCAGCGAACCGATAGACACCTCCGCGCCGACATAGCAGAAAATGCCTGCCGCCCCGAAAGCCAAATGTTTGTACTGCCACACACTGGTTTTACCGTCATGGTTTTGCGCGCCCTCATCGGCGGCAATCTTGCGCGCATCGGGCAGCCGGATCATTTTCACGAATACGGCAAGGATAATGAGCAAACCCGCCAGTCCCAAATAAGGAATCTGTACGGAGGAAATCTGTTCCGCCCTGTCTGCCGCCTTAGTTGCATCCGCCAAAATCAGGAACGCACCGATTTGCGGCGCAATGGTCGTACCCAGGGAATTAAATGCCTGAACCAGCGTCAGCGTTGCCGATTCCTTACCCGGTTTCGCCAGCAGGGTGACATAAGGATTACCGGCAACCTGCAACAGCGTAACGCCCGAAGCCAAAATGAACAGCGCACCCAAAAATACCGCATACGAATGGCTGCCTGCTGCAGGATAAAACAACAGGCATCCTGCCGCCGTCAGCAGAAAGCCGCCGATAACGCCGTTTTTATAACCGATTTTGCCCACCAGCATACCCATAGGGATGGACATCACCGCATAGGCGGTAAAGAAACAGAATTGAATCAGCATCGCCTGAACATAAGTCAGGTCGAAAATCTCCTTCAAATGAGGGATAAGTATGTCGTTCATGCAGGTAATGAAACCCATCATGAAAAACAACGTGGTCAAGACGACCAATGGGGACGTATGATTGTTTTGTGATTGCGCAGACATGATTTGCCTTTCATTTTATCGTGATATACCGCACGGTTCGGACAACGGGGGTTGACATTCCTTCACGGCGGCGTGAATCATACTGACATTTCACAAATTTGCAAGCCGTCGGCATATCCGTATCAGGCGGCACCCGCCGTTATCGCCGCATGCATGCCGCCGCATGCCCTAACCTTCGTTTTCATTTCATACAAACCGTTTTATGACCGTTTTTTACGCCTACGCCGCGCTTGCCTTTTCTGCCTTTACCTCTGCCACCCTCCTGCCTGGTACATCTGAAGCCGCCTTCGTCCTGTTCGTCCACCGCTTTTCCGAACACGCATACGGCGCGTTGCTGTGCGCCGGCCTTGCCAACGGACTGGGCAGTATGGTTTCCTATTGGATGGGGCGTTTGCTGCCTTCCCGAAAAATGCCGTCTGAAAAAACAATCAGGATAATGAAGCGTTACAGCGTATGGCTGCTTGCGTTTGCCTGGCTGCCCGTCATCGGCGACGCACTGCCGCTTGCCGCCGGCTGGCTGCGTCTGAACCCTTGGACGGGCGGGCTGATGCTGATAGCCGGCAAAATGGCACGTTACGCCTTTATCCTGTGGGGGATACAATACTACTCCGCCTGAACCATACGTTATAATGCCGAACGCACAAACCTACCGTATAAAAAAATGAACAGACACATCCGCCAAGAAATTTTCGAACGCTTCCGCGCCGCCAACCCCCATCCGACCACCGAACTCAACTTCAACTCCCCTTTCGAGCTTTTAATCGCCGTTTTACTGTCGGCACAGGCAACCGACGTCGGCGTAAACAAAGCGACGGCAAAGCTGTTTCCGGTTGCCGATACGCCGCAGGCGATGCTGGATTTGGGTTTGGACGGTGTGATGGAATACACGAAAACCATCGGGTTGTATAAAACCAAGTCCAAACACATCATGCAGACCTGCCGCATCCTGCTGGAAAAATACAACGGCGAAGTGCCGGAAGACCGCGAGGCTTTGGAATCATTGCCGGGCGTGGGGCGCAAAACGGCAAACGTCGTATTGAACACGGCGTTCGGCCATCCCGTCATGGCGGTCGATACGCATATTTTCCGCGTGTCCAACCGAACCAAAATCGCACCCGGAAAAGACGTTCGCGAAGTCGAAGACAAACTGATGCGCTTCATTCCTAAAGAATTTCTGATGGACGCGCACCACTGGCTGATTTTGCACGGACGCTACACCTGTAAGGCTTTAAAGCCGCAATGCCAAACCTGCATCATCAATGACCTGTGCGAATATCCCGCCAAATCCTGACGGGTCTCCCTTTTAATAATGAAATGCTTGAAAATTCAGACAAACGTTGTAAAATTTCACTCCATGCCGTCTGAAACCGACAACGTGCGTTTCAGACGGCATTGAAGTCAATATCGGTACGAAACAAAGGACGAAACGTGTTCAAAAAATACAAATACTTCGCTTTGGCAACCCTGTGCGCCGCCGCATTGGCAGGCTGCGACAAAGCCGGCAGCTTTTTCGGTGCGGACAAAAAAGAAGCATCCTTCGTAGAACGCATCGAACACACCAAAGACGACGGCAGCGTCAGCATGCTGCTGCCCGACTTTGCCCAATTGGTGCAAAGCGAAGGTCCGGCAGTCGTCAACATTCAGGCGGCACCCACCCCGAGTACCGAAAACGGCGGACGCAGCGCCGAAAACGATTCCGACCCGATTGCCGACAACGATCCCTTTTACGAATTTTTCAAACGCCTCGTCCCGAATATGCCCGAAATCCCCCAAGAAGAAGCAGATGACGGCGGATTAAACTTCGGCTCCGGCTTCATCATCAGCAAAGACGGCTATATTCTGACCAATACGCACGTCGTTACCGGCATGGGCAGCATCAAAGTCCTGCTCAACGACAAACGCGAATATACTGCCAAACTCATCGGCTCGGATGTCCAATCCGACGTGGCGCTTTTAAAAATAGACGCCACGGAAGACCTCCCAGTCGTCAAAATCGGCAATCCCAAAGATTTGAAACCCGGCGAATGGGTAGCCGCCATCGGCGCACCCTTCGGCTTCGACAACAGCGTTACCTCCGGCATCGTCTCCGCCAAAGGCCGCAGCCTGCCCAATGAAAGCTATACACCCTTCATCCAAACCGATGTCGCCATCAATCCGGGTAATTCCGGCGGACCGCTATTCAACCTGAAAGGACAGGTCGTCGGCATCAATTCGCAAATATACAGCCGCAGCGGCGGATTCATGGGCATCTCCTTTGCCATCCCCATCGACGTTGCCATGAATGTTGCCGAACAACTGAAAAACACCGGCAAAGTCCAACGCGGGCAACTGGGCGTCATCATTCAGGAAGTATCCTACGGTTTGGCACAGTCGTTCGGTCTGGATAAAGCCAGCGGCGCATTGATTGCCAAAATCCTTCCCGGCAGCCCCGCAGAACGTGCAGGCTTGCAGGCAGGCGACATCATACGCAGCCTCAACGGAGAAGAAATACGTTCTTCCGGCGACCTTCCCGTCATGGTAGGCTCCATCATGCCCGGTAAGGAAGCCAGCCTCGGCGTATGGCGCAAAGGCGAAGAAATCACAGTCAAAATCAAACTGGGCAATGCTTCCGAACAACTCGGCTCGTCATCCCTACCGGATAAAACTCCTTATGCCGGACACCAATCCGGTACGTTCTCAATCGAATCTGCCGGCGTTACCCTGCAAACCGATACAGACGGCAACGGCGGACGGCTTATCGTCGTTCGGGTTTCGGGGGCGGCACAACGCGCAGGCTTGCGGCGCGGCGACGAAATCCTCGCCGTTGGACAAATCCCGGTCAATGACGAAACCGGTTTCCGCAATGCACTGGACAAAGCGGGGAAAAACATCCCCCTTCTGGTTATGCGTCAGGGCAACACCCTGTTCATCGCATTAACCCTGCAATAACCCATATAATTTGACCAAAATATTTTTTTAGATGATAAAATGCCCGTCAACACTGATTAACGGGCATTTTCAAGAAAACAGTTGATTGATTTCAAATAAGTATTTTCCGGAACAGAAAATACTTTCGCCCATTTTGCCAACAAAATCCGAACCGTTGCGGACAGAAACCGCCCCATCCGGACGCTTACACCTCACAAACCATGCAGCTGATTGACTATTCAAATTCATTTTTCTCGGTTGTGCCACCCTTTTTGGCACTCGCACTTGCCGTCATTACCCGACGCGTACTGCTGTCGTTAAGCATAGGCATTTTGGTCGGGGTCGCCTTCCTGGTCGGCGGCAACCCCGTAAACGGCCTGATTCACTTGAAAGATATGGTGGTCGGACTGACATGGGCAGACGGTGATTGGTCGCTGGGCAAGCCTAAGATCCTGATTTTCCTGCTTCTCTTAGGCATCTTCACTTCCCTGCTGACCTTCTCCGGCAGCAATCAGGCTTTTGCCGACTGGGCGAAACAGCACATCAAAGGCCGGCGCGGCGCAAAAATGCTGACCGCCTGCCTCGTATTCGTTACCTTCATCGACGACTACTTCCACAGCCTCGCCGTCGGCGCGATTGCCCGCCCCGTTACCGACAAATTCAAAGTTTCCCGAGCCAAACTCGCCTACATCCTCGACTCTACCGCCGCACCCATGTGCGTACTGATGCCCGTTTCAAGTTGGGGCGCGTCGATTATCGCGACACTTGCCGGATTGCTCGTTACCTACAAAATTACCGAATACACGCCGATGGGGACATTTGTTGCCATGAGCCTGATGAACTATTACGCGCTGTTTGCCCTGATTATGGTATTCGTCGTCTCCTGGTTCTCCTTCGATATCGGCTCGATGGCACGTTTCGAACAGGCCGCTTTGAACGAAACCCATGATGAAACCACCGTTTCAGACGGCAGCAGGGGCAGGGTTTACGCATTGATTATTCCCGTTTTGGTCTTAATCGCCTCCACCGTATCCGCCATGATTTATACCGGCGCGAAGGCAAGCGAAACCTTCAGCATTTTGGGTGCGTTTGAAAATACGGACGTGAACACTTCCCTGGTCTTCGGCGGCATCTGCGGCGTGCTTGCCGTCGTCCTCTGCACGCCCGGCACAATTAAAGCAACCGATTATCCCAAAGCCGTTTGGCAGGGTATGCTTTCCATGTCGGGCGCGATTACCATCCTGATTCTCGCCTGGCTCATCAGCACCGTCGTCAGTGAAATGCACACCGGCGACTACCTCTCCACGCTGGTTGCCGACAGCATTCATCCCGGCTTTTTGCCCGTCATCCTTTTCCTGCTTGCCAGCGTAATGGCGTTTGCCACCGGCACAAGCTGGGGAACATTCGGCATCATGCTGCCGATTGCCGCGGCAATGGCGGTCAAAGTCGATCCCACGCTGATTATCCCGTGCATGTCCGCAGTAATGGCTGGGGCGGTATGCGGCGACCACTGTTCGCCCATCTCCGACACGACCATCCTGTCTTCCACCGGCGCGCGCTGCAACCATATCGACCACGTTACCTCGCAACTGCCCTATGCCCTGACCGTAGCGGGTGCGGCAGCGGCCGGTTATCTTGTTTTGGGCATGACCAAATCCGCGCTGCTCGGCTTTGGCGCGACAGGTATTGTATTGGCCGTGCTTATTTTCATGTTGAAAGATAAAAAACGCACCATCGCCTGATTTTCCCCTTTTTCAGACGGTATATGCCGTCTGAAGCTTTTTGGAGCAAACCAAAATGACTGTTCCCCATATTCCGCGCGGCCCCGTAATGGCCGACATTGCCACCTTCCGCCTGACCGAAGAGGAAAAGCAACGCCTTCTCGATCCCGCCGTCGGCGGAGTCATCCTGTTCCGCCGCAACTTCCAAAATATCGTACAGCTCAAAGAACTTACCGCCGAAATCAAAGCACTTCGCACACCCGGGCTTATTATTGCCGTCGATCACGAAGGCGGCAGGGTTCAACGGTTTATCGAAGGATTTACCCGCTTGCCCGCAATGAACGTCTTAGGGCAAATTTGGGACAGCGAAAGCGCATCTGCCGCCGAAACCGCAGCCCGACAGATAGGCTGGGTTTTGGCAACCGAGCTTTCCGCCTGCGGCATCGACTTGTCCTTCACTCCTGTCTTGGATTTGGACTGGGGAAACTGTCCCGTCATCGGCAACCGCAGTTTCCACCGTAACCCCGAAGCCGTAACCCGCCTTGCCCTCGCCCTTCAAAAAGGTTTGGAAAAAGGCGGCATGAAATCATGCGGCAAACATTTTCCCGGACACGGATTTGTCGAAGGAGACAGCCATCTGGTCTTGCCGGAAGACAGGCGCAGCCTGTCCGAACTCGAAACCGCCGACCTTATCCCCTTCCGCGGCATGAGCCGGGAAGGTATGGCGGCGGTTATGCCTGCCCACGTCGTTTATCCACAAGTGGACACAAAGCCCGCAGGGTTTTCCGAAATCTGGCTCAAACAAATTTTGCGCCGCGATATCGGATTCAAAGGCGTGATTTTCTCTGACGATTTGACCATGGAAGGCGCGTGCGGAGCCGGCGGTATCAAAGAACGCGCCCGACTGTCGTTTGAAGCAGGTTGCGACATCATATTGGTCTGCAACCGTCCCGACTTGGTCGATGAATTGCGCGACGGTTTCACCATTCCCGACAACCCGGATTTAGCCGGACGTTGGCAATACATGGAAAACTCGCTCGGCCATGAGGCAGCACAAGCCGTTATGCAGACAGCGGATTTCCAAGCGGCACAAGCCTTGACCTCCCGTTTGACTTCGCCGCAAGACACGGCAGGCGGCGTGAAAGTCGGGGAAGCCTTTTAAATTCGTCCGATACGCGGCAAACAGGCAAAACAAATATAGGCATGCCGCTCTTTTTACGTTATAATCCCGTTCCAATTAATTCGGAATGTAGCGCAGCCCGGTAGCGCACTTCGTTCGGGACGAAGGGGTCGGAGGTTCGAATCCTCTCATTCCGACCAAATCCAAACCGCCTCGGCATCCATTGCCGAGGCGGTTTTTCCTTTTGGCGTCAACAGAAAAATGCCGTCTGAAACAGCATTCTGTTTCAGACGGCATTTCGTTTTCCCTAACCCTGCTATTTGCGTGCACTGACAAAGGGTATCGGCAAGATTCAAAAGACTATCGGAATTTAGGAAGCCGGGCTTGTACTCAACGACGGCATCTTATTCAGTAAGGTTCCAAACCAATTAGGTAGCGGAAATGTCGGCAATTTCACGCGGAAGCGGTACACTTCCCATATGTCAAACATCGGCAAAACGGTAAGCCGACCCCTTGAGTTGCACTGCATAAACTACTCTATCCCCGCCCATTTATGCGTCTGCACGCTCAACTGCCAATGCACGGATGCGTCGGGGCGGCTGTTTAAAATACCAATTTGGCGGATGGTGTCGTAGATGTTCATCACGCCATCTTGCTCACAGGGCGAAAGGTAGTAACGACGCGCGCGGATTTTGTGTTCCATGTTTTTGCAAAACGCAACGACATCGCCATCCGCCACGATGCGTACTTCGTCGGCTTCGGCGATGCAGCTATTTTCATATTTGTCGGCATAACAGGCTTTGGGGCTGGTGGCCACATAGTCGATTTGCGGCGGTGCGGGCTTGAGGCCGTTGGTTTCGAGACAGAGGAAATAGCCTTCTGCCTTGAGCGCGTCGAGCAGCGTATCGAGATGCGGCTGTATGGTCGGCTCGCCGCCGGTGATGATGATATTGCGAGCGGTGTAGGTTTTCAGACGGCCTAAGATGTCGGACAGGCTCGTCATGTCAAATGTCAAATAATCGGTATCACACCAGCCGCAGGCGAGGTTGCATTTGCCCAAGCGGACGAAAACAGCAGGCATGCCTGTATTCCAGCCCTCGCCTTGCAGGCTCTCGAAAATTTCAACGATGCGGTATTGCGGATTTTCGGGGGCAACGTTGATTTTTTTCATACCGCCAATACCGCAGCGGCTGCCAGCATCGCGGGCAGGCCTTGTTTGACGAGTATGCCTTTGTTGCCGGAAGAGAACGCTCCCCATGCGGCGGCAATCAATATGAAACCGAGAAACAGAATCGTTGCGCCGTAAACGGCATTGTCCGGCACGGCAAACCGCGACCACACCAGCCCGATGCCGAGAAAGCCGTTATACAGCCCTTGGTTGCCAAACAGGGTCTGCACGCGCTTTTGTTCCATAAATTCATAAGGCAGCTTGAACGTTTCCGCCGCTTTTTCGCTGGGAATCTGTGTCATTTCAAGCCAGGCAATGTAGAAATGTTCGACGGCGACAAGGAGGACTAAGAGGGTGGAGAGGAGTTTCATAGCTGTTCCTTTTAATGGGTACGTTTGAGATGGAATGCCGTCTGAAGAACGGAGAATCCAAGCGAAAAAAACATTTTACTGCAGATTCAAATCAGAATGCCCCACACCGTCCTTCATACTCAGCACACGATGTCGGTGTTTCCCACAATTTCACGCTGCACACGTTCAGCCCTGCGTTTTTCAAACGGTCGTACATTTCGATCGCCATATTTTCGGCAGTGGTGCGGCAGGGCAGGCGCAGGGTTTTCATGTTCCAGCCCTCCAAGAGCGCGGCGATTTGGCATTCACGACCGTTATCGCCGTGGTAGATAAACGCATGGTCGAAAGGGTCGGTAATATATTGTTTCACAATGGCTTTGAGGTCGGTGAAATCCATTACCATACCATCTTTCGGCCCGCCCCTGACGATGCCGTCTGAAACGGTGATTTCGAGTTTGTAAGTATGCCCGTGCAGGTTTTGGCATTTGCCGTCATGCCCGTCGAGCATGTGTGAAGAGTCGAAGGTGAATATCTTGGTAATTTTCATGGTGGGTAATTTAAATCGGTAAATAGCCCTGAAAGCCGATTTCGGCAGGCTTGCCATGCGGATTCGGGGTCAGGCGGATGGTGTGATTGCCGATGCGGTCGAGCGCAAGCAGGTTGTCCACGTCTTTTAAGTTGTCTTTATGTTGCTGAACATGGTCGGTCAACAGGGTTCGCAGGGCTTTTTGTTTGGCTTCGACAGGCGTAGCGGCGACGAACAGTCCGAAAGCGTGCGCTTCTGCAAGCTGACCCGCGCGATAGCCGCCGACATTGACAAAATACAGGTGCGGGGCGTGTTCAGACGGCATTGCGGTATGTTCTCCCGCCTCCCGTACGTAGACATCGTAACCATCCGCCCATTCGACAATCTGCCAGCCGTCGATGTGGATTTTGTCCGCATCGCCGAACCATGCGGCTTTGAGTGCGGGGATGGCTTCGCGGTAGTCGTCGCACACGGCAAATTGGATGTCGTGCACTTCGATATTGGAGCGGCCTGCGTTACCGCCGAGATAGAACATATAAAGTTTGGGCATGATAAGGCTTGTATCGGATGATGGTTGTATTTTCAGACGGCCTTTTTACTCTCCAAATATTCCGCCAATCCGCGCTCGCGTAACACGCAGCTCGGGCATTCGTGGCAGCCGCCGACGATGCCGTTGTAGCAGGTGTGGGTCTGCTCGCGGATGTAGTCCAGCGCGCCCATTTCATCCGCCAACGCCCAAGTTTGTGCCTTGGTCAGGTACATCAGCGGCGTGTGGATTTGGAAATCATAGTCCATCGCCAGATTAAGGGTAACGTTCATGGATTTGACGAACACGTCGCGGCAGTCGGGATAGCCGGAGAAGTCGGTTTCGCACACGCCCGCGATGATGTGCCGTATCCCCTGCCCTTTGGCGTAAATCGCGGCGTAGAGCAGGAAAAGCGCGTTGCGGCCGTCTACAAAGGTATTCGGAACGCCGTTTTCGGCAGTTTCGATGGCGGCGGCTTCGTCCATCAGGGCATTGTGCGTAATCTGCCGCATCAGGCTCAAGTCGAGTACGGTTTGTTTGACGCCCAAATCCTGCGCAATCCAGCGGGCGCGTTCCAGCTCGACGGCGTGGCGTTGCCCGTATTGGAAAGTGATGGCTTGGACGTTTTCGCGCCCGTAGGTTTGAATCGCCTGAATCAGGCAGGTAGTGGAATCTTGGCCGCCCGAAAAGATGACCAAGGCTTGTTGGTTTGACATACTGAATCCTAGTTTTGGTAACGCGGGAGGTTTTCGAACCGCGAATGCGGAAAGGCAAAGATGCGGATTATACAGGCAAACGCTTTCAGACGGCATCATTCCTCATGCCGTCTGAAAGGAGGCTGTTTAGGCCAACTTGACGGCAAGCTCCGCAAGCCGTCTGCCTTGTGCGAAGGCAATGTCGTTTTCTTCTGCGGTCAGGACGGGTTTGCCGTCATGTCCGGCAACGTGGGACGCGCCGTAAGGGGTACCACCGCTTCGGGTATTGCCGAGGGCAGATTCGGTGTAGGGGATGCCGCTGATAATCATGCCGTGGTGTAGGAGGGGGAGCATCATGGTAAGCAGCGTGGTTTCTTGTCCGCCGTGCAGGGAGGCGGTGCTGGTGAAGACGGTGGCGGGTTTGCCGGCGAGTTCTGCGCCGAGCCACAGGGGGATGGTGCCGTCGATGAAGTATTTCATGGCGGCCGCCATGTTGCCGAAGCGGGTGGGACTGCCTAGGGCGAGGGCGGCGCAGGTTTTGAGGTCTTCGGCGGTGACGTAGGGCGCACCGCTGTCGGGGATGTCTTTTTCTACGGCTTCGCAGACGGTAGAGACTTTGGGGACGGTGCGCAATACGGCTTCGCAGC
Organism: Neisseria sp. RH3002v2f; assembly: GCF_014596375.1. Lineage (NCBI taxonomy): Bacteria > Pseudomonadati > Pseudomonadota > Betaproteobacteria > Neisseriales > Neisseriaceae > Neisseria > Neisseria sp. RH3002v2f. The sequence goes on from NZ_MAYZ01000021.1 coordinate 39,137, forward strand.
CTGCGACGCTTTCGATGCCGCGTGCGATTTGGCGGGCAAGGTTGAGGGTGCTGCCGTTTTGGGAGTAGTAGAGGACGAGGATTTTGAGGGGATTTGGGTTCATGGGCGGATTCCGTTAAAATAGTTTGGCGTTCAGACGGCATAACGGTTGTCCAGATGCCGTCTGAAACAGTTTGAAAACATGAAATCTGGTAAGAGATTATGACCTTTTTACAACGTTGGCAAGGTTTGGCGGACAATAAAATCTGTGCGTTTGCATGGTTCGTCGTCCGCCGTTTCAGTGAAGAGCGCGTACCGCAGGCAGCGGCGAGCATGACGTTTACGACACTGCTGGCACTCGTCCCCGTACTGACCGTAATGATCGCGGTCGCTTCGATTTTCCCCGTGTTTGACCGCTGGTCGGATTCGTTCGTCTCCTTCGTCAACCAAACCATTGTGCCGCAGGGCGCAGATATGGTGTTCGACTATATCGACGCATTCCGCGATCAGGCAAACCGGCTGACCGCCATCGGCAGCGTGATGCTGGTCGTAACCTCGCTGATGCTGATTCGGACGATAGACAATGCGTTCAACCGCATCTGGCGGGTTAACACGCAACGCCCCTGGATGATGCAGTTCCTCGTTTATTGGGCGTTGCTGACTTTCGGGCCTTTGTCTCTGGGTGTGGGCATTTCCTTTATGGTCGGATCGGTTCAAGACTCCGTACTCTCCTCCGGTGCGCAACAATGGACGGACGCATTAAAGACGGCGGCAAGGCTGGCTTTCATGACCGTCTTGTTGTGGGGGCTGTACCGCTTCGTGCCCAACCGCTTCGTGCCCGCCCGGCAGGCGTTTGTCGGGGCTTTGATTACAGCATTCTGCCTGGAGACGGCGCGTTTCCTGTTCACCTGGTATATGGGCAATTTCGACGGCTACCGCTCGATTTACGGCGCATTTGCCGCCGTGCCGTTTTTCCTGCTTTGGTTAAACCTGCTGTGGACAATGTTGTTGGGCGGCGCGGTGCTGACTTCGTCGCTGTCTTATTGGCAGGGCGAGGCCTTCCGCAGGGGGTTCGACTCGCGCGGACGGTTTGACGATGTGTTGAAAATCCTGCTGCTTCTGGATGCGGCGCAAAAAGAAGGCCGAACCCTGTCCGTTCAGGAGTTCAGACGGCATATCAATATGGGCTACGACGAGTTGGGCGAGCTTCTGGAAAAGCTGGCGCGGTACGGCTATATCTATTCCGGCAGACAGGGCTGGGTTTTGAAAACGGGGGCGGATTCGATTGAGTTGAGCGAACTCTTCAAGCTCTTCGTGTACCGCCCGTTGCCTGTGGAAAGGGATCATGTGAACCAAGCTGTCGATGCGGTAATGACGCCGTGTTTGCAGACTTTGAACATGACGCTGGCGGAGTTTGATGCTCAGGCGAAAAAACGGCAGTAGTCTTGAGTATTTTTGAAACTGTATTTTTATCCTAAAAATATTTTCCTATCTGCTGATTCCACCGTTTCCTTTCTGTGTGCCGCCATAATTTTTATGATAGACAAGCCATTCAAGTTTGCATTGACTGCTTTTTCATTGGCAATATCCAAATGGCTGGTCGCTTCATCTAAAAATAGGATTTTCGGTTCGCAATATAAGACCCGCGCCAATACGATGCGTTGTTTTTGTCCGCCTGACAGTGCGCTGCCCATATCGCCGATCAAGGTTTCATAGCCCATAGGCATGGCGGAGATTTCTTCGTGAATCATAGCAAGGCAGGCGCAATGGATAGTTCAATGATGTTATTTTTCCTTTTCAAAAAAATTAGACGTAGAATATTGAGCTAATACACCCAATATGGAAAAAATAATAAAAGCACGAATATAAATCATAAAATCAACATCATCTCCTTGGTAGCTTTCATAAATAAAAACGATTGGTATTGATATACAAATTAAAATATACAGATACTTTGAAAGTACCAGTAACTTATACACAAATTTTGATTTCATAGCATAGTCTTTCATTGGTTAGTATTCCTAAAAATTCGGCTAACAAAAACATATGGCAGATATATTGAAAAAAAATTCAAAGTACCCTGAATAAAATTCAAATTCCAACTATATTTGTTAATGTAGTCGAGAAGAAACATATCTGATAAAAAATATAGCAATTGATAACAAGCTATTACTAATATTACGAAAAATATAAACTGCTTCCAGTTTTTCATAGAATCTCTCACAAAATTTCCAGAAAATCTAACTCTATCAACTGATAAATCAACTTCCTAACTTCTTCATGTTTTTCCTGATTGAAGTTAACCAATAGATTTTTCAACAATAACGGTTCATTCTTACCGATATGTTCTAACACTTTTTTCCCCAACTCATCTACGCTTATCTTCATCCCATTCCCAATCAAATATCCCTTTTCCAACGTATCCAAATTATTGGCATTTAGTCTCCACCCGATTCAAGGATAATATCCATATCGATATGTTCAGGAATGGAAATAATCAGTATCTTTAGTCTGTTGCATATACTATGGCATAGGGAAATCAGGGGCAGAATGCCGAAGTCGAGATGGATGCTTATTACTTCCCCTTACTCAGAAAATATTTAAAATTTATAATGTTACATATAGTTACAAATATTAAAGTTTTTTTGTGTGTGCATCAAGGAATTGTTGACAATTTTAGTTAAAATTTGTTTTGTTTCCAAACGGAAAAAAGCGGTTTGTTTTTTTGTTGTTAACATTTTTATTGTAATTAAATAAAAGGTCGTCTGAAAACGGTTTTCAGACAACCTTTTGCTATAATCGGGCTTCATCGCCCCGTTCGGTTTGGAACCTTATGAAAACCCTCGTCCTGCTCCTGCTTTCCTTCTCCACGACCACCGCTTTTGCCGCATACGGTTTGGGTTTGGGGCAGGCACCGAAATATCCCGCCGGCTTTCGCGCCTACGAATACGTCAATCCCGACGCACCCAAAGGCGGGGCGTTTTCCCTGCCGATGCAGGGCGGTTTTGATACGTTCAACCCGTTTACCCTCAAAGGCGACAAAGAAGTCGGCGTTCTTATGCTGACCGTGGACAGACTCACCGACAACAGTTGGGACGAACCTTTCTCCATGTACGGCTTGCTGGCGCAAGACTTCTGGCTTGCCGAAGACGGATTGTCGGCAACATTCAAGCTCAACCCGAAAGCCAAATTCCACAACGGAGACCCCGTCCTTGCCAAAGACGTAGCCGCCTCATTCCACCTGCTGACCGAAGACCGGGCTGCCTCGCCGTTTTACCGCATGTATTGGAACGATGTTGCCAAAATCGAAACGCCCGATGACAGGACAGTCGTTTTCCGCTTCAAACAGCGCAATGCCGAATTACACATGGTCTTAGGTCAACTGCCTGTATTTTCACATAAAAGCTATCCAGAAGGACTGGAAAAAGGCGCAAACAAAATGCCCATCGGCTCCGGCCCCTACCGCTTCGTCAAAGCAGACACCGGGCGCATGAGCGAATACGCGCGCGACAAAAACTACTGGGCGCAAAACCTGCCGACACGCAGGGGGCGGTACAACTTCGACACCGTCCGTTTCAAATATTTCAAAGACGACAGTGTCCGTCTCGAAGGCCTCAAAGCCGGACAATATGATTTCGTACACGAAAACATCGCCCGCAACTGGGCACGCGCCTACCCTGCCGACATACTTGCTAAACGGGACTTGGGCAAACACGAATGGAAACAGGAAAGCACCGCCGGCATGCAGGGTTTTGTCATGAACCTGCGCCGTGCGCCGTTCAACCATCCCTTTGTACGGCAGGCCATGGTGGAAAGTTTCGATTTCGAAAGTACCAATGCACGCCTTTTCTACGGCGCATACCGCCGAAGCAACAGCTTTTTTACCAACAGCAACATGGCGGCATCAGGCAGGCCGCAGGGTTCGGAACTCAGGCTGCTCCAATCTTTGGGCAATACGCTCAATCCCGCCGTTTTGAGTCAGAATGTTCCCGAACCGCCGCAAACCGATTTGAAAAACGGCATACGCCCCAACCTTATCAAAGCCCGTACCCTTTTAGAAAAGGCAGGCTACCGCTACCGGAACGGCAAACTCACCGACCGCCTCGGCAATCCGCTGGCTTTTGAATTCCTGAACGCAGGCAAGGCATACGGGCGCATCACCGCCAAATGGCAGCGCGACTTGGCAAAAATCGGCGTAACCATGCACATGCGCACCGTCGATCCCGCCGTATACCAGAAACGCCTCGACAACTTCGATTTCGACATGACCATTACGGTTTACGGCAACAGCGAAAGCCCGGGCAACGAACAGCGCGACTATTTCGGCTGCGAGGCGGCAAAAACCGAAGGCAGCCGCAACCTTGCCGGCATCTGCCGCCCGGAAATCGAAAAGCTGCTCACCCATTTCGGCAGCTTCCGAAACCGTGCCGAACTGCAAACCGCCGCACGCGCGCTTGACCGCACCGTCCGCCACCAATACATCATCGTCCCCGCATGGTATGCCGACCGCTACCGCGTCGTGTACCGCAACGACTTGGATATTCCGCAGACGCTGCCCAAATATTACGATCCCGTATCTTTCGTTTTAAGCACCGCATGGAAAAAATAATGCCGTCTGAAACACCCTGCCCTTCAGACGGCATATCATTCGCAGCCACGCATTCAATCATTAATCCTTAACTCCGCCTGTGAAACTGCGGTTGCAGCGGCACATTTGCGGATATTCTTCCCATCCGTTCCGCCCAAGCCACCCACGTCAACACCTTCCTACACGCCCAAATACCCTTCCCTGCTGGAAAGCCATCTTGCCAGATGCGCTTCGACGATTTCGGGGTTTTGTTCAATCAGCATCGGAGCGATTTCACGCGCTTGTTCCAAAAGGTGTAAGTCTTCTTCAAGGTTGGCGAAGCGTAGCATGGGAACGCCGCTTTGACGCGCACCAAGAAATTCGCCGGGGCCGCGGATGTTGAGGTCTTGACGGGCAATTTCAAAGCCGTCAGTGTGTTCGTAGATGACTTTCAGCCGCGCTTTGGCGAGTTCGCTCAAGGGTTCAGCAAACAGAAGGACGCACACACTTTCTGCTGCGCCGCGCCCTACCCGCCCGCGTAATTGGTGCAGCTGCGCCAAGCCCATGCGCTCGGCGTGTTCGATGACCATCAGGGCGGCGTTGGGCACATCTACGCCGACTTCGATGACGGTGGTGGCGACCAAGACGTTCAGACGGCCTGCGGCAAATTCCGCCATGACTTCGACTTTTTCGGCGGCTTTCATGCGCCCGTGTACCAAGCCGATGTTGAGTTCGGGCAAGGCTGCCTGAAGCTGCTCAAGGGTTTCGGTGGCGGTTTGCAGTTGCAGGGTTTCGCTTTCTTCAATCAGCGGGCAGACCCAGTATGCCTGCTGTCCTTTGCGGCAGATGTTGAGGACGAAACCTTCGACTTCGGCGCGGCGGACGTTGTTGACGAGGCGGGTTTTAATCGGGGTGCGCCCGGGCGGCAATTCGTCGATGACGGACACGTCCAAGTCGGCGAAAAAACTCATGGCGAGCGTGCGCGGGATGGGCGTGGCGGACATCATCAGCTGGTGGACATCGCGCCCTTTGTTTTTGAGGGCGAGTCGTTGTGCGACGCCGAAGCGGTGTTGCTCGTCCACAATCACCAAGCCGAGATTTTGAAACTCGACGTCGTCTGAAAACAGGGCGTGCGTGCCGACGGCGATTTTGACAGTACCGTCGGCGAGTTTGGCTTTGGCTTCGTCTTTGGCTTTTTTGCGCTGGCTGCCGGAAAGCCAGACGACTTCGAGACCCAACGGCTCAAGCCATTGTTTGAACTTGATGAAATGCTGTTCGGCAAGGATTTCGGTCGGCGCCATCACGGCCGCCTGCGCGCCGGATTCGATGGCGGTCAGCGCGGACAAGGCGGCGACAATGGTTTTGCCGCTGCCGACATCGCCTTGCAGCAGGCGGTGCATGGGGTGGGTTTGCGCCATGTCGCGGCGGATTTCGGACACGACCCTTTCTTGTGCATCGGTCAGGGCAAACGGTAAGGCGTGGCGCAGGGATTGGGTCAACGTGCCGTCGCCGCCCAATGCCGCCGCCGTGCCGCTGACACGCTTCTGCCGCGCCAAGCGCATGGAAAGCTGTTGTGCCAAAAGTTCGTCAAATTTGAGCCGTTGCCATGCAGGCAGCGTGCCGTCTGAAAGTTGATGAATGGTGAAACTCGGCGGCGGCGAATGCAAAAGACGCAGGCTTTCGGCGAGGTGTGGCAGTTTCAGACGGCCTAATAAAGCATCAGGCAAGGTATCGTGCAGCGGCGTAACGTCCAAGGCCGTCTGAATAATACGGCGCAAAGTGGGTTGGTTTAAACCGTTTACGGTCGGATAAATCGGCGTGAGGCTTTCCGCCAAACCGCTGCTCTCGGCATCACGGATTTTAGGGTGAATCATCTCATCGCCGTGAAACCCGTGTTTGATTTCGCCCACAGCGCGGATGCGTTTGCCTGCCGCCATCTGTTTCTGATGGCTGGCGTAAAAGTGGATGAAGCGCAGAAAAAGGACGCTGCCGGAATCGTCGGCGATTTGGACAATCAGCTGCTTGCGCGGTTTGAACGTTACTTCCTGATGGATGACCTCGCCCTCGACCTGACACGGCACGCCGATCGGCGCATCCTTAATCGGCATGATGTACGTCTCGTCCTCGTAACGCAGCGGCAAGTGCAAAACCAAATCCCATGCGGTATGGAGGTTGAGTTTGTCGAGCTTCTTGGCGGAAACGTCGGTGATTTTGAGCTGTTTCTGGGTTTCGGGCGTCATCATGAAAAGCGGCTGGGTAAAGTTTGCCGTATTTTATCGGAAAACAAAAAGGCCGTCTGAACGCAATGTTTCAGACGGCCTGCACACAGGTATAACGCGATTAAGCGTTAGCTTCCTGTTGTTGTTGGTAGATAGCTTCGAAGTTGATCGGAGCAAGCAGTACAGGCGGGAAGCCTGCACGGGTTACGCTGGTGGAAATGGCTTCGCGCGCGTAAGGGAAGAGGATATTCGGACAAGCCACGCCCAACAGCAGTTGTACGTCTTCTTCAGGAATGTTTTCCAAACGGAAGATGCCGCTTTGGGTTACTTCGTTCAGGAACATGGTACGCTCGTTATTCAGCTTGGCGGTAACGGTAACGGTAACGTCAACGTTGTAATAGCCGTCTTCCAGTTTGCTGTTACCGGTGGAAACGCGCATATCGACTTCAGGCTCACCCTGTTCCAAGAAGATTTGCGGCGCGTGCGGCACTTCCAAAGACAAGTCTTTGACATACAGACGCTCAATGCTGAATACGGGTTGCAGTTCTTCGCTCATTTTGTTTTCCTAGTTTTTTGGGGTTAAGGGTTCAGTAATTCGTCCAACTTGCCTTCCTGCTGAAGGCGGTACAGGTCGGTGAATCCGCCGACATGCGTTTCGCCGATGAAAATCTGCGGTACGCTGCGCTGTCCGGAGCGCTGCTGCATTTCGGCAAAGGCTTCAGGATTCGTATCGACACGGATTTCGCCTATGTTTTCAACGCCTGCAGCATGCAGCAGCCTTTTCGCCATCGTGCAGTAGGGACAAAACGCACCTGTGTACATGGTAACAGCCTGCATATTCATTTTCCACAGAGTTTGCAAAGTTTGCAATGATAATCAATATAGGGACATTCTCCCTGTTTTGCAAGTGCCGGACCGGTGCATTTTCAGACGGCACGGACATCATGTGCCAAAATTTGTTTTTTAAAGTATGATAACCCTTATGAAAAATATTTTTGCACCCGCGCTGCGCGTCGGAACGGATGCAAAAATATTTTTATTACATTTTCAGGAAAAACCATGTTGTCAGGACTACCCATCCCAAAGGACATCGCCCGTCCGCCCGAAACGGTATTGGTCAACATCACGCCGCAGGAAACACGCGTGGCGGTGTTGGAAGAAAACAATATCTGCGAGCTGCACATCGAACGCAACAGCGGACACAGCCTGGTCGGCAATATCTATCTGGGCGTGGTGCGCCGCGTACTGCCCGGCATGCAGAGCGCGTTCATCGACATCGGTTTGGAACGAGCGGCATTTTTACACATCGTCGATGTCCTGGAGCAACGCCGCAACCCGGACGAAACCCAGCGCATCGAACATATGTTGTTTGAAGGGCAGTCGGTTTTGGTGCAGGTCATCAAAGACCCGATCAACACCAAAGGGGCGCGCCTTTCCACACAAATCTCGCTGGCAGGGCGTTTCCTCGTCCACCTTCCGCAGGAAGAACATATCGGCGTATCCCAGCGTATCGAGGACGATACGGAACGAAACAACCTGCGCGAGCGTCTCAACAAGCTCCTGCCGGAAAAGGCATGCCACGGCTACATCATCCGCACCAACGCCGAAAACGCCACCGACGAACAGCTACAATCCGACATCAACTACCTGACCAAAGTGTGGGAACACATCCAAGAGCAGGCAAAAATCCAACCGCCCGAAACCCTGCTGTATCAAGACTTACCGCTGAGCCTGCGCGTGTTGCGCGATATGTTCAGCTGCGACACGCAAAAAATCCTCGTCGACTCCACCGCGAACTACGGCCGCATGACGCGCTTCGCCGAACAATACGTCCACGGCGCATTGGGCAGGATAGAGCTGTTCAAAGGCGAACGCCCGCTGTTTGAGACCCACAACGTCGAACAGGAAATCAACCGAGCCCTGCAACCGCGCGTCAACCTCAACTTCGGCAGCTACCTGATTATCGAGTCCACCGAAGCCATGACCACGATAGATGTAAACACCGGCGGCTTCGTCGGCGCACGCAACTTCGACGAAACCATCTTCCGCACCAACTTAGAAGCCTGCCACACCATCGCCCGTGAATTAAGGCTGCGCAACCTTGGCGGCATCATCATCATCGACTTCATCGACATGGCACAGGAAGCACACCGCGAAGCCGTCTTGCAAGAGCTTGCCAAAGCCCTTGCCTTCGACCGTACCCGCGTTACCCTCAACGGCTTTACCAGCCTGGGTTTGGTCGAGCTGACGCGCAAACGCTCGCGTGAAAACCTCAGCCAAATCCTCTGCGAACCCTGTCCTTCCTGCCAAGGCCGGGGCCGTTTGAAAACGCCGCAAACCGTGTGTTATGAAATCCAGCGCGAAATCGTCCGCGAAGCCCGACGCTACGATGCGCAATCTTTCCGCATCCTTGCCGCGCCCAACGTCATCGATCTTTTCCTCGACGAAGAATCGCAATCGTTGGCAATGCTGATAGATTTCATCGGCAAACCGATTTCTCTGGCAGTCGAAACCGCCTACACGCAGGAACAATACGACATCGTATTGATGTAGGAAATGCCGTCTGAAACCTGTTTTCAGACGGCATCTGTTTATTTCAGGTATTTCTTGTCCAACAACGCCCGTATCAACAGGCCGTGTCCGAATCTCCGGCTGTCGGCCAATTCCAAATGTCCGCCGTATTTTTTAGCAAGCGTATCGGCAATAGACAGCCCCAACCCCGTCCCCTGCTGCTCCGTTCCCAAAATACGGTAAAACGGGTCAAGGACGCGGACGCGTTCGGATTCCGGAATGCCTTTCCCGTTATCTTCAACCCACACGGCAAGATATTTCCCTTCGTCTGTGAAACCCAAATCTATCCTGCCTTCGGACGGGGTATAACGTATTGCGTTATCAACAAACGTTTTAACCAAGGTATAGATTTCGGTTTCATCGGCAAATATTTCGAAATCACCTTCGACCGCCACACCGATGTCCTGCCGTTTCTCCAAAGCAAGCGGCATGAGTTCCTGCAATACCCGGCGGAAACGGCTTTGCAGCCCGAATGTCGTTTTCGTCAGAGAGGTTTCATCCGACTGCGACCGCGCCAGAGCCAAAAGCTGCTCGAGCAGGTGTTTGTTGCGCCGTATGCTTTGCTGCAAAACGGCAGACTGCCGCGCCGCATCGGGTGGGAGCGGCATATTGTTGAGGCGTTCCGCCTGAAGTGAAAGAGCGGTCATCGGCGTCCGCAACTCGTGCGCCGCATCGGCGATAAACCGTTGCCGGCGGCGTATATCTTCATCCACACGCTTCAAAAGCAGATTGATGGCCGTAACAAAACCTTTTATCTCGCTGGGGATATTGTCCGTATTCAAAGCAGACAAATCATCGAGTCTTCGCTGTTCCAGATTCTGCGACAAAATACGGACGGGACGCATAGCCTGATGCGTAATCCACACGGTCAGCAGAATAATCAGCGGCAAAGCCGCCAACAGGGGCAGCACGCTCTGCATCGCCGCATCCGCAGCCAAATCTTCCCTGTATTCGTTTTCCTGCATGACGGCAATCCGTCCCCGCCCCGTCGTGCGGATATAGACGCGGTAATAATCGTCATCCCCGTCCGCACGCAAAGTATGCAGTCCGTCTTTCAAATGTATCGGCAGACTGACAATCGGCTCCTGATCCGGCATCTGTACCAAAATACGCGTATCGTCGTCCCCCTCCGGCAAAGCATCGGGATGGTAATCAGGACCGACATACAATGCCGTCTGACGCAACAGGTCATCCTGAAGCTCTTCCGCTTCATGAAAAGTATCGTAATAAGAAAAAACGCCGGCAGCCATTGCCAGCGGCAAAAACATCAAAATCAGCGCGATACTGATTCTGACTTGAAGCGACTGCTTCAACATACGGATTAAACGGTTCAACATCGGCAACGCCACTCCTGTCCAGACAGCATTTTCTCAAACGGCACCCGGCACAAGCCAACCGACACCGCGTACATTTTGGATATTTTCCTTACCCAGTTTCTTGCGCAGCGCATGAATCAGGAAATCTACCGCATTGCTTTCGACTTCCTCGCCCCAGCCGTAAATCTTATCTTCCAAATCCGAACGCGACAGAATGACACCCGGCCTCGCCAACAAAGCCTGCAATACTGCAAACTCCTTGTTGCTCAATGCCACCTGCCTCCCCTCGGCAATAATTTCTACCTGATACGTTGCAGGATTGAGGGATAACGCACCATTTGACAGACACGCCTGCGCCTGCCCACTCCTGCGCCGCAACACCGCCCGCATCCGCGCCTTAAGCTCCGCCATATCGAACGGCTTAACGATATAGTCATCCGCACCGCCATCCAAACCGTTCAGCCGGCTGTACAAATCATCCCGCGCCGTCACAATCAGCACGGGGATGGTACAGCCTGCCGCGCGTATTTCCGACAAAACATCCAAACCGTCCCGCCCCGGCAAACCCAAATCCAGCAGCATCAGATCATAAGGCTGGGCAGCGGCCGCCGCCGCAACCTGCGCGCCGTTTTTGACCCAATCCACCGCATAACCGCCGTCTTTCAAATTTGCCGACACCGCTTCCGCAATCATCGCATCATCTTCAACCAACAATACACGCATCAACTTTCCCTTTCAGATAAACCGCGGCTATTCTAACACTCGAACATTAGCTGCAATTTAGCAGCAACAAAAAACCGCAGAACAAAAATTCTGCGGTTTTTGACCGTTTTCAACCTATTTTGCGTGTTTCTCCACCAGAGAGACAAACTGATTAATATATGACTGAACAAAATCCCTTGCCGAGTCGATCAATTTGCCTTTTTCATCAAACAGCGTCGGCGAATTGCCCAAAAACACCTCAGGCTGACCTGTCAGCGGCATATCGAAATAAGACAAAGCAAGACGCAGGTTTTTTTGAGAACTGTAGCCCCCCATCTTGCCGACGGAATGGCTGATGATGCCGGCAGGTTTGTGTTTCCACGCCACATCGGCATTCGGTTTAGAACCGATGTCCACCGCATTTTTCAAACATGCCGGCACAGTCCGGTTGTTTTCGGAAGTAACGAACAAAATGCCGTCTGAAGCCTTAATCTTCTCACGGAAATCCGTATAACTTTCAGGAAGCTGCACATCTCCCACGGCAGGATCGTCATAATCGAAATTATAAAGCGGCAGATGCCCGATTTCGACAATTTCCGCCTGATAGCCTTCTGGAAACATCTGCACCGCATTCAATGCCACCTTGCGTGCAAAAGAAGCACGACGCAGACTACCCACCAAAATACTGATTTTCTTAGCCACAATAATTCCTCCTGAATAATAAGGTTTTAACCTTAAACGCCACCTACTTCTCATAATGATAATTATTATATATTCAGTTTTTAATACAGACAACCCGAAAACCAAGTCCTTTCCGTTTCCTCATATCCGACTTTGCCTTATAATTGCCTTTTTATACAACAGATTCACCCATGAATTTCCCCAAAACAGCAGCCTCCCTGCTGCTGCTTCTAACCTCGCTGGCTGCGCAAGCACTCGATACCGGCCGCATTCCGCAAAACGAAATCGCCGTATACGTCCAAGAGCTTGACAGCGGAAAAGTCATTATAGACCACCGTGCAGATGTTCCCGTAAACCCCGCCTCCACCATGAAACTTATCACGGCCTTTACCGCCTTCAAAACCTTCGGCAGCAATTATCGCTGGACGACGGCATTTAAAAGCAACGGCAAAGTGAGTAACGGCACGCTCGATGGCGATTTGTACTGGGTAGGCAGTGGCGACCCCGTTTTCGATCAGGAAAACCTGCTTGCCGTCCAACGCCAGTTGCGCGATAAAGGCATCCGCAATATCACGGGACACCTGATACTCGACCACAAGCTGTGGGGCGAAGTTGGCAGTCCCAACGATTTCGAAGCCGACGGCGGCTCTCCTTTTATGACTTCCCCCAATCCGACCATGCTCTCCTCAGGCATGGTCAGAGTCCGTGCCGAACGTAATTCTGCCAACGGTATCGATATCCTCACCAATCCGCCTCTGCCGGATATCCGTGCCCAAAACAGCCTGAAAATTACCTCGGCCAAAGCGTCCTGCCCTTCGGTCAAGAAACTGATGCATGCGTCTTTTACCGATAATATGCTGAAACTGCGCGGCACCATCCCTGAAAGCTGTCTGGGCAAGGCAGTCGATGTCCGAATGTTTCCGCTTGAAGAACTGATTCATCAGAGCTTCACCAACCACTGGCTGCTCGGCGGAGGACAGATTTCAGACGGCATCGGCATATCCGACACGCCGGAAGGCGCACAGACACTTGCACTTGTACACTCCAAACCGATGAAGGAAATTTTGACGGACATGAACAAGCGTTCAGACAATCTGATTGCACGGTCCGTCTTCCTGAAACTGGGCGGCAACGGCAAATTGCCCGCCGTTTCCGACCAGGCGGCGGCGGCCGTCAAGCGCGAGCTTGCCGTTTCAGGTGTTGATGTTGCGGATTTGGTTTTGGAAAACGGTTCCGGTTTGTCGAGGAAAGAGCAGCTGACTGCAAAAATGATGGCGCAAATGCTGGAAAAAGCCTATTTCAGCCCGTTTGCACAAGATTTCATCGACACGCTCCCTATCGCCGGTACAGACGGAACTTTGCGCAACCGCCTCAAACAAAGCGGCGGGCTTCTGCGCCTGAAAACAGGCACGCTCAACAATGTCCGCGCATTGGCAGGCTACTGGCTGGGCGACAAACCGATGGTGGTGGTGGTGGTCATCAACAGCGGACGTGCCGTTTCCCTGCTGCCTGATTTGGACAACTTCGTTTCTAAAAATATCATTCCCGGAGGCGACGGCTGGCTGGATGCAAAACTGATGTGCAAAGAACGCCACACCTGAAACAGGAAAATATAAAAATGCCGTCTGAACTGTTCAGACGGCATTTTTGATGTTCAAACTGAAATTACAGCCCTGCAGCTGCCTTCAGTGCGGCAGCTTTGTCGGTGCGCTCCCAAGTAAATTCAGGCTCTTCGCGGCCGAAGTGTCCGTATGCGGCGGATTTGCCGTAAATCGGGCGCAGCAGGTCGAGCATTTGGACGATGCCTTTAGGACGCAGGTCGAAATGTTCGCGAACTAAGGCAATCAGTTTTTCTTCGCTGATTTTGCCTGTGCCGAAAGTGTCGATGGAAATCGAAGTCGGTTCGGCAACGCCGATGGCGTAGGAAACCTGAATCTGACATTGGGTCGCCAAACCGGCGGCTACGATGTTTTTCGCAACATAGCGGCAAGCGTAAGCGGCGGAACGGTCCACTTTGGACGGATCTTTGCCGGAGAATGCGCCGCCGCCGTGCGGAGCTGCGCCGCCGTAGGTATCGACGATGATTTTACGGCCGGTCAGACCGCAGTCGCCTTGCGGACCGCCGATGACGAAGCGGCCGGTCGGGTTGATCAGGTATTTGGTTTCATCAGTCAGCAGTTCAGACGGCAAAACGGGCTTGATAATCTGCTCAATCACGGCTTTGCTCAGTTCTTCATGGCTGATGGCAGGATCGTGCTGGGTGGACAGGACGACGGTGTCGATGCGTTTTACTTTGCCGGTTTCGCTGTCGTAAACTACGGTCAGCTGGGCTTTTGCGTCGGGACGCAGCCAAGGCAGGCGGCCGTCTTTGCGCAATTCGCTTTGGCGCTGCATCAGACGGTGGCTGTAATAGATGGCAAACGGCATCAGGGTCGGAGTTTCGTCGCAGGCGTAGCCAAACATCAAGCCTTGGTCGCCCGCGCCTTGGTTCAGGTCGATGCCTTCGCCTTCGTTCACGCCTTGGGCGATGTCCGGAGATTGTTGGTCGTAGTACACGCCGACCGCGCAGCCGTTGGCGTCAAAGCCCAGTTCGGACGAGTTGTAGCCGATGCGTTTGATGGTTTCGCGTGCGACTTTGATGTAGTCCACTTGGGCGGTGGTGGTGATTTCGCCCGCCAATACGCACAAGCCTGTGTTGACCAAGGTTTCTGCAGCGACACGCGCTTTGGGGTCTTGCGCCAAGATGGCATCCAAAATCGCATCGGATACTTGGTCGGCAACTTTATCCGGATGGCCTTCGGATACCGATTCGGAAGTAAACAGATATTCGCTCATTGCTATTCTTTCATTAAAAACAGGCTGCCGTGTTTTCAGACGGCCTTTTATTTCAGACAGCGGAAATCATAACAAAAACTCCGCTTTTTCTCTATACAAGTGAGAAACATTCGCACTTTCCTACTGTTTCGGAATCCTGTTGCGCGTTTCTTACAGGCAAAAAAATTCCCGCATTAAGCGGGTTTGGATTGCTCTGGCGAGCCACATCGGTTTTTCAACCGTCCACCTTACCTTTCCGTTTGAAAAGCAGGTTGGCATGGAATTCCCAACTCTTAATGCAGCGCGCATCGTAGCAGAAAAGGCATATTGCCGCAATACTTCCCTTTTTCAGACGGCATGTTTCGTTTACAATTCAGGCTGTTTCCCCCTTGCTTCCCCGTTATGCACATCCTACTGACTGCCCTGCTCAAATCCTTTTCCCTGCTGCCCCTGCCCTTTCTGCACAAATTGGGTGTTTTCCTCGGACATCTGGCGTTTTACCTGCGCAAAGAAGACCGGGAACGCATTATTGTCAATATGCGTCAGGCAGGCATGAATCCCGACCCGAAAACGGTGAAAGCCGTATTTGCGGAAACGGCAAAAAGCGGTTTGGAACTTGCCCTCGCATTTTTCAAAAAACCGGAGGACATCGAAACACTGTTCAAGTCGGTACAGGGTTGGGAATATGTTCAAGAAGCTTTGGACAAACACGAAGGGCTGCTGTTTATCACACCGCACATCGGCAGCTACGACTTAGGGGGGCGATATATCAGCCAACGGCTGCCATTCCCTTTAACCGCCATGTATAAACCGCCGAAAATTAAAGCAATAGACAAAGTGATGCAGGCAGGCAGGGTTCGAGGCAAAGGCAAAACCGCGCCTACCAGCATACAAGGGGTCAAACAAATCATCAAAGCCCTACGTTCGGGCGAAGCAACCATCATCCTGCCCGACCATGTCCCCTCCCCTCAAGAAGGCGGGGAAGGCGTATGGGTGGATTTCTTCGGCAAACCTGCCTATACCATGACGCTGGCGGCAAAACTGGCAAACGTCAAAGGCGTAAGTACGCTGTTTTTTTGCAGCGAACGCCTGCCTGACGGGCAGGGTTTTGCCTTACACATCAGCCCCCTTCAAGGAGAATTGACCGGCGACAAAACCCACGATGCCGCCGTATTCAACCGCAATACCGAATATTGGATACGCCGCTTTCCTACCCAGTATCTGTTCATGTACAACCGCTATAAAGCACCGTAACGAAAATAAAAATGCCGTCTGAACAATTGCAGACGGCATTTTGTCATTTGACGATTTCGGACAACGGCCAGCGCGGGCGTACATTGAATGCACCGGCCTCCCTACCCGTTTTCAAATGCATTGCACCTGCAAAGGCAATCATTGCGCCGTTGTCCGTGCAATATGCCATCGGTGGGAAAAATACATCGACCTTTTCCTCCCGGTTTTTCGGCCTGCCTTTTTGCACAGGTTCTTGCACCGACAAGCTGCCGAACGTTTCGCGCAGCTTCCAATTCGCACCGACACCGCCTGCCACAACCAGCGTTCTGAATCCCGTCTGCAACAAGGCCTTTTTCACTTTTGCCGTCAATACGTCCACAACCGCATCCTGAAATGCGCGGCAAATGTCGTTACGGGTTTGCTCGGGTATGGTTTCCGAACCGTTTGCCTCACGCACTTTTTCAACGGCAGTCAAAACAGCGGTTTTTAATCCCGAAAAACTCATCTGCAAATCGTCGGAATGAATCATCGGGCGTGGAAAAATAAAGGCATCAGGGCTGCCCGATTTGGCAAGTTCGGAAAGCTTTGCGCCGCCCGGATACGGCAATCCGAGCAATTTTGCTGTTTTATCGAATGCCTCGCCGGCCGCATCGTCGACACTTTCTCCTAGAAGTTCGTAATCACCGATTCCCCGTACGGCCATAATCTGAGTATGCCCGCCCGAAACCAGCAGGGCGACAAAAGGAAATTCGGGTTTTTCATCCGCCAACAGGGGGGAAAGTAAATGTCCTTCCAAATGATGGACGGGGATAACGGGTTTATCCAGCGCAAAAGCCAGGGCATTGGCGTAACTCGACCCCGCCAGCAACGCACCGCCCAGACCTGGGCCTTGGGTAAAGGCAACTGCATCGACGTCGCCATACGACACTCCAACTTCCTTCAAGCAACCTTCTGTCAGCGGAACCAATCGTCGTATATGGTCGCGGCTTGCCAATTCCGGCACAACACCGCCATACTCGGCGTGCATTGCCATCTGCGTATGCAAATGATGTGCCAAAAGGCCGCGCTCCGTATCATAAAGCGCGACACCAGTTTCGTCACATGAAGATTCGATTCCTAATACCAACATGATTTAATGCCGTCTGAAAATTGAAGATGTTTTTTAAAAGATTCTATTAAAGGAAATGCCGTCTGAAAGGCCTTCTGCACGATTCGAATATCGTTCGTCTATGATGACTTTTCCCGACGGCTTGTCGGCGTTGTTTCTTTAACTTCAAACGTCGGCTCTCAAATAATCAACTTTATCCGATAGGCAAGCGGTATCGGCATTCTTTGGCAAATCCGATACGCCAACCATGATGCGCTTTTCCCCTGCATCCAGCAGTTTTTCATCTCTCTAATGTATTATTCTGATGATGTTGCCACGATGCCGGTTCTTTATCCCTCACAAGGAATTCATCCGGAACAGAGTTTCCGCGCGAACCCTTAAGATTAAAGCGTTCCATAAGAATGCAGGCCGCTCAGGAACATATTGACCCCGATAAAGGCAAAGGCAGTTACAAACAAGCCGATAATTGCCCACCATGCCAACACGCGTCCGCGCCAACCGGCAACCAACCTCAAATGCAGCCACACGGCATAATTCAACCAAACGATAAACGCCCAAGTCTCTTTCGGGTCCCAACTCCAATAACGGCCCCACGCATCTGCCGCCCACAGCGCACCCAAAATGGTCGCAATGGTAAAAAACAAAAAGCCGACGGCAATCGCCTTATACATAACCTCATCAACCAATGCCGACGGCGGCAGCCACGTCTTCCTTCCCTTCTCTTCCGCATTCAAGGAAACCAGTTCGGCAATAGCCAGCATGGCAGAAATACAAAATGCGCCGTAACCGATAAAGTTTGCCGGAACGTGTATCTTCATCCACCAAGATTGCAATGCCGGAATCAGCGGCTGGATGGTATGAGCCTCACGGGATACGCTGTACCATAATACAAAGCCGACGACGACCGCCATAAAACTGAATACGAAACCGCCTAATTTCTGTATGGCAAACTTACCTTCATAATAAAGATACATCAGCGCGGTAATCACCAAAAACAGGATGAAGACTTCATAAAGGTTGGACACGGGAATATGACCGGCATCCGGACGGAGCAGATAACTTTCGTGCCAACGCACTAAAAGCCCCGTAAATCCGGCCAGTGCCGACACCCACGCAAATACGTTTCCTATACCCAAAAGCGTATTGGTCGGCACATTTTTGACACTTGCCAAAACCGCACCCGAAATATAGGCAAACAAAGCGAAAAAGACGAATGCGCACTGCCACATAATCGCCGACTGACTGCTTAGGAAATACCGCAGCAAAAAACCTTCTGCCGATTTGATGTCGCCTCCGTACAAACCGACGGCAGCATAAGCAAGCAATATGCACAGTGGCACAAACCAGCGTACAGGTTTGAAAAACCAACCCAAAAACACGGCGATACCGGCACTTACCCATAAAATAACCGTTTCATATATATCCATACGGACACCGGATAAAGTCTGTACGAAAACCGTACCCAAAAAAACCAGCGCGGCAAACACCCAATCCCAGATATTCAAATTACGGATAAAAGACTTTCGGACCAGCAGTTCGTGTTCAGGAAGGGTTTTATAGTGTTCAGTCATGATTCAAGTCCTTGCCGAGCCGTTGCAGACTCTCGACATGTTTTGGAAATTCCTTCTGCAAATCCCGTTCGCTGCGGGCAGAAGACATGGCAAAACGGATTTTGCCGTCTGAAAACAATATCCATGCACGCTTTTCCCGCACATAAAACATGAATACCGTACCTAAAACCAATAATACCGAACCGAGATAGACCAAAAGCGAACCGGGCGAGCGGGTCATCTGCAAACCTGAGGAACGCACTTCCGAAAACCCATCCAGTTGCAGCAGCATTGGGGCGGGATATTCCGTCAATCCCGTGTATGCATCCATACTGTGCAGTAAGAAACGGTTTCGCGCTTCATCCTGCTGCCATTCCGGCAATCCGTATCGGCGGATGGTTTCATCCAAAGCTGCGTTCATCACACCATAAAGCATTTCATAAAAATAACCCTGCATTTTCTCCTGCTGCTCTTTCGGAATATTGGTTGTAATAAACTCATCCAATCCCAAATAGCCCTTTCGCGCAAAGATATTCAGCGTATTTTCTGCCGCCAGTATAAACTGTTCCCTGATTTCGGCAGGCGCGTCTTTAGTGGCATCAGATACCAGGCGCTTTAGCCCTTCCCCATCTTTCAAAAACTCGCGCAATGCCATGAAAGTGTCCGCTTTTCCTTGTTTGTCCAAAGGAATACGCAACCAACGGTATTGCTGTTGCAAACCGCTGCGCGTGCCGGTAATCCAAAAATAATCCTGTTCCTGCAAAACCGGCAGCATATAGTTTTTATATTCGACCGCCTGCCCTGCCGCATCACGAATGCGGTAAACAATGGAAGGACCGATATTGGTGTATTTCTTACCTTCCTGAGAGACGGCACGGACATCATTCAAGGTGGAATTCAGACTTTTTTCCCGTTTCCCGTCCTCACTCATGTCCTCCACGTTCATCGAAGTAAACTGATCAAATTCAAGACGGTATTTATTCCTGCCGATATCCAGCGGGAACTGCCGCATAGACGTCGCCTTCAATACAACAGGTTGTCGTGAGGCATCACCCAGATTCCACGCCTTAAATGCCAGATCCGAACCGCCATCCGCAAAGCTTGCCTGATAAATGGTAATACCGTGCAATGTCAGCGGATGATTGACCCGTATGGTCCGCTCGAGTTTCTCACCGGTAGCCTTATCCGTCACCTCAATATCGCTGGCAAAATCTCGCGGCATTCCGGTATTGTAAAAATCAATATGAAATTTTTTTAACTTAACTTCAAAAGGCAGATCCTGAACCAGCATTCCGTTGTCAGCATTCAGGAAAACTACGTCTGCACTTTGCCCTTCGGAAATACTGACATTCCCCCTAAATGACAAATTAGCCGCTCCCAAAATACTTTCGGGTTTGAAATCCTTAGCATAAACCGCCTGATTATCCGGGACAATCCGTCCGGTCAGCATACCCAGCTTCAACAGCAGGTTACTGTCTATCAGACCGCCCAAACAAATGACAATCAAAGCAATATGGGCAAAGATATAGCCCCATTTGTTCATCGTGCCTTTTTTAGCTGCAATCAAAACTGAACCGTCTTCACGGTTAATGGTTTTTCCCTGAAAACCTTGTACTTCCAGATAACGTTTGGCCACCTCGGGCGCAATGTTTACATCCAGCAGCGAAGAGTGGCGCATTGCCGCCAGAGATTTTTCCTTAATCTTTTCCCGGAAAGACTTCATTTCACGCCAAAACGGCGGAACGTTACGGATTAAACACAAACTGGTAGAAACCACCAGAAACATCATGATGACGACAAACCATGCCGAAGCATAGACATCGTACAAACCCAAAAAATCAAAAATCCGAGTCCAAAACGGACCGAATTTAACCAGGTAATCTGTTTGCAACTGATTTTGCTGCAAAACCGTACCGATTACTGACGCAATACCCAACAGGCTGAGCAGGGCGACAGCAAAACGCATCGAACTGAAAAAAGCGAACCACGGATGTAAAAGAAGCGGGGTAGATCTACGGGATTTACTCATTGTGTGTTTCTTCCGCAATCAGGAATATAGAAGACGGAATCGGACAATAAAGGACACTGCTCCGATTCTACTGTCTTGATGCCTTTTATTTCAAGACTATAAAGATGGTTTATATCAATCCCAACAAATGCGATTTAGAAAACTTATCGCAAAATTGTCTGAAGCCGTCTGAAAACCTTTTCAGACGGCTTCTGAAGCAGACTCTTGGATAATTAATGCAAACCCTGGATAAAGTTAGCAACTGCTTTTAAATCTTCTTCGGACATTCGGTTTGCAATATCCGCCATAATGGCATTTTTGCGCTGACCGGATTTATAAGCGTTCATCTGGTCGATAATATATGCCTGATGTTGTCCTCCCAAGCGCGGATAAGCCTGAATCTCACTTCCACCCCCGGGCATACCCGCACCACTCGGACCGTGGCAGGACATACAAGCAGGTAATTTTTTCTCACTCAAACCGCCGCGGTAAATTTTTGCGCCCAATTCGGGATTTTCCTTAGGATTTGCCTCACCAGATTTCGGCTGCTGTTTGGCATAGAATGCGGATACATTCAAAATATCCTGATCGCTCAAATTCATTACCATTGGCTTCATCACAGCTGCCGAACCGTGGGTGCGTTTGCCGTCACGGATACCGATAGTTTGATGATAGATGTAAGCAGTATGCTGTGCCGCCAAACGCGGATACATAGCAATGCCGCTGTTACCGTCTGCTGCATGGCAAGCCGCACAAACCGTTGCGGCAACCTGCTTGCCTTTTTCCACGTCCGCTTTGGGAGATGCGGAAACCGCACCGGCAGCCAAAACAAAGGCCAATAAAGTCAATCGTTTCATGGAGTGCTCCTGATTACAGCATTGGATAATGCAACAATGCTCTTTTTATATTCAAATACGGGATTTTTAATCCGATTAAAACCGATGATTCTGTAAACGTGTTATTCTATACTAAATTTACATTAAATTACTACTCTGTTTCATATAAAACCAACCGCATATTTTTGCTGTCGGTCAAACGGTGGCAGAAAACAAGGATATGCCCATGAATCTTTTTCAAAACGCCAAGTTCTTCACAACGGTCAACCACCTTAAAGACCTGCCCGACACCCCTCTCGAAATTGCCTTTGTCGGTAGGAGTAATGCCGGAAAATCCAGCGCTATCAACACCCTGACAAACCACGTCCGCCTCGCTTATGTTTCCAAGACACCCGGACGGACGCAGCATATCAACTTCTTCGAGCTTCAAAACGGTAATTTCCTGGTTGACCTGCCCGGCTACGGTTATGCACAAGTTCCGGAAGCAATACGGACTCACTGGGTCAAGCTGCTTGGCGATTATCTCCAACAGCGCAAACAGTTGATAGGCCTGATTTTGATTATGGACGCACGTCATCCTCTAAAAGAACTCGACATACGTATGTTGGATTTTTTCCACACCACAGGCCGACCGGTTCACATCCTGCTTTCAAAAGCCGACAAGTTATCCAAAAACGAACAGATTAAAACTCTGTCCCAAGTTAAAAAACTGCTCAAGCCCTACTCTGAAAGGCAGAACATCAGCGTACAGCTGTTTTCCAGCCTGAAAAAACAAGGTTTGGAAGAAGTAAACCAAACAGTTGGAAGCTGGTTTGCTGCAACAGATGTTCCCTTATCCCTTTCGGTAGAAGACTGAACCCATTATACGGAAAATGTATTTACCCCACTTGACCAACCGCAAACATTTAAAAAATTACCTTCCCTAAATATAAAATGCCGTCTGAAAACCTTTTCAGACGGCATTGTCTACAATCTTTAAAACAGGGAATCCAGTTGCGGCTGTTTGGAGCCCGTATTACTTGGCAGTACAGGGGTTTCCTGTACATCTTGACGTACTTCGTCAGCCGCTCCGCGTTCACCGTCTTCAGCCCCTGCCTCTTTATCCTCCCTAATCCGACGGGAGGGTTGCGCTGCGATACCGCTGTTATCTACAACCAAACCCGGATCGGTTACCATGCGTTCCTTCATATAGTATTCACCATTACTGCTGACTACCCCTTCAGGCACTTTCATTCCTTTACCCTGTCCGCCCTTCAGTGCAAAACGCATATAGTCTACCCAAACCGGCACGGCAATCGTGCCGCCATAACCGGCACGCCCCATACTCTTAGGCTTGTCAAAACCAATATATACGGCAGTAACCACATCAGGATTAAAACCGACAAACCACGCATCCTTGTTATCATTGGTTGTACCTGTTTTACCGGCAATATCCGACCTACCCAACGCGGCCGCCCCCCTTGCTGTACCGACGCGGACGACATCCTGCATAATCTTATACATAATATAGGCATTGCGCGGATCAATTGCCTGAGGTGCATTTTGCCCAGCCACCAAGGGTTGCATTTGCGCACGCAACCTGCCGTCGCTGTCATAAATTTTATCGATTACATGCGAAGAGACCCTATACCCCCCGTTTGCAAACACACTATAAGCCTCCGCTATCTTCAAAGGAGTCGTCTCGCCCGTACCTAAAGCCATAGAAAGACTGGCCGGCAGTTCAGACGGTTTAAAGCCGAAACGCTGGATATATTGCTGCGCATAACCCACGCCGATAGACATCAGGATACGGATAGAAACCATATTTTTAGAAGCAGTCAATGCCTGCCTCAAAGTAATATAGCCCGAATATCTGCCGTCTGAATTTTTAGGCGTCCAGACCGAACCGTTTGCACCTTTTCCAGGCAGGGAAATTGGGGCATCGTTAACCATTGTGGAGGCAGTCATACCCTTAGACAAAGCTGCCGAATAAACAAATGGCTTAAATGTAGAACCCGGCTGCCGCATAGCCTGAGCAGCACGGTTGAATGTTTTACTATGGAAATCATAACCGCCGACCAGCGCACGAACCGCACCCGTTTTGGCATCAAGTGAAACCAATGCTCCTTGCAAGAGCGGCTCTTGAACTACCACCCAACGCCCGCCATTGTTCTTAACACGTATAACCGAACCCCTGCGGATACGGCTCTCTCCCATTTTTTCATTATTGACCGCGCGGGCTGCAAAACCTAAGGAACGGCCGTCAAGCGTAACCCGCTTACCACTGGGCAACTGTATGACGACATTTTTCCTTTTAGTCACATCCAATACGACAGCAGGAACCATTTTATCGACGGTATAAAGTCCCGAAAGATATTGACTGACAGTCTCTTCAACATCTTCTCCTTTGCTCAAATCAATATAGCTTTCCGCACCACGATAACTGCTGCCGCGATCAAAATTCCGCAACGCTTTGCGCAACGCCTCTGTCGCTACTTTCTGATGATCGGTACGTACCGTCGTATAAACCTTAAAGCCCTGCGTATAAGCGTCTTCACCATACTTTTCATACAATTCCTGACGCACCATTTCTGCAACATATAGAGCGCTCTGATCAATTTTCTGAACAAACCGCTCATAATGCAGTTCCTCATTCAACGCCTGATCGCGCTGTTGCAAGGTAATCATCTTTTCCTCAAGCATGTTGTTCAAAATATACTTTTGACGCAACTTGGCACGTTCCGGATTGACAATCGGGTTATAGGCAGACGGAGCCTTAGGCAGTCCCGCCAGCATGGCGGCTTCCGCCAGAGTCAACTCTTTGACATCTTTATTAAAATAGATTTGCGCGGCAGACGCGAAACCATAAGCGCGCTGACCCAAATAAATTTGATTGAAATACAGCTCAAGGATTTTATCCTTACTCAAAGACTGCTCGATTTTATAAGCAAGCAACGCCTCATTGAACTTTCGCGTAAATGTCTTTTCACTGCTCAAATAAAAATTCTTCGCCACCTGCTGCGTAATCGTACTTGCACCCGACTGCACCCCGCCGGCCACAATATTGCCAACAACCGCCCTTGCGACACCCCAAACATCCACGCCCCAATGCTGATAAAACCGTTTATCCTCGGCAGCAATAACCGCATTCCTCAATACCTCGGGAAAATCGCCGATTTTTGTAAATTCTCGCCGTTGCTCCCCGTATATACCGATAACCTCTCCATCTGCCGAATAAATAGTTAACGGCATTTTGGGCTGATAATGTTGCAATGAGTCTAAGGAAGGCAATTTCGGATACGTTACCAAAATAGCAATCGCAACCAATCCGACGCCAAACACACACAATCCCAAAACCAACCCAAAACAGGTTGTTACAATCTTTTTAATCATAGTTGAAATGATAATTTACCATTATTAGTATTAAATAAAGTAAAATAGCAACCGATTTCTACAAAGCACAGTGTTAGTGTGCAAAGAACAAGAAATCCATTACGGATACCGAAACGGTTACTCACTGTACAAATAACGCAGGAATCTTCATTATGCGCTTGTTTAAAAGCTTGAAAACCCCTAAAAAAACAGATGCCAAGCTCCCTAAGAAATCTTCGGGATTCAATAATCATGCAGCAATCGGCATTGATATCGACCAGTATTCTATCAAAATGGTTCAATTGTCAGGACGTAGTTTAAACCAAATTCAGCTGGAAAAATACGTCATCGTCAAATTACCAAAGAATATCGTCCAAGACAATAAAATTCAAAACCACGGACAATTTGTTACATATTTGCAACAGGCGTATGTCAAACTGAACAGCACATGCAAAAATATTATCGCTGCTATTCCACAAAATCTGGCAACGACAGAACAATTGACCTACACAACAAAAGATACAGATTTGGACTTGGAAGAATTTGTAGAATCCGCCATCTCTGAAATAAGTTCCTTAGAGGAAGTCAATTACGACTATCAGGTTCTAACCCCTCCTTCTGCCAATCAGACCATTTTAGCCGTAGCATCAAGAAAAGATGATATCGAACCGCTAATTGAAGCTTTTAACGAAGCTGGTATGAAATTATCTGCACTTGATGTAGATATTTTTGGGCAGTACAACGCCTATACCCTATGGATAAATAACTTTAATCCGGAACTTACTGGAGAAAAAGTCGCCATTTTCGGCGTATACGCGACACAAACCTATGCCTTAGTCATTCAAAACGGTAAAATCCTGTATAAACAGGAGACCCCTATCAGCGAGAAACAGCTCAACCAACTCATCCAACGCACCTATCAGGTAACAGAGGAAAAAGCCGAAGAAATCATTAACTCCCCTCAAAAACCTTCTGATTACCAAGAAACTGTGGCTGTTCATTTCAACCAGCAAATTACCCAAGAAATACAAAGGGTTTTACAGTTTTATTACACTACGCAAACTGCGGATGATATGACTAATATCAAACACATCCTGCTAACAGGTGCGGCAACACGCCAAAAAGGTATTGCACAAACCATAGCCTCTCAAACGAACGCAGAGGTACAGTGTATCCATCCTGCAAGCTATTTTGCAGACAACCTCAAAATAGATAAAAAACAATTCGAACTTGATGCGCCTATATTAACTACAGCGTTCGGTTTAGCTGCACGGGGACTATAACTATGAATAATCTAATTAAAATTAACCTTCTTCCCTACAGGGAGGAAATCAACAAGCGTAAACAGCAACAATTCAAAACGCTTATGTATGGTGCCGTATTAATTGGCCTCGCTTCCGTTGCGGGAACTTACCTGTTTATTGACAACATGACCAATAACCAGTTGGAAAGGAATACCCTTCTAGAAACCTCTATCGCGCACTTGGACAGTGAATTGACTGAAATCCAAAAACTAAAACAAGAAAAAGATGCTTTCCTGCTTAAGAAAAATAAAATTGAGGAGCTTCAACTCAAACGCCTCCAAGCAGCAAAAATCCTTGACAGTCTAAACGAAACCATTCCTGACAATACCTATCTGACTTCACTGGAGGCCGTTACTTCCGACTCTTACCGACTGAACGGCAGAACGTCCAGTGACAACCGTGTTGCCAATATGATGAGGGCTATGCCGAATACAGGTATATTTAACCAACCTGAATTGTTAAGTATTAAGAAAAACAATTCATACCAAGAATTTACCCTACAAGCAACATTAAACCCCATCGTAAAGGCTTCTGAGACTGCAAAAAACCCTGCTCCGGAAAATACACAGGAGACAAACTAAATGGCTTCCAAATCAATGAAAAATTTAGATTTCAACAATCTTCATCTACTCAACCTCCCCTCAAAGCTGTTTATAGTCCTAATAATTATTGCCGCCATGCTGGGATTGGGTTATATCGGCTTATTCAAAAATCAGATTGAATCCCTGGAAGAGTATGAAGCAAAAGAGGTTGAGCTGAAAAATACCTATAAACAGAAAAGTATTGATGCAGCCAGTCTAAACAACCTGAGAGATGAACTGGCCGCCATCCGTTCTGCTTTTAACATCATGTTGAAACAATTGCCGACCGATGCCGAAATTCCTAATTTGGTACAAGAGCTTCACCAAGCAGGCTCAAGCAACGGGCTGCGTTTGGACAGTGTTATGCCGCAACCACCCGTTGATGACGGTCCTATAAAAAGACTACCCTACTCTATTTCCATTACAGGAAATTACGATCAAATCAGCCAATTTACCCGCGATGTAGGCAGTTTATCCCGGATTATTACCCTTGAATCGCTGAAAATCGTTCAATCTGCAGAAAATGGAGATAATTCAGACGGCAAAAGCAGCATACTAAATTTAAGTGCCATTGCTACAACCTATAAAGCAAAATCCGTAGAAGAACTTGCCGCAGAAGCTGCACAGCAGCAGGCTGATAAGGCAGCACAAGATACTGAACAAAAATAACTTATGTTAGGGAAACCATGAAACACTATGCCTTACTCATCAGCTTTCTGGCTCTCTCCGCATGTTCCCAAGGTTCCGAAGACCTAAACGAATGGATGGCGCAGACACAACGTGAAGCCAAAGCAGAAATCATACCTTTCCAAGCACCCACCCTCCCGGTTGCACCAGTATATAACCCGCCACAACCCACAGGGTTCAACGCGTTCGACTTCCGCCGGATGGAGACCGTAAAAAAAGGAGGAAATGCTCCCGATACAAACCGTGTTAAAGAAACACTGGAAAAATTCAGTTTAGAAAATATGCGTTATGTCGGTATATTAAAATCTAAACAAAAAGTATCCGGCTTTATCGAAGTCGAAGGTTATGTCTATACTGTCGGTGTCGGAAACTATTTAGGACAAAATTACGGTAGAATCCAAAGTATTACCGAAAACAGTATCATCTTGAACGAATTGATAGAAGACAGCACAGGCAACTGGGTCTCCCGCAAAGCAGAACTGCCACTGCAACCTTCCGACAAAAATACCGATACCGAACAAACGGCAGCATCTGCCAATGAGCAAAATTAAGAAGGGGATTATTCCAAATGAATACAAAACTGACAAAAATTATTTCCGGTCTGTTTATCGCAACCGCAGCCTTTCAGACGGCATCGGCAGGAAACATCACAGATATTAAGGTTTCTTCCTTACCCAGTAAACAAAAAATCATCAAAGTCAGCTTTGATAAAGAGGTTGTGAGTCCTACCGGTTTTGTAACCTCCTCGCCTGCGCGTATTGCTTTAGACTTTGAACAAACCGGCATTTCTATGGATCAACAGGTTCTTGAATATGCAGATTCCCTGTTAAACAAAATTAGTGCTGCTCAAAACAGTAACCGTGCACGCCTGGTCCTTAATTTAAACAAACCAAGCCAGTACAATACCGAAGTACGAGGAAACGAAGTTTGGATTCTTATTAATGAGTCTTCCGATACCACATCAGCTCCTGTACGTACACCCGTACAAACCATGCCGCGAACACAACCTTCCGCTCCGTTCAGCGAATCTGTAGTATCCGTATCCGCACCGTTTAGTCCTGCCGCAACGCAACAAACGACTGCAATGCCGGCAAAACAAACCAATATCGACTTCCGCAAAGACAGTAAGAATGCCGGTATAGTCGAATTGGCTGCCTTAGGATTTTCCGGACAACCCGACATCCGCCAACAACGTGACCGAGTAATCATTACCCTGAAAAACCACACACTGACAACTGCACAACAACGCAGCCTGGACGTGGCAGACTTCAAAACACCGGTACAAAACGTTACACTGAAACGTATTAACAACGATACCCAACTCATTATCAAAATGACCGGAAATTGGGAATTTATCAACAAATCCGCATCTGCAGGACATTTTACCTTTCAAATTCTACCTAAAAAACAAAACATTGAATCTAATGGCTTAAACAACGCACCCAAAGTCTTCAAAGGCAGAAAAATCTCCCTTGACTTCCAAGATGTCGAAGTTCGCACCATCTTGCAAATTTTAGCAAAAGAATCCGGTACCAATATCGTTGCCAGCGATACCGTCAACGGTAAAATGACCCTCTCCCTTAAAGACGTACCTTGGGATCAGGCCCTGGATTTGGTTATGCAGGCACGTAATCTGGATATGCGCCAGCAAGGAAATATTATCAACATCGCACCCCGCGACGAGCTGCTTGCCAAAGATAAAGCCTTCCTACAGGCAGAAAAAGAAATTGCCGAACTCGGTTCCCTCTATTCTCAGAACTTCCAATTAAAATATAAAAATGTGGAAGAGTTCCGCAAAATCCTCCGCTTGGACGAAATTGACACTAACAACTCACGCAATACGCTTCTAAGCAACCGTGGCAGTGCATTGATTGACCCTGCCACCAACACCCTGATTGTTACCGATACCCGCAGCGTCATTGAGAAATTCCGCAAACTGATTGACGAATTGGACGTACCTGCGCAACAAGTTATGATTGAAGCGCGTATCGTTGAAGCAACCGACGGTTTCGCACGCGACTTGGGTGTAAAATTCGGTTACGGAGGTACCGAACGACAAACCGCATGGGGATTCAACTCCGGAAGCGGTGGGATTTCCGCAGCAAATAACGGCGGAACAGGCGGCAATATCGGAACATCCAGCGGACGTTGGTCGGTCAACACCAACATCAACCTGCCGGTTGCCGCTGCCGCAAACAGCATCGCACTGGTACGCGCACTTTCGTCCGGTGCCCTGAACTTGGAGCTGTCCGCGTCTGAGCAACTTTCCAAAACCAAAACACTTGCCAATCCGCGCGTACTGACCCAAAACCGTCAGGAAGCCAAAATCGAATCAGGTACGGAAATTCCCTACCAAGATACTTCGACATCAGGTAACAACACCACCACGACTACAACCTTCAAAAAAGCCGTCTTAGGCTTGGTTGTTACCCCGAATATCACGCCTGACGGTCAAATCATCATGAATGTCAAAATCAATAAAGACACTCCGATTGACTGTCGTGTGAAAAACGAAGCAACCAAATGTATCCAAACCAAAAATCTGGATACTCAAGCAATGGTTGAAAACGGCGGCACATTGATTGTCGGCGGCATTTATGAAGAAGAAAACGGTAATACGCTGACCAAAATCCCCTTGTTGGGTGATATTCCCGTCATCGGCAACCTGTTCAAAACGCGCCAAAACAACCAAAGCCGTCGCGAACTGCTGATTTTCATTACTCCGAGAATCATGGATACGGTCGGTAGCAACCTGCGCTATTAATCCGTAAAAAAGGGCATATGTTTTACAGCATATGCCCTTTTTTTTATCTAAAATACAACATCCGTCAAAATACCGCCTGAAACTGAATTACCATCCCGATACACCTTAAGCCCCTACCAGTCCTGCCAATATCGTATAAAATTACGCCATGAAAAATTTTACCGACAAACTTATCCTCATCGGGCTGATGGGTGCTGGCAAAACCACCCTGGGCAGACAGGTTGCCCGCTCCCTAAATTACTGCTTTTACGACTGCGACCATGAAGTTTCGGCAGCCGCCGGCGTTTCCATCCCGACCATATTTGAAATGGAAGGAGAACAGGGATTCCGTTCGCGCGAAACCGCCATGCTCAAAAAGCTGGTTATCCTGCCCCATATCGTCCTATCCACCGGCGGCGGTGCCGTTTTGAAAGAAGAAAACCGCAATTTAATCCGCAAAAGCGGAACGGTCGTCTATCTGCACGCGCAACCTGAAACACTCCTCGAACGGACGCGCTGCGACAGTAACCGCCCCCTTTTACAAGTTGCCGATCCCTTAGGCAGATTGCGCGAACTCTACACCGCACGCGACCCGCTTTACAGGCAAACCGCCGACTTCACCGTCGAATCGGGAAACTGCCGGCAAACCATACAAACCCTGCTCAACCTTTTATCCGAATAAAAAACCGACGCATGAAAACACTGAACGTACACGCACCTTCGCACACCTACCCTATCTTTATCGGCAACGGACTGATACGGCAGGCCGGCAGCCTGCTCCAACCGTATCTTGGCAAGCGTGCCGCCATCATTACCAATAAAACCGTTGCCCCGCTTTATCTTCATACGCTTCAGACGGCATTAGACGAGGCAGGCATTCCCCATTTCAGCATTATCCTGCCCGACGGGGAAATATATAAAAATTGGCAGACGCTCAACCTTATTTTTGACGGACTGATTCAAAACCGCGCCGAACGCAAAACCACGCTGATTGCGCTGGGCGGCGGCGTTATCGGCGACATGGTCGGCTTTGCCGCCGCCACCTACCAGCGCGGTGCCCCATTCATTCAAATACCGACTACGCTGTTAAGCCAGGTTGACTCATCGGTTGGCGGCAAAACCGCCATCAACCACCCGCTCGGCAAAAATATGATCGGCGCGTTTTACCAGCCGCAGGCGGTGCTTGCCGACTTGGGTACGCTGCACACCCTGCCCGTCCGCGAATTGTCCGCCGGTATGGCGGAAGTCATCAAATACGGTGCGCTCGGCGACATCGTTTTTTTCGAATGGCTCGAACAAAACATATCCGGACTGATGACGCTCGATAAAGAAAAACTCGCCGAAGCCGTGTACCGTTGCTGCCAAATGAAGGCAGACATCGTCGCACAGGACGAGACCGAACAAGGCATACGCGCATGGCTCAACCTCGGACACACCTTCGGACACGCCATTGAAACCGAGATGGGTTACGGCACTTGGCTGCATGGAGAAGCCGTCGCCGCCGGCTGCGTTTTAGCCGGGCGTTTGTCCGAACAACTGGGCAACACCTCCGCTGCAGATACCGCACGGCTTGCCGCCCTGTTTGAAGCCGCCAGACTGCCGTCCGCACCGCCCGTGTTCCCATTCGAAAAATGGCTCGAACATATGAGCCACGATAAAAAAGTCAGCGGCGGCGTGATGCGCTTCATCGGATTAAAGAGGCTGGGAGAAGCCGTCATTACCGAAATCACTGATACGGACATCCTCGGGCGCACCCTGCAACCCTATCTCTGATTCCCGATAATAATGCCGTCTGAAGCGTTCAGACGGCATTTTCAGTTCGGAGTATAATCCGACTACTATATGAACGACTTGGACAAACCATGTGTCAACTGCTGGGCATGAACTGCAATACGCCGACCGATATTATGTTTTCCTTTGAAGGATTCCGCCGCAGGGGCGGCATTACCGACCATCATGCCGACGGTTTCGGCATCGGGTTCTTCGAAGGCAAAGGCGTGCGCCTGTTCCATGACGACAAGCCGAGTGCAAACTCCCCCGTCGCCGACCTCGTGCGCGCCTACCAGATTAAATCGGAAAACGTCGTCGCCCATATCCGCAAAGCATCGCAAGGACAAACCTCGCTGGCGAACACACATCCCTTTATGCGCGAAATGTGGGGCGGCTACTGGCTGTTTGCACACAACGGGCATTTGGTCGACTTCTTTCCCACACAGGGCGAATTCTTCCATCCCGTCGGCACCACCGACTCCGAACGCGCATTCTGCCACATCCTCAACCGCCTCCGCACCCGCTTCGACACACGTCCCGACGACGAAACCCTGTTCGACGCCATTGCCGGGCTGACGCACGAAATCCGCAAATTCGGACTGTTTAACTTCGTCTTGTCCGACGGCGTATCACTGTTTGCCCACGCCAGCACACTGCTGCACTACATCATCCGCCAAGCCCCGTTCGGCAAGGCACGCCTGCTCGACGACGATGTAATGGTCGATTTTGCCGAAGTAACCACGCCGGACGACCGCGTCGCCGTTATCGCCACCCTGCCGCTGACCCGCGACGAATCATGGTCCCAACTTGCCGTGAACGAACTGGTCATGTTCCGCGAAGGCAAAATTATTTTAAACGACCGACCCCGTAACCCCGTCTATATGAGTACCGAAGAAGGTCTGGAAATCGCACGCGCAGCCGGCGTATCGGTTTGATTCAGACGGCATCAGGGAGGAAATACCATGAAATGCCCGTTTTGCAGCCATCCGGACACCAGAGTTGCCGATTCCCGCCTGATGGAAGAGCGCAATACCGTCCGCCGCCGCCGCCACTGCCCCAGCTGCGGCAAACGCTTCGGCACACTCGAAACCGTCGAATTCAAAATGCCCTCAATCACCGGCCATGACAAAAAACGCCGTCCTTTCGACAGAAGGAAGCTTCATGCCGACCTGACCGCTGCCGTCCGCAAATGCACCGGCCCGGAGCAAATCGACGAGATTGTCCGCCTGACGGAATACAGGCTGTACAATTCAGGTTTGCGCGACATATCCTCCAGCGAACTTGCCGACATGGTGCTAAAAGAGCTGCTTGAGCACAACACGGAAGCCGCCGTCCGCTTCGCCACCCTGCACAAACGCTTCGACAGCACGGAACATTTCGCCTCGTGGCTGGCGCAAGCCGTCAAAACAGGCGGCAAAGCCTGACTCCTCCCAAACATTACCCATACTGATAAGGTATCCCCATGTACAAAGACACATACTTTTCCTTCGCAGACCGTTCCATGATGCTCCAAGCCCTCGAACTTGCCAATTTGGGGCGTTTTTCCACCTCGCCCAATCCGCGCGTCGGCTGCGTTATCGCACACGGCAGCCAAATTGTCGGTCAGGGCTTCCACGTCAAAGCGGGCGAACCCCATGCCGAAGTCCACGCCCTGCGTCAGGCAGGGGAAATGGCAAAAGGTGCGACCGCCTTTGTTACCCTCGAACCGTGCAGCCATCACGGGCGCACTCCGCCCTGTGCCGAAGCACTGGTACAGGCGGGCGTGTCCCGCGTCGTCGCCGCCATGCGCGACCCCAATCCACTGGTTGCTGGCAAAGGGCTCGCCCTTCTTGAGGCAGCAGGCATCAAGGCGGAATGCGGGCTGTTCGAAGACGAAGCAAGGGAACTCAACCGCGGCTTCCTGTCGCGCATCGAACGCCGCCGTCCCTTTGTCCGCCTCAAATGCGCCGTTTCGCTGGACGGGAAAACCGCCCTTTCAGACGGTAACAGTTTTTGGATTACCGACGGAGAAGCACGCGCCGACGTACAAACTTTCCGCGCCGAAAGCTGCGCGGTGCTGACCGGCATCGGTACCGTATTGGCCGACAACCCGTTGCTCAACGTCCGCGGCTTTCCGACCCTGCGCCAACCCGCACGCATCGTTTTGGACAGCCGCCTGCGCCTGCCCCTATATAGCCATTTGGTTACCGACGGACAATCTCCGACCTACATCGCCACACTGGAACGCGATGAAGGCAAACTCCGCCCCTATAGGGAACACGCACACATCCGCATCCTGATGCCGTCTGAAACGGCAGACGGCAAAATCGACCTGCACCACCTGATGCGCCTCCTTGCCGACGAAGGTTTCGGCGAAGTGATGGTGGAAGCCGGCTCCGAACTCACATCCGCCTTTTTGGCAGAAGATCTGGCAGACGAAATCGTCCTGTACCGTTCGCCCAAAATCCTCGGCAGCGGTAAAGACCTGTTCTCCCTGCCTGAGAACCGTACCGCACTGACCGATCCCCCTTTATGGATACCCGTTTTCAGCAAAACCATCGGACACGACATCAAAACCGTGTTCCGGAAAAACAGCGAGGATTTGCTGATTGACTATATACGGTGGATTCACGAAAACCGGTAGAGTGTTGGCCCAACGAGAACGATTTTCTAAGGTGCTCAAGCACCAAGTGAATCGGTTCCGTAATATAATACCGGGATGAAATAACATTCTTCAGACGGCACTGCCGTCTGAAACGCCATGAGGACAATATGAAAGACCAGCTTATCCGAAAATTTGCAGACCAGACCGCCGTCATCGGCATCGTCGGTTTGGGCTATGTCGGACTGCCGCTGATGCTGCGCTACACCGATGCCGGTTTCCGCGTCCTCGGCTTCGACATCGACACCTTCAAAACCGGCAGGCTTAATGCAGGCGAAAGCTATATCGAACACATCCCTTCCGAAAAAATCGCAGCGGCACGTCAAAAAGGTTTTGAAGCCACTGACGACTTTTCCCGGATTGCCGAAGCGGATGCCGTCATCCTCTGTGTCCCCACGCCCTTAAACAAATACCGGGAACCCGATATCAGCTTCGTTACTGGCACGACCGACGCAGTCAAACCCTATCTGCGCGCCGGTCAGGTTTTATCGCTCGAATCGACCACCTATCCCGGCACCACCGAAGAAGAACTGCTGCCGCGCGTAGAAGAAAACGGACTGAAGGCCGGCAAAGACATCTTCCTCGTCTATTCTCCGGAACGGGAAGACCCGGGCAACCCCCATTTCGAAACACGCACCATCCCCAAAGTCGTCGGCGGACACACCGCCTCATGTCTGGAAGTCGGCATCGCACTGTACAGTCCCGCCATCGACCGGGTTGTCCCCGTCAGCTCGACCAAGGCAGCCGAACTGACCAAGCTGCTGGAAAACATCCACCGCGCCGTCAACATCGGCCTGGTTAACGAAATGAAAATCGTCGCCGACAAAATGGGCATAGACATCCACGAGGTCATCGATGCCGCCGCCACCAAACCCTTCGGCTTCGTACCGTATTACCCCGGTCCCGGCCTAGGCGGGCACTGCATCCCCATCGACCCCTTCTACCTCACATGGAAAGCGCGCGAATACGGCGTAAACACGCGCTTCATCGAACTGGCGGGCGAAGTCAATTCCCATATGCCCGACTACGTTATCGGCAAAACCGTCCTCGCCCTCAATGGAAACGGCCGTTCCATCAAAGGCAGCAAAGTCCTGATTCTGGGCATTTCCTACAAAAAAAACGTGGACGATATGCGCGAAAGCCCGTCGGTGGAAGTGATGGACAGGCTGCACAAACTGGGGGCGGACATCGCCTATTCCGACCCCCATGTCGCCGTTTTCCCCCATATTCCCGGACACCACTGCTTCAACCTTTCCAGTACCCCGATTACGGCAGAAACGCTGGCAGACTTCGACTGCGTGGTACTGACCACCGACCATGACAAATTCGACTACCCGCTTATCGCCGAACACGCCAAACTCATCGTCGATACGCGCGGACGCTTCCGCGACGGCAGCCCGAAAGTCGTCAAAGCCTGATAGAGAAAGGTTTCAGACGGCATTGGAGAGCATCCCGATGCCGTCTGAACATTTGAAATGGACACAAAAAAAATCCTCGGCTACGCGGCAGGTTCCCTCGGCAGCGCGGTTTTGGGCATAATGACCCTGCCGCTGCTGTCGTGGTACTTTCCTGCCGCCGACATCGGACGCATCATACTGATGCAGACGGCGGCAGGCTTGGGCATATTGGTTTTGGGCATGGGTTTGGATCAGGCGTACATCCGCGAATACTATGCCGCCGCCGACAAAGACACTTTGTTCAAAACCCTGTTCCTGCCGCCGCTGCTGTCGGCCGCCGTAATGGCCACCTTCCTGCTTTCCCATCCGGAAATGCCGTCTGAAATCCTGTTCTCGCTTGACGACTCCGCCGCCGGCATCGGGCTGGTACTGTTTGCGCTGACCGTCCTGCTGATTCGTTTTCTCTCCCTGATTTTACGTATGGAAGAACGTGCGTTTGCCTTTTCTTCCACACAACTCATACCGAAGCTTACCGTCCTGCCGCTGCTGCCACTGGCGGTCGGGCTGCTGCACTTCCCGGCAAGCACCGCCACGCTCGGTGCCGTTTACACACTGGCGAACCTCGCCGCCCTCTCCCTGTTGCTGTTTCAAAACCGATGCCGTCTGAAAGCCGCATGGCGCGCACCGTTTTCATCCGCCCTCCTGCATCGCGGCCTGCGCTACGGCATACCGCTCGCACTGGGCAACCTCGCCTACTGGGGGCTGACTTCTGCCGACCGCTTCTTTCTGAAAGGATACGCCGGATTGGA
The DNA here is from genome assembly GCF_014596375.1 of Neisseria sp. RH3002v2f. NCBI lineage: Bacteria > Pseudomonadati > Pseudomonadota > Betaproteobacteria > Neisseriales > Neisseriaceae > Neisseria > Neisseria sp. RH3002v2f. The sequence goes on from NZ_MAYZ01000021.1 coordinate 76,004, forward strand.
ACAGCTCGGCATATACTCGATGGGGATTACCTTCGGTGCGGCGGCACTGGTGTTCCAAAATATTTTTTCAACGGTCTGGACGCCGCATATCTTCCGCATGGTCGAAGAAAATGCCCCGATGCCGCACATTTCGGCAACCGCAGAATCCGCCGCCGCGCTGCTTGCCGCAGCCGTCTGCCTGACCGGTATTTTTTCACCTTTGGTTTCCGGCCTGCTGCCTGAAACCTATGCGTCCGTCAGGTTTATCGTCGTATCGTGCATGTTGCCGCCGCTGTTTTACACGCTGACCGAAATCAGCGGTATCGGTTTGAATGTCGTCCGCAAAACACGGCTGATTACGCTTGCCAACCTGACCGCGCTGTCGGCAAACCTGCTGCTGTTGAGGCTGCTCGTGCCGTCTGAAGGCGCGCGCGGTGCGGCGGTTGCCTGCGCCGCCTCATTCTGGCTGTTTTTTGTTTTAAAGACAGAAAGCTCTTCCCGCCTGTGGCAGCCGCTCAAACGCCTGCCGCTTTATATGCACACATTGTTCTGCCTGACCTCCGCGACAGTCCACGCCTGTTTCGGCACACGGGAAAACCATCCCCTGTTCGCCGCCGTATGGGCCGTATATTTGGCAGGCTGCATCCTGCGGCACAAAACAGAATTAAACCGCCTGTTTTGCCGTCTGAAAAACATGGGTTCCACATCATGAAAATCGTTTTGACCACTTCTATGGCGGGTCTGGGCGGCACGGAAAACGCCACCTTCCGCCTCGGCCGGCTGCTCAGGCAGCACGGACACGACATCATCCTTGCCTCTTCGGACGGACCGTTGCTCAAAGAGGCGCAAGCCTTGGGCATACGTTGGCAACCCGTCGATTTCTATCGCGGCGGCCTTTTCGGCTACCTCAAAGGCATGATTACCTACGCCCGAATGCTGCGGCGCGAACAACCCGACATCATCCACTGCCAAATGGCGCGCATCGTGCCCGCCTGCGCCGTTGCCGCCAAAATCGTTTCGCCGAAAACCAAAGTGTTCTACCACGCACGCGGGCTTAACCCCGAAACCTATCCGAAAATCGCCCGGCTGTTCGACCGTTTGGGCGTGTACATCATCGGCAACTGCAAACACGAGCGCGACAAACTCATCCGTTACGGTTTTCCCGCCCACCGCATCACTTATACCTACAACGCGCTGCACCGTCCCGATTCCGTTCCCGAAAAAACCGCCAAAGACTGCGTCATGCTCGGCACGCTGTCGCGTCTGGACACTGTCCGCGCCGTGCATCTGATGCTGGACATTTTCAAAAAAATGGTCGACCGCGATATGCCCGTACGCCTGAACGTGGCTGGCATAGGCGAAGAAATGGACAATTTGAAAGCGCAGGCGGAACGTCTGGGCATAGACGGCAAAGTTACCTTCCTCGGCGGCGTGCGCGATTTGACCGCCTACTTCAAAGACGTGGATATTTTGGTGAACACGCCCCACTGCATCGGCGACCACGGCGCAGGTGTGGGCAACAACATCTTGGAAGCAGGACTTTACGACACGCCCGTCGTTACCTACGATATGGCGGGCATTTCCGAAATGGTCGTCAACGGGGAAACGGGTTACTGCATCCCCTTCGGCGACGAAGAAGCCTTTATCGCCGCCGTAGACACGCTCGTCAGACAGCCGGAGTTACGCGAAGCAATGGGCAAAAGGCTGCATGCACACGTCGCCGCACTCTGTTCCGACGACGAAATCTACCGTACCACCATGGCCGCCTATACCATGTAATGCCATCTGAAAGCCGCCGATGAACATCACCATAGTCGCCCCATACTGCTCGCTGCCGTCCGAACCGTATTTCAACCGCTTTTGGTATCTGGCAGAACTGTTGTCGCAATCGCACGACGTGTTGCTGATTACCAGCCGTTTCCGCCACTACGACAAATCCTTCAGACGGCATGAAGATGCCCGAAACGCCTCCGCAGAGCGCCTGAAGGTCATACTGCTGGACGAGCCGGGATACGGCAAAAACGTCTCACTGGCACGGCTTGCCAGCCACCGCACCTTCGTCAAAAATTTCGAACGCCTCTTAGAAGGTTGCCGCCCGCACGAATGGGACATCGTCTATTCCGCCTATCCGCTGATGGCGACCAACCTGCTTTTAGGCAGGCATAAAGCGCGTTTGAACTACAAACTGATTATCGACGTACAGGACGTATGGCCGGAATCCTTCTCCTCGGTCGTACCGTTTTTGAAAAAAATCCCCCACAACCTGCTGCCCTTTGCCGACCGCGCCGATTGCGCCTACCGCTGCGCCGACGCATTGGTCGCCGTATCGCAAACCTACCTCGGCCGCGCCCGCGAGGCACGTCCCGACGTCCCCGCCGAAACCGTCTATATCGGCGCGGATTTCCCCACCATCACATCCTCGCCCGCACACCGTTTCGACACGGTCAAAACCCGCTTCTTCTATTTCGGCACGCTCAGTCACAGCTACGATGTCGATACTGCCTGCAGGGGGATACAGAAACTTCTGGACAGCGGGAAAAACGTCGAACTGCACATCATGGGCGGCGGCCCAGACCTAGAAAAGCTGAAACAGCATGAAAACCACGCCATCAAGTTTTACGGCTACCTCCCCTACGCCGAAATGATGTCGGTCGCCAAAGGCTGCGACATCGCCGTCAACGCCATCCATAGCCACGCCATGCAGTCGGTTACCAACAAACTTTCCGACTACATGGCATTGCAAAAACCCGTGCTGAACAGCCAGACCAATGCCGAAGTCCTCGACCTCCTGAACCTGCTGCCGCACGAAAACTACCGTTCCGGCGATGCAGACAGCTTCGCCCGTGCCGCCGAAAGCCTGATGGCAAAACAAAACTGGGCCATACAGTTCGATGAAATCGTCCGCCGCTTCAGGCGCGACATTTCCTATCGGAAAATCGTCAACCTGATTGAAAGATTGGCAAATGAGTAAAGCCGTCAAACGCCTGTTCGACATCATCGCATCTGCATCGGGGCTGATTGTCCTCTCACCCGTTTTCCTGATTTTGGCGTACCTCATCCGCAAGAATCTGGGTTCGCCCGTCTTCTTCATTCAGGAACGCCCCGGAAAGGACGGAAAACCTTTTAAAATGGTCAAATTCCGTTCCATGCGCGACGCGCTTGATTCAGACGGCATTCCGCTGCCCGACGGAGAACGCCTGACACCGTTCGGCAAAAAACTGCGTGCCGCCAGTTTGGACGAACTGCCCGAACTGTGGAACGTCCTCAAAGGCGACATGAGCCTGGTCGGCCCACGCCCGCTGCTGATGCAATATCTGCCGCTGTACGACCATTTCCAAAACCGCCGCCACGAAATGAAACCCGGCATTACCGGCTGGGCGCAGGTCAACGGGCGCAACGCCGCCTCATGGGACGAACGCTTCGCATGCGACATCTGGTATATCGACCACTTCAGCCTGTGCCTCGACATCAAAATCCTACTGCTGACGGTTAAAAAAGTATTAATCAAGGAAGGGATTTCCGCACAGGGCGAAGCCACCATGCCCCCTTTCACAGGAAAACGCAAACTTGCCGTCGTCGGCGCAGGTGGACACGGAAAAGTCGTTGCCGACCTTGCCGCCGCACTCGGCCGGTACAGGGAAATCGTTTTTCTGGACGACCGCGCACAAGGCAGCGTCAACGGCTTTTCCGTCATCGGCACGACGCTGCTGCTTGAAAACAGTTTATCGCCCGAACAATACGACGTCGCCGTCGCCGTCGGCAACAACCACATCCGCCGCCAAATCGCCGGACGCGCCGCCGCGCTCGGCTTTAAACTGCCCGTCCTGATTCATCCGGACGCATATGTTTCCCCGTCGGCAACCGTCGGTCAGGGCAGCGTCGTCATGGCTCAGGCAGTCGTACAGGCAGGCAGCGTATTGAAAGACGGCGTGATTGTGAACACTGCCGCCACCGTCGATCACGACTGCCTGCTTGACGCTTTCGTCCACATCAGCCCGGGCGCGCACCTGTCGGGCAACACGCATATCGGCGAAGAAAGCTGGATAGGCACGGGCGCTTGCAGCCGCCAGCAGACAACCGTCGGCAGCGGGGTTATCGCCGGCGCGGGGGCGGTTATCGTGTGCGACATCCCGGACGGTATGACCGTCGCGGGCAACCCGGCAAAACCCCTTACGGGCAAAAACCCCAAGACCGGGACGGCATAAGAGATTAAAATAAACCTCCGTACAAACCGATTTTGACAACACCTGCGACGTGCGACCGATTCATCGGGACACGCAAAACCCCTCCATCAGACGGCATATTGTCAGAAATGCCGTCTGAACCCGACGGACCAAACACCATGCTGAACACCTCCCTCTCCCCGTGGCCCTGCTTTACCCAAGAAGAAGCCGATGCCGTTTCCAAAGTCCTGCTGTCCAACAAAGTCAATTACTGGACGGGCAGCGAATGCCGCGAATTTGAAAAAGAATTCTCCGCCTTCGCCGGCACGCGGTACGCCGTCGCTCTTTCCAACGGCACGCTGGCACTCGATGTCGCGCTCAAAGCAATGGGCATAGGCGCAGGCGACGATGTGATTGTTACCTCGCGCACCTTCCTTGCCTCCGCGTCATGCATCGTTAACGCAGGCGCAAACCCCGTGTTCGCCGACGTGGATTTGAACAGCCAAAACATCAGCGCGGAAACCATCAAAGCCGCACTGACACCGAATACCAAAGCCGTCATCGTCGTCCACCTTGCCGGTATGCCCGCCGAAATGGACGGCATCATGACTTTGGCAAAAGAACATGATTTGTGGGTGATTGAAGACTGCGCCCAAGCACACGGCGCGAAATACAAAGGCAAATCCGTCGGCTCTATCGGACACGTCGGCGCATGGTCATTCTGCCAAGACAAAATCATGACCACCGGCGGCGAAGGCGGCATGGTCACCACTAACGACAAAGCGCTGTGGCGCAAAATGTGGTCGTACAAAGACCACGGCAAAAGCTACGATGCCGTGTACCACCGCGAACACGCACCCGGTTTCCGCTGGTTACACGAAAGCTTCGGCACCAACTGGCGCATGATGGAAATGCAGGCTGCCATCGGCCGCATCCAGCTCAAACGCATGCCCGAATGGACTGCCCGCCGTCAATCGCACGCTGCCAAACTGGCTGAAAGCTTAGGCAAATTTGCCAGCATCCGTTTGGTTGAAGTCACCGACTACATCGAACACGCGCAATACAAGTTCTACGTCTTCGTCAAACCCGAACACCTGAAAGACGGCTGGACGCGCGACCGCATCGTCAGCGAACTGAACGCGTGCAAAGTCCCCTGCTATCAAGGCAGCTGCTCCGAAGTCTATTTGGAAAAAGCCTTCGACGACACGCCGTGGCGTCCGAAAGAGCGTTTGAAAAACGCCGTCGAACTGGGCGACACCAGCCTGATGTTCTTGGTGCACCCGACGCTGACCGACGACGAAATCGCGTTCTGCAAAGAACACATCGAAGCCGTATTGACCGAAGCCACACGATAACCCTTCAGACGGCATATGCCGCCTGAAAGCACATACCGCCCCACGATATGACTCTGGAAACCCTGCTTGCCCTACCGCGCAACATCAAGAAAATCTGTTTCCTCATACACGATTTTCTGATGATTTTCACCGCCTTCTGGTTTACCCAAAGCCTGAAGGCCGACTACTCGAACGAATGGTTCGACCCTGCCAACTGGCAGTCTTTCCTATTGACCGCGCTGTTGACCATCGGCCTGTTCGTCAGAATGGGGCTCTACCGTGCCGTTACACGCTTTGTCAGTTTCCACGTCCTGACCACCGCCTTTGCCGGCAGCCTCGTCTCCGCCGTACTGTTTTTCCTCAATACGCTGATATTTGAAGAAAAATTGCGCCTCGCCCTGCCCGTTGTCTACTTTCTGCTGCTGCTTGTCTCCGTAACCGGATCCCGCATGGTCATACGCGGCCTTTTATCCGACCACCAAAAAAAACATATGACCCCCGTCATCATTTACGGCGCGGGACGATCGGGCAGACAACTGCTCGAGGCCGTCAAACAGATACGCGAATATTCCGCGGTCGCCTTTGTGGACGACAACCCCAAGCTTTGGCACACCGTCATCTACGATCTTGCCGTTTACCAGCCCGATGCCATCGCCTTCCTCATCGAACGCTACGGCGTGGAAAAAATCCTGCTCGCCATTCCCAGCGCGACCCAGGAACAACGCCGCCGAATCATCAGCAAACTGGAAGCCTATCCGTGCGAAGTGTTGACCATTCCCGGAATGAAAGACCTGATGGACGGGAAAATCAGCATCGGCACGCTCAAAAAAATCTCCGTGTCCGACCTGCTCGGACGTGATTCCGTCGCGCCCGACGACCGCCTCATGAATGCCGACATTGCCGGCAGAACCGTGATGGTAACCGGTGCCGGCGGCTCCATCGGTTCGGAACTCTGCCGCCAGATTATCCGTCGCCGCCCCGAAAAGCTGCTGCTGTTCGAATTATCCGAATTCGCCCTGTACGCCATCGAAAAAGAATTGCGCGAATACTGCATCCAAAACAATACCGATACCGAAATCCTGCCCTTCCTCGGCTCGGTGCAGAACCGCACGCTACTCACGCGCATCATGACCGCCGGCCAAGTCTCCACCGTTTACCATGCCGCCGCCTACAAACACGTCCCCATGGTCGAATTCAACACCGTCGAAGGCATACGCAACAACATCTTCGGCACACTCGAGTGCGCGCTTGCCGCCACGGCATCTGGCGTAAGAACCTTCGTCCTCATCTCCACCGACAAAGCCGTCCGCCCCACCAACACCATGGGTGCCAGCAAACGCATGGCGGAACTCTGCCTTCAGGCGCTCGCCGCCGAACCCGGACAAAAAACCCGCTTCAGCATGGTGCGTTTCGGCAATGTTTTAGGTTCGTCCGGCTCCGTTGTCCCGCTGTTTGAAAAACAGATTGCAGAAGGCGGCCCGCTTACCCTGACCCACCCCGAAATCACACGTTATTTCATGACCATACCCGAAGCCGCCCAACTCGTCATACAGGCAGGCGCGATGGGTACGGGCGGCGACGTATTCGTCCTCGACATGGGCGAATCCGTCAAAATCATCGACCTTGCCCGCCAAATGATTACCTTAAGCGGCCTCAAACCCAAAACACCCGAACAACCCGACGGCGACATCGAAATCCTCATTACCGGACTGCGTCCCGGAGAAAAACTCTACGAAGAGCTGCTCATCGGCGACAACGTCCGCAAAACCGGCCATCCGCGCATCATGACCGCCAACGAAACCATGCTGCCGTGGCACGAGCTCTCCGCCCTGCTCGACCACATCCGTGCGGCCTGCGACCGTTACGACCAGCAGGCAATCCGTACCCTGCTCATCAACGCCCCGACCGGCTTTGCCCCGAGCGACGGCATCTGCGACCTGCTTTGGGTACGAGAAACACACACAAAAAATGCCGTCTGAACCTTCAGACGGCATAACGTACAAACCAACCTACCTTACTCACACGGAGTTTGACATGCAGTTTTCAGCATTCGGCGAAAAATTCACGCAACACAGCGGCATCCTGCAACTTATGGACGACCTCGGCGACGCGCTCAAAAGCGACAAGCCCGTCAACATGCTCGGCGGCGGCAATCCGGCGCGCATCCCGGAAATCGATCGGGCGTTCGCCGACATATTCTCCAAACTGGCGGCAGAACACGCCGTCGAAAACATCGGCAACTACTCCAACCCCCAAGGCGATGCCGCGCTGATTGACGCGCTGACCGCCTTCCTCAACCGCGAATACGGCTGGAATCTGACCGCCGACAATATCGCGCTGACCAACGGTTCGCAAAACGCGTTTTTCTATTTATTCAACCTCTTCGGCGGCAAATTCAACCTTTCAGACGGCACATCCGCAGAAAAAGCCATTTTGTTGCCGCTCGCGCCCGAATACATCGGCTATGCCGACGTGCATGTTGAAGGGCAGCACTTCGTTTCCGTCAAGCCCAAAATCGAAAACGTCGAACACGAAGGCGAAGCAGGCTTCTTCAAATACCGCGTGGACTTTGACGCACTGGAAAACCTGCCCGAACTCAAAGCGGGCAAAATCGGCGCGATTTGCTGTTCGCGCCCGACCAACCCGACCGGCAATGTGTTGACCGATGGCGAGATGGCGCGTTTGGACGCTTTGGCGCAAGAACACGGCATTCCGCTGATTATCGACAACGCTTACGGAATGCCGTTCCCGAATATTATTTACAGCGATGTGACGCTCAACTGGCACGAAAACATCATCCTCTGCTTCAGCCTGTCCAAAGTCGGCCTGCCGGGCGTTCGCACCGGCATCATCGTCGCCGCGCCCGAAGTCGTCAAAGCCGTCAGCAGCCTGAACGCGATTGTGAACCTTGCCCCCACGCGCTTCGGCGCGGCCATCGCCGCCCCGCTACTGGAAAGCGGCGAGATGAAACGGCTTGCCGACCAAGTCATCCGGCCGTTTTACCGCAATCAGGCGCGAACCGCCGTCGCCCTGCTCAAGCGCGAGCTGGGCGCGTATCCGATGAAAATCCACAAGCCCGAAGGCGCGATTTTCCTGTGGCTCTGGTTTGAAAACCTGCCCGTTCCTTCGCAAACCCTGTACGAAATGCTCAAAGCCGAAGGTACGCTGATTATTCCGGGCGAGCATTTCTTCGTCGGCATCGACACGCAAGATTACCCGCACGCAGGCGAGTGCATCCGCATGAGCATCGCGCAGGACGCTCAAACGCTGAAAAAAGGCATTGCCGCCATCGGTAAAACCGTCCGAAAACTGTACGACAACGTTTAAACCGCAAAAAATGCCGTCTGAAAGGTTTTCAGACGGCATTTTTATCCGCATTCAATGTCGGGAAAAATGCGCCCACACCGACCTGCAGTTTTCCGGCAGCTCGGGACACGCGCCGAGAATGCCGCCGCTGAAGTCATTTAAACGGTGGAAGTCGCTGCCCGCGCTGGCAAGCATACCGAAGCGTTCTGCCAAAAGCGCGTAGTTGAGGCGGTCGTTTTTGCAGCAGTTCCCGCTGTGGACTTCGATGCCTGCGCCGCCGAGGTTTTTAAATTCTTCAAACAGATTGCGCTTGGCGGTGGCGGACAAATCGTAGCGCATGGGGTGGGCGATGACTGCCATGCCGCCCGCGCCGTTGACGGCGGAGACGCAGTCTTCCAGCGTCGCCCATTCGTGTCGGACGGCGCAGGATTTGCCGTCGCCCAAGTATTTGGTGAACGCCTGCTGCTTGTTTTTGACATGTCCCGCTTGGATGAGGAACTCGGCGACGTGGGTGCGGCTGACCATTTCTTTGTTTGCCGCCAGTGCCAGTGCGCCGTCGTATGCGCCGCCGATGCCTTTCTTTTCGAGCTTGGCGGCGATGGCTTCAAGACGTTTCAGACGGCCTTGCCGCACTTGCGCCAACAGATTTTGCAGGTTTTCGTCCTGCTCGTCGAAATCTAAACCGACAACGTGTATGGTACGCCCGCGCCACGTTACGGAAATTTCCACGCCGTTAATCAGGCGCAAACCGAGCCTGTCGGCTTCGGCACGCGCTTCGGCGATGCCGCCGGTGTGGTCGTGATCGGTCAACGCCAGCAGCGTGCAGCCGTTTTGATGCGCGAGGCGCACGACTTCGGCGGGGGAGAGCATACCGTCGGAAACGGTGGAATGGCAGTGCAGGTCTATCATGGGGCGTTATGTGTGTGGTAAATGATGAGCAGGAGAAAATATTATCGGTTGGTGTGGGTACGGCGGTCATTTTAAAAAACGGGTGTATGGCAAATTCAAAGGAAAAGTCCCTATGCCGTTATTCCCAACCATTTTCAGACGGCATCGTCCGACCAACCCGCTTCTTTCAATTTCCGCCGTTGCGCGTCGTAGCGGGCCTTATCTGCCCAATAAATCGTCTGAATGCACGCCTCGCCGCAGTCGCTGCCGCAGCATTCCCACGACTCGGGGCGGATGGGTTCGTCTAAAAGCGGCTCGCCCAAAAGGGCTTCGGCTTTATGCTTCAGGGTCGTATCCATCGGCGATTTCCAAGCGCGCGCCGTCAAACTCGATGACTTCGCCGCCGCGTATTTTGGCCGTTTTGCGGGTTTCGGTTTCGCCGTTGCGCAACACCAGCCCTTCGGCGATAAACGCTTTCGCCTGCCCGCCGCTTTCGGCAAGTCCGGCCAATTTCAAGAGGTCGCACAAGGCGATGTATTCGTTGTCTTCAAGATAGACAGTGGCTTCCATAATGTCCCCTTTCAGAAAGAGGCCGTTATTGTAGCACCTGCCGCTGCCGTACCCAAAATTACCGCAAAGCCGGCAGGATATCCCGCACACCTGTTCCGTAAAAGTAAAAATGCCGTCTGAAACCCCATATGCCGCAATCCGTTCAAAGAAACCCTGTCCAACGGCAGCCGCAATACAAAAGCCCGACCCATCACCGTCCGGCAACAAAACAGGCGGCATCTTCATCCTGCAAGACCTGACCGTCCACACCCAAAGCGGCGGCAAACTGCTCTCCGGTATCACCCTCAAAGCCTGCGCCCCCGAATGGGTATTGCTCGAAGGCAGCAGCGGCTCAGCCTTGCCCGCGCATTGCTGCACAAACCGCAAATCCTGTTCCTCGACGAAGCCACCAACCAGCTCGACGACGAATCCGCATTGACGCTAATGCACCTCCTCAAACACGAACTGCCCGATACGCTGGTCATCGGCATCAGCCATCAAAACGAAATCAAAAACCTGTTTGAACGTAAAATTAATTTAACTGCTTGCCATCCGTCTGAATAAGGTATATAGTTCTTTATGACTAGTTTGGTAGTACTTTATATCTATCAATACTTCTTGGGAAGCCTCCGCCATACGGCAGGAGGCATTTTTTTACCGTCGTAAAAGCTCAAAAACATTTGCAGGTCATGCCGTCTGAATCCGAAACGGCATTACCCACACCGCCATCTAAAGACAACCCTGCTACAATACGCCTTTTATTGTTCACGCCGATTTTGCCATGACCGAGCCGACCTACATCCCCCTGCGCCTGCATACCGAATTTTCGATTACCGACGGTATGGTGCGGATTAAAAAACTGATTGCCAAAGCGCAGGAATACGGTTTGCCTGCTTTGGGCATCAGCGATTTGATGAACGAATTCGGCTTGGTGAAATTCTATAAAGCCTGCCGCGGTGCAGGGATTAAACCCATCGGCGCGGCAGATGTATGGATAGGCAATCTGAATGCGCCCGACAAGCCGTTCCGCGCCATGCTGATTATCCGCAACGATGCGGGCTATCTGCGCTTGAGCGAGCTTTTAACGGAGGCCTATGTCGGCAAAGACCGCAATATCCATCATGCGGAACTCAATCCCGAATGGCTGGAAAGCGGCGACAACAGCGGCTTGATTTGTTTGAGTGGCGCGCATTACGGCGAAGTGGGCGTGAATCTGTTGAACGGCAATGAAGATGCGGCGCGTGCGGCGGCGTTGAAGTATGCGGCGTGGTTCCCCGATGCGTTTTATTTAGAGCTGCAACGCCTGCCCGAACACCCCGAATGGGAGGCTTGCGTTTCCGGCAGCGTGAAGCTGGCGGAGGAACTGGGTTTGCCGGTGGTAGCGACGCATCCGACACAGTTTATGAGCCGCGACGATTTCAACGCGCACGAGGCGCGGGTGTGCATCGCGGGCGGCTGGGTATTGACGGACAAAAAACGTCCGCGCGATTTCACGCCGAGCCAGTTTTTCATTCCGCCGGAAACGATGACCGAACGTTTCGCCGATTTGCCCGAAGCCTTGGAAAACACGGTGGAAATTGCCAAACGCTGTAATCTGCACATCACATTGGGCAAAAACTTCCTGCCGCTCTTCCCTACTCCGGACGGCCTGTCGCTGAACGATTATTTGGTGAAGCTGTCCAACGAGGGTTTGCAGGAACGCATGGTTCAGCTTTATCCCGACGAGGCGGAACGGGAGGCGAAAATGCCGGAATATCAGGAACGTTTGGATTTTGAGCTGAACATCATCATCCAGATGAAATTCCCCGGCTATTTCCTTATCGTACAAGACTTTATCAACTGGGCAAAAACGCACGGCTGTCCGGTCGGACCGGGACGCGGCTCGGGTGCAGGCTCGCTGGTGGCGTATTCATTGAAGATTACCGACCTTGATCCGCTCAAATACGCGCTGCTGTTCGAACGTTTCTTAAACCCTGAACGCGTTTCCATGCCCGACTTTGACGTGGACTTCTGTCAGGCAAACCGCGGCCGAGTGATTGAATATGTACGCGAAAAATACGGTGCGGAAGCGGTCAGCCAGATTGTGACCTTCGGCACGATGTCGTCCAAAGCGGTGATACGCGACGTAGGGCGCGTGCTGGAGCTGCCGTTTACCCTGTGCGACAAACTGTCGAAGCTGATTCCGTTGGAAGCCAACAAACCTCTGAGTTTGGAAAAAGCCATGGAGGCCGAGCCGCAGATTCAGGAATTAATCGAAGCGGAAGAAGCGGACGAACTGATTACGCTGGCGAAAAAGTTGGAAGACCTGACGCGCGGTTTGGGTATGCACGCGGGCGGCGTGTTGATTGCGCCGGGCAAGATTTCCGATTACAGCCCCGTGTATCAGGCGGACGAATCCGCCTCGCCCGTATCCATGTACGACAAAGGCGACGTGGAAGACGTGGGTTTGGTGAAATTCGACTTTTTGGGTCTACGCAACCTGACCATTATCGAAATGGCGCAGAACAACATCAAAAACACCACCGGCGATATTGTCGATGTCGGCAAAATCCCGCTCGACGACCAGGCCGCCTACAAAATCTTCCGAGATGCGAACACCACCGCCGTCTTCCAGTTCGAATCGACCGGTATGAAAAAAATGCTGAAAACGGCGCATACCACCAAGTTTGAAGAACTCATCGCCTTCGTATCGCTCTACCGACCCGGCCCGATGGACAACATCCCCGACTTCGTTGCGCGCATGAAGGGGCAGGAATTCCAATACATCCACCCGCTGCTCGAAGGCATCCTCGCGCCGACCTACGGCATTATGGTGTATCAGGAACAAGTGATGCAGGCGGCGCAGATTATCGGCGGCTACTCGCTCGGCGGCGCTGACTTGTTGCGCCGCGCCATGGGTAAGAAAAAGCCCGAAGAAATGGTGAAACACCGCGAAATCTTCGCCGAAGGCGCGGCAAAACAAGGTATTTCTCGCGAAAAATCCGACGAAATCTTCAACTACATGGAAAAATTCGCCGGCTACGGTTTCAACAAATCCCACGCCGCAGCCTACGCCCTGATTTCCTACCAGACCGCATGGCTCAAAGCCCACTACCCTGCCGAATTTATGGCGGCAACCATGTCGTCTGAATTGGACAACACTGACCAACTCAAGCATTTCTACGACGACTGCCGCGCCAACGGCATCGAGTTCCTGCCGCCCGACATCAACGAATCCGACTACTGCTTCACGCCATATCCGAACATGAAAATCCGCTACGCACTCGGCGCGATTAAAGGCACTGGCGAAGCAGCCGTCGAATCCATCATCGCCGCGCGGCAAAGCGGCGGCAAGTTTACGGGCCTGTTGGACTTCTGCGAGCGCGTCGGCAAAGAACACATGAATCGCCGCACCCTCGAAGCCCTGATACGCGGCGGCGCGTTCGACAGCATCGAACCCAACCGCGCCATGCTCTTGGCGAACATCGACCTCGCCATGAACAACGCCGATCAAAAAGCCGCCAACGCCAATCAGGGCGGACTTTTCGACATGATGGAAGACGCCATCGAACCGGTGCGGCTCGTTGACGCGCCCATGTGGAGCGAATCAGAAAAACTCGCCGAAGAAAAAACCGTCATCGGCTTCTACCTCTCTGGCCACCCGTTCAGCCCATATGCCCAAGAAGTCCGCCAAATCGCCCCGACCAAATTAGGTCGTCTGAAACCGCAAGACAGTGTGCGCCTCGCCGGATTCGTGACCGCCGTGCGCACCATGATGGGCAAACGCGGCAAAATCGCCTTCGTCAGCCTCGAAGATTTGAGCGGACAGATTGAAATCATGGTCAGCGGCCAGACGCTGGAAAACTGCGCCGACTACCTCAAATCCGACCAAGTGCTGATTATCGAATCCAAAGTCAGCCGCGATGATTACGGCGGCGGCGACGGGCTGCGCATTATGGCAAACCAAGTTATGACCCTGCAAATGGCGCGTGAACGCTACGCCCGCAGCCTCTCCCTCGCCCTCGCCCCCGGCCACGACATCACGCGCCTCGCAGCCATCCTCACCGCCCACCGCCTGCCCGACACGTCGCACATCCCACTGCAACTGTCGTACAGCAACGGCAAAGCATCAGGCAAATTGAAAATTGCGCCAAAATGGATGGTAACGCCAAGCACCGGCTTGTTTGACGAACTGGAAACATTGCTTGGCAGCCGGTCGGTGCACGTCAACTGGTAACCCAAAACATAAATGCCGTCTGAAACCCAAAACCGGTTTCAGACGGCATTTTTTAACCGAAATAAACGATGCCCCTTAAAGCGGAAGCTTTAAGGGGCAGAGCGTTGCGGCACATCTTTTCAGACGGCCTTATTGTAGCAACGGTTCTCATTTCGCAGTGCGACAATATGTTCGAAATTCTAGCCCTTGTGAGATGATAAGTCAATAATCTATTTGTATATAAATAAGACAATCAGATATATTATCATTATTTGCAACATTGTTTACGGATTAATAAATGGCTGCCTTCAAACCCAATCCAATCAACTACATCCTCGGCCTCGATATCGGCATCGCATCCGTCGGCTGAGCGATGGTAGAAATCGACGAAGAAGAAAACCCCATCTGCCTAATTGATTTGGGCGTGCGCGTATTTGAGCGTGCAGAAGTGCCAAAAACAGGCGACTCCCTCGCCATGGCAAGGCGTTTGGCACGCAGTGTCCGCCGCCTGACCCGCCGTCGCGCCCTCCGCCTACTTCGAACCCGTCGCCTATTGAAACGCGAAGGCGTATTACAAGATACCGATTTTGATGAAAACGGCTTGATCAAATCCTTACCGAATACACCATGGCAACTTCGCGCAGCCGCATTAGACCGCAAACTGATGCCTTTGGAGTGGTCGGCAGTCTTGTTGCATTTAATCAAACACCGCGGCTATTTGTCGCAAAGAAAAAACGAGGGTGAAACTGCCGATAAGGAGCTTGGCGCTTTGCTTAAAGGCGTAGCCGACAATGCCCATGCCTTACAGACAGGCGATTTCCGCACACCGGCCGAATTGGCTTTAAATAAATTTGAAAAAGAAAGCGGCCATATCCGCAACCAGCGCGGCGATTATTCGCATACGTTCAGCCGCAAAGATTTGCAGGCGGAGCTGAATTTACTGTTTGAAAAACAAAAAGAATTCGGCAATCCGCATGTTTCAGACGGCCTTAAAGAAGGTATTGAAACCCTGCTGATGGCGCAACGCCCCGCCCTGTCCGGCGATGCCGTTCAAAAAATGTTGGGGCATTGCACCTTCGAACCGACAGAGCCGAAAGCCGCTAAAAACACCTATACCGCCGAACGTTTCGTCTGGCTGACCAAGCTGAACAACCTGCGTATTTTAGAGCAAGGCAGCGAGCGGCCATTGACCGATACCGAACGCGCCACGCTTATGGACGAGCCATACAGAAAATCCAAACTGACTTACGCACAAGCCCGTAAGCTGCTGGGTTTAGAAGATACCGCCTTTTTCAAAGGCTTGCGCTATGGTAAAGACAATGCCGAAGCCTCAACATTGATGGAAATGAAGGCCTACCATGCCATCAGCCGTGCGCTGGAAAAAGAAGGATTGAAAGACAAAAAATCCCCGTTAAACCTTTCTCCCGAATTACAAGACGAAATCGGCACGGCGTTTTCCCTGTTCAAAACCGATGAAGACATTACAGGCCGTCTGAAAGACCGTGTTCAGCCCGAAATATTAGAAGCGCTGTTAAAACACATCAGCTTCGACAAGTTCGTCCAAATTTCCTTGAAAGCATTGCGCCGAATTGTGCCTCTAATGGAGCAAGGCAAACGTTACGATGAAGCCTGCGCCGAAATCTACGGAGACCATTACGGCAAGAAAAATGCGGAAGAAGAAATTTATCTGCCGCCCATCCCTGCCGACGAAATCCGCAATCCAGTCGTCTTGCGCGCCTTATCTCAAGCCAGAAAAGTCATTAACGGCGTGGTTCGGCGTTACGGCTCCCCTGCGCGTATCCATATTGAAACGGCAAGAGAAGTAGGTAAATCGTTTAAAGACCGCAAAGAAATCGAAAAACGCCAAGAAGAAAACCGTAAAGACCGGGAAAAAGCCGCCGCCAAATTCCGAGAGTATTTCCCCAATTTTGTCGGCGAACCCAAATCCAAAGATATTCTGAAACTGCGTCTGTACGAGCAACAACACGGCAAATGCCTGTATTCAGGCAAGGAAATCAACTTAGGCCGTCTGAACGAAAAAGGCTATGTCGAAATCGACCATGCCCTGCCGTTCTCGCGCACATGGGACGACAGTTTCAACAATAAAGTGCTGGTATTGGGCAGCGAAAACCAAAACAAAGGCAATCAAACCCCTTACGAATACTTCAACGGCAAAGGCAACAGCCGCGAATGGCAGGAATTTAAAGCGCGTGTCGAAACCAGCCGTTTCCCGCGCAGTAAAAAACAACGGATTTTGCTGCAAAAAATCGACGAAGACGACTTTAAAGAACGCAATCTGAACGATACGCGCTACGTCAACCGTTTCCTGTGCCAATTTGTTGCCGACCATATGCGGCTGACAGGTAAAGGCAAAAGACGTGTCTTTGCCTCAAACGGACAAATTACCAATCTATTGCGCGGCTTTTGGGGATTACGCAAAGTGCGTGCGGAAAACGACCGCCATCACGCCTTGGACGCTGTAGTCGTTGCCTGCTCGACCGTTGCCATGCAGCAGAAAATTACCCGTTTTGTACGCTATAAAGAGATGAACGCGTTTGACGGTAAAACCATAGATAAAGAAACAGGAGAAGTGCTGCATCAAAAAACGCACTTCCCGCAACCTTGGGAATTTTTCGCACAAGAAGTCATGATTCGCGTCTTCGGCAAACCAGACGGCAAACCCGAATTTGAAGAAGCGGATACCCCCGAAAAACTGCGTACCCTGCTTGCAGAAAAATTATCATCTCGCCCCGAAGCCGTACACGAATACGTTACACCACTGTTTGTTTCGCGCGCGCCTAATCGGAAGATGAGCGGGCAAGGCCATATGGAGACCGTCAAATCCGCCAAACGCCTGGACGAAGGCGTCAGCATGTTGCGCGTACCATTGACACAGTTAAAACTGAAAGACTTGGAAAAAATGGTCAATCGGGAGCGCGAACCTAAGCTATACGAAGCGCTGAAAGCACGGCTGGAAGCACATAAAGACGATCCTGCCAAAGCCTTTGCCGAGCCGTTTTACAAATACGATAAAGCAGGCAACCGCACCCAACAGGTGAAAGCCGTACGCGTAGAGCAAGTACAGAAAACCGGCGTATGGGTGCGCAACCATAACGGTATTGCCGACAACGCAACCATGGTGCGCGTAGATGTGTTTGAGAAAGGCGGTAAGTATTATCTGGTCCCGATTTACAGTTGGCAGGTCGCAAAAGGGATTTTGCCGGATAGGGCTGTTGTCGCTTTTAAAGATGAAGAAGATTGGACGGTAATGGATGATAGTTTTGAGTTTAAGTTTGTACTTTATGCGAATGATCTGATTAAAGCTGAACTTAAAAAAGAAACTTTCTTCGGCTATTTTTCTGGATTAGATCGTTCTACTGGTAACATTTCTTTGCGTTCACATGATTTAGATAAAACTAAAGGTAAAGACGGCGTATATCGAATCGGAATTAAAACTGCCCTTTCATTCCAAAAATACCAAATCGACGAACTGGGCAAAGAAATCAGACTATGCCGTCTGAAAAAACGCCCACCTGTCCGTTAAATTAATCTGTCCCTGCTTCAGACGGCCTGAAGCAGGGATTTTTTATATCAAAATAAGGGGAAAAATATGGCTTGGCGCAGCATGCTCATTCAAAACGGCGGCAAACTATCCTTGCAACGCCGGCAACTGCTGATTCAACAAAACGGCGAGTCCCACACCATACCATTAGAGGACATCGCCGTTATCATCATCGAAAACCGCGAAACCCTGATTACCGCCCCGCTCCTATCAGCCTTAGCCGAGCATGGCTCAACCCTGCTGACCTGCGACGAGCAGTTCCTGCCCTGCGGACAATGGCTGCCTTATGCCCAATATCACCGCCAACTTAAAATCCTCAAGCTGCAGCTAAATATAAGGGAGCTACAACATATATAACGCGCGTTTTATATTACGGTCAATTGTAGCACTGCGAAATGAGAAAGATAGTGTATT
Organism: Neisseria sp. RH3002v2f; assembly: GCF_014596375.1. Classification (NCBI taxonomy): domain Bacteria; kingdom Pseudomonadati; phylum Pseudomonadota; class Betaproteobacteria; order Neisseriales; family Neisseriaceae; genus Neisseria; species Neisseria sp. RH3002v2f. The sequence goes on from NZ_MAYZ01000021.1 coordinate 94,394, forward strand.
GCCCCGTCAATAAACTTTACATTTTTTAAAGGTGCAAGAAGTCCCGCCCTGCGGTGCAGTGCGCTTTATCGTTTGCTTCATCTCGCCGCCTTTCAGCGGTAACGTCTTCTGTCGAAATTCTCCCCGTTTTTCAGAAGATGAAAAGCGATGACGACAAGTTTACGCATGATGGCTACGATAATGAGTTTTGGCGGCTTGCCCTTTGCTTCAAGCCTTGCGGTAAAGTTGGGAAATGCACCCATACGATAGGCTACAAGAGCAGGCATATATAACGCCGCTCTTGTTTCAGATTTTCCAATTTTTGAGATGCGCGTCCTGCCTTTGACGCTTTTCCCTGATTGGTGTTCTTTTGGGTCAAGTCCTAGATAAGCTACAAGCTGCTTTGCATGTTTGAATTGTTCTGTGATGATGGAACAGAGGACGGCAGCAGAATTCTCGCCGATTCCGTCTATGCTTTTCAGTGTCTTTCTGCGTTTGTCCTGTTCGGGATTGTCTCGGTAATATTCTTGCAATTCCTTTTCAAGGCTTGCTATCAGTTTTGTGAAATGGTTTATTGTTTCTTTGATATGGGGTTTGATGAAGTCAGGTGCTGTTTTGTACTTAGTTTGTTCGGAAGCCCTTTGATGTTTGGTTCGGGCGATATACCTTACAAGCTCTTGCAACTGTCTGTGTGATGATTCCGGCAGTTTCCATTCTTCGGGGTTCATGGTTTGGCAATAACGTGCAATCAGCCTTGCGTCCTGCCTATCGGTCTTGCTGCGGTTCATTACCGCCGTTCCGAATCCTTTAATGGTTCGTGGGTTGACTACGCTCATTTTGTAACGACGGGCAAGGGCTTTTGCCGATTCTTCGTAATATGTGCCTGTTGCTTCGCAACAGCAGTGCAGATTACTGTCTGCTCCATGTTCTTGCAGCCATGTTTGCAGCTTGTCTATGCCTGAACTGTCGTTCGTAAACTTGCGTTCATAAAAAATGCCGTCTGAAATCAGACAGCAGTCTAATGTTTGCTTTGATACGTCTATACCTAGATGCATTGCGTTTTGCCTTATGAATACGGGTTCTTTGTCCCTGAATAGTGTTCAAACTTCTAATGCGGTAAAACCCCCGTCCCTTTCTTTCTCTCATACTCATGTTATAAGGCTTATTCGGGTTCGGGGGTTTTGCTTGGGGTTTCGTCAAACGCCAAGCCCTCAATGGGCTGATTTACTCATTCAGGGCTTGAAGCTTATCGTGTGCTTGCCTTCGGCGACATTCGCCATGTGGCAGGGGTTGGCGCAAAAAACCGCACCAACCCTTCTTTAAAGCGTTTTTGGGTGGGCTAGCGTCAAGGGGTATCCGTAAAGAATCATAAAGGCGATAAAGCCACCTTTACGATTCTTTACGGACGTCCTCCCCCTGACTTGGGTCAGGTTGCAGGGTTGGAACGGTTTTTTTACGGTTAAGTCGGAAATTTGTCTCCGAGATACATCACAACGGCGGCTATAAGCTCAATCAAGACAACGGGCAGAATAAAATACTTTTTCACGCCTGCCCATCCGCCCTTTTTGTAGTAGCAACGCGTTGCCCAAATTCCTAGTAAAAAGCCTGCGCCCATTATGTGCCTCCTACCACGCCGCCGGCAATTCCTTCAAAAGCCTTACCGCGTTCCTCCCAGTTGTCGTACATGAGATTTTGCTGCGGCTTGCCGCCCATTACGGCAACTTTGCCGCCCTGGGGTGCTTCTGCCTTCGGTGTCGTGGTTTCTGTTGTTAATCGATTACTCTCTTTGTAAGGATTGTATATTCCGTTCTCAACGTAATCAAGACATTGGGATTTGGGTATGTCTTTTAAGGGCGTTGCCTGCTCCGTGTAGCAGGTGCAGCGGTTTTCTGATTTGACACAGGCAACGGGATACGGCATGGTTTTCACGGCTTTGTTCATGCCGTCATAAATGGGAGCGGTTTCGGGTCTGCCTTCGACACGGGGACGGTAGTCGTCCTCTGTGAGATACGCGGCTTTGCGTTCTGCCTCCTGCTCCGCCTGTGTCTTGACCCCCTGCGGCTCTGCGCTGCTTTGCGGCTCTTGGACTGCCGCCCCGCTTCCTCCGCCATAGGGCGGCGGCAGCGTTTCGGCAGTCTGCGCCACTGGCGCTGCTTTTATTGCCGGTGTCTGCCAACTGCTGTACAGGTAGTAGCCTGCGCCGATTATGACGGCGAGGACGACTGGGAAGATGTAGACAACTCGTGAAAGCCGCGTTTTGATTTTTGTGTGTTCTTCAGCAGATTTGTACACGCCGAACGCTCGTTTGTCCAAGGTGTACACGCTCTTCACGCCATCGGCGATGCTCTTACGGTTTTGAGGGTCTCCGCATCCTTCCCATTCAACCATTCGTCGAACGCCCAGATTAGTTTTACTAATATGGTAATGATGCTCAATCAAAGTTCTTACGTTTATGTCTATCAGGCGCGGATGCTGTGTCAGCAGGAAGATGTCTATGCCCTTATGCCTATGGGTTTCAAGCTCTGCAACATAATCGGGTACTTTTGAACCGCTGGGACGTGGGCGGAATACACGCTGGCATTCGTCAATGACAAGGATTGCGCCTGTCGGCGCCCATTTGTGCCACGTCTGCATGCTCTCCCCTTCGGGTATCGGTAAATGCGGTATTACATCTTCTTTAACTTCGGGTATGCCTTCAATGTATAAGGGGCGGTTCTTGAGGTCTTCGCGCGTCATAAGGTCTGAAATCATTTTCAGGGTCTTGCCCGAACCTGGTACTCCTGTGATGAGGTACAGCATTATTATCCTTTCGTCATTGATGCCGACAGTTTTGAAACTGCTTTAAGTGAAGCGATAAACGCAAACGTGCCGAACAGCCAGTTAAGGGATACGCCGATACCTGCGATATAGGCGAGTTGCAATGCAACTTCGGGGATACCCCCGATTTGCTGCTGTACGGTAGACAGCAGGTAATTTTGCATTTCGTTCAGTCCGATATAGGACACAAACGACACGCCGAGGGCGGCGACGACTTTACCAGCGAATGTCGTTAAAACGGCGGTTAAGAGTTTTCCCCACATGTCAAAGCTCCTTCACGGCGGCATATGCCATCATCGAACAAGTTATTATCGTGGCGAGGATGATAATCGGACGGAGCAGCCGCAAAATGCGGCATGCTTCGTCATAGTTGAAGTCAATCGTTCCGAGCACGCCCATTTGAACACTTACGCCAGACGGACAAACGCCGTCTGTTGCAAAGACGTTCACGGGGCGGAGTGTGCCGAGGTCAACGGTTCTTTCGGGGACAACGAAATCTTCATAATCGTAGTTTTCAGGGGGATTGCCGCCTGCTTCCGTTTCTGGACGGTTCTGCTGTCCGCTTGGCGCAGTCTGCTCCCCTGTCTGTCCGCTTGGTGCAGGTGTTACGTTGTTATGCCCAACAGTTGGGGCAGGTGCGACGGACTGCCGCGCGGGAGCTTGGCTGCTATTGGGTTTCAAATCGGGGCGGGGTATGGCGGTTGCGGTTACGTTGCCTTTGTCGTCGATCTTGAACAGGGTCTGTTGCGGTACGTTCGAGCCTTCGGGCGTGAACGGTGCTGAAAGGGCGGTTGCAGGGGCAAAGCTATTTGCGGTTGTGGCTTTGTCTATCACGCCGCCCAGTTTGGCAAGCTGTTTCATCAGCTCTGCATGGTTGGTGTTTTGGTCTTTGAGCATTTTGTTCAAAATGCCTGATACTTCCTGCTGGTTCAGCATGAAGTCTTCGGGTTTTACGTTAACGTTGTTTTGTGAGATTTTTCCATTTAAATCAGCCGGCAATTCTTCAGATTTATAAGATTTATAACGAACATGTACAGGTCTATTCGAAGGTGTTTTAACTAATATTTTTGATGGTTTCGAACCAGCTAAATCAATCTCAATGGTTGATTTGAACTCCCCCCAATTAGCCGTATATGTATTTTGAGAGCCGTCAATATTTAAATCATATTGAGAATAAAAAACATAGTTTTGATATTGCCCATCAATTTCAACAATCAGCTGATATTTTTTCATGCCCCGCTTTTTAGCTTCTTCTTCATTCTTCCTCTGTTCCTGATTATTTTTTAATTGTTGCTGCTCCGCTGATGCTGCGGCTGTTGCCGCCTTTGCTGCCGCTGCGTTGGCTACGGCTGCGCGGAAATCGCCTGCGCGTTCGGCTTGTGCTTGAGCGGCTTTAGCCCTAGATGCGGCTACTTTAGCCGCAGCAGCATTAATTTTTCTATCTTGATTTTCTAAATTAATCTCATCCTTTCCGTCAAGATAACCATTTGCTGTGCTTTCAAAAAGATTTGTTACAGACTTGACAGGGCTTGAAAAAAAACCATCCGCGGCATTTGCCAAAGCTTGAACAGCGTTCCAAGCTGCATTACCATAATTCCCTTTTGCAATACTTTCCCCCATTTGCCTAGTAAAAGGCGCTGCGGAATTTGCCGCATTAGAAAAACCTACACCCACGGCCACGGCGTTAGATGCAGTTTGAAGTTTACTGATGCTCACATTCTGCCGCTGAACCGTAGCAATCTGCGCTTTTTCCCCGTGAACGCCCGTTGCTGTTACGGTCTTCGGCTGACTGCCTGTAATCGTGGCACCGTCACTCTTGACTTCGGCTCTACCTGTATTCTGCGCATTAACGCGCCAAACTCCCGTATCAGGGTTATAACCCATGTTCCGCAATGCCTGCTCACTTGGAAACGAGGCATTGTGATGTTGCGCAGGGGGCGGCATCGCCACGTCTGCAAATGCAAATGGAACGGTTACTGTTTGTATGCCAAAAGCAGCAACGACAACGCTACAAACATTCCTGGAATTGCTGCTGTTAAAAATTCGGTTTCGGGGTTCATTCATCACACACCTAGATTGTTTTAATTGCCTTTAAAAGGACGATAATTACAAAGATTATTTCCGCTGCTCCTACAATCGTCTTGCCCGCATATGCGCCAAATTCTGCGTATTCGCCGTATTTGCAATATGGGAAACTCATCTTTACCGTCTGCTGCCTGTACACCCAATCACGCCCGTTATACTGCGGCAGGTTGAGGTTTCCGTCTTTGTCGAAAGACGGCACAACCTGACTCATGGCAACGTCTGTTGCCTCCTGCTCTGTTCTATAACAGATTCTTCCGACCTGATAGCCCATTTTTCCACCTTAAAAAAAGGGGCTTGCGCCCCTTTGCTTCTTAGCCCACAGTAGAGGAGCCGCGTTTGCCGACCCGAATAGTTGCGAATGCAATGGAAATACCGATTGCAATTACGCCAATCGCTACGACACCCGCCTTCAATCCACCCAATTCGGTTGTGATTGTGTTGACCAGTTCGTTGTCAGCCGCCATTGCAGATGCTGACGCTAAGGCGAGTGTTCCCGCTACTGCGGCATTCTTCAGTTTTTTCATGATGTTCATGATGTTTTCCTTTCGGATAGGTTAATAAAAGGCGGCTTGGTTGGGGTCTGTACAGCGGCAGCCGCCGAACCGCTTTAACTGGTTTATGCTTCGTCTGAATAATAGAGTCCGTTGTTGAATGCACGTAGGAAAACCTGCATAGAGACGATTTGCTGACTTCTATAGCCTTCATATTTTTCAGGGTGTTTTGTACGAACTTCACAAAGGCTCGTTCCATTTTCGGTACGTATAATCAATCCGACATAATGCTTCTTGGTAAATGTACCGTCTTGATTTTTGCGTTCACGCATAAACATCCGGTCAAATTCGGCAATGACGAAAATACCTTGTTTACGTTCAGTTTCTTGAGACATAATGTTTTTCCTTTCACTTCGGTTTAAAAATCTGCTTCGCCTGTCTTCCTGTTCAGGCTTCTTTCATTCAACGGTTTCCTGTTTCACGCCATATTGATAATGGTTTCGCGGTTGTAATACGCCCATTTTGGGCTGACAAAATCGGTCAGGATACGGTTGTAATTCTCTTCATTCATGGGTTTCAGTGCGATTCCGTAAAAAAGTTCTACATGCGCTTTAATCAGCGGTTCGATGCATAAAACCCATTTTTTGAGGTTTTCGCGCCATTTGCGCGAACCCTCCGATACAAACGAAAAATTGCTTGTCGCAATCTTCCATAATTGTTTTTTGCCGATTGTGGTACGGATAAGGCGGTAGCCTTTGTCTTCAGGCAGACGGCTGTCAATGTGTTTTGCAATGTACTTTCCGACATACCGGGCAAGTCCTTTGCTGTTGGTTTTGACGGGCAGCAGTTCGGAACGCCCGAAACCGTACTTTTCCATGTTTTCACGGAGTACTTGCCATAGTTGGCGCAGGTTTTTGTTAGCACTTGTGTAATTACGGGCTTGGATTTGTCTGAAATTCAGACCGCGGCGGATGTCTTGGCGTGTGTTTACTATTAGATGGAAATGTATACGACCGCTTTTCATGCGTTCGTATACGCAAATGTAATTTTCAAAATGTTTTTTAAGGAAGTTTGTACGGAGGCTGTGAAAACGGCGGCTCGCCTCTTTAACGTCTTGCACGTCGTCGGCGAAAGTGAGTGTAAGGAATCCGCACTTTTCGATTCCGAATGTTTCAATGAACTGTTTCACGTTCAGTTCAAGTGCGTGTGAAGATTTTTTGTAAGAGGTAGAAAACTCGTTCAGGTTTTGTTCTGATTTGGTGAATCTTTCGTAAAAAGCGGGGGTTTGTTTGGTGTTGTTTTGATTAGGGTTTTCTGTGTCAATGCAGTTGTTACTATTTAGACAAGGAAGAGCGCGTTCCGCGCTTGCTGAAGCTGAACGGTTCATGCGTTTTCCTCCTGATTCATGAAATCAGCTACGCATAAATCGCCATATAAAGAAGCGGTTTTTTCTGTTGCTTTTGGATTTTGGGGATTGGTTACGGGGAAAGCTCTTGTATTAATGAGCTTTGAATAACCGTCTTTATCGTAAAAAAGACGGAAGATGTAGGCAACTGGATTTTGTTCCGGTTGTGGTGTGATAGTGTAGAAACAAATTGACATTTTAGACCCCTCTCAAATATCGGTTAATCGAATTTGTCAAGGGGTTTCAATCAGTTTTTACACTCCCTTAACTGGGGTGCAATATATAAGGTTTCCTTTGCCGTCCGTTATGTACGTTTCGTAACATTCGAAGACTTCCTGAACCCTGCCCGCCGTTTCGGTTTCTGTACCCCCCCTGTTAGATAAGGGGGGAAGGTTTGAAGCGGTTGCCGGCTTCCTGCCGTCCGCTAAAGCGTCCGTCATCACGCCGGCAACCGCCTTTGTCATCCCTTTCTTATCTTCCATGGTGCGAATCCTCAAAAACGGGCAAAAAAAAAGCCCTGTTACTTGTAGAAAGTAAAGGGCGTTAATTTTTGTTAATCGTCCCTTCTTAGGGACGCAATATATAAGGGAGCTACAACTATTTCCCGACAATCCTAGCCTGTCAGGAGATTGTAGCACTGCGAAATGAGAAAGATACTCCTTTGATCGATAACATAATCCTTACAATTGAAAGGATTTTACACGCGGCAAGGCGGGCGTTTCAAAAGAAATGCCTTTTTTCTTATCGGGATTTACGCTGGTTTATAACGCGATGAGCCGTCATCTTCGATTTTCTTGTCTATGTGGTACGTACCGGCAAGCCTACGCATCAATGCGGCGATGACGGCTTTTTTGGTCTTCTTGGCTTCCAATCTTGCGATAAGCCTTTTATGCCCACCCCTGATTCCCTACCTCTGCCAAGCCTTCCTCAAATATTCGACGCAGTCGGTCAGCGAGTGAAACGGGACATTGCCGTGGTTGGCATTCGGATATTCCCGGAAAAATACGGCGGCCCCGTGCCTAGCTAACTCTGCCGCCATGCGTTCGGACAGTCCTGCCATGTCGCGTTCTTCCCTGCGTTTGCAATCGCTGCGCCGTTCTAGCGCGCCGATGTTGAGGCAGACATCGATGCCGTTTAACCGGTTTTCAGACGGCATAAAGTCGAGTATCCGCCTGTTGTGCCACCAAATCGAGGGGGATACGAGCCAATGCCGTCTGAAACGGCGGTGGGAAAGCAGGGAATACAGTCCGAACAGTGCGCCGAACGAATGCCCGAATACGGCGGTTTCATTTTTGTCCAGCCGGTATTTGCTTTCTAAAAAGGCGGTCAGTTCGCTGTCGATAAACTCGGCAAAACGGTCTGCCTGTCCGAACTGCCGCTGTTCGTCTTCTGAAGCGTTGCTGCGCAGCGGTGGTGTATAGTCGGCGGCACGTTGTGCCAAATCGCGCACTCCTCCTCCGGCATAACCGATACCGACGATAAGGCAGGGTGCGCAGCTTCGGGTAACGAGGTTGTTCATCAGCGACTGCATGATGTTGAAAAGTGCGGGAAAAAAGGCTTCGCCGTCCAAAACGAAGAGGACGGGATAACCTTCGGGCGGCATTTCTCCGATTGCCGCAGTCTGAATGCGGTAGGTGCGTCCTGTCCAGGCGGATGAAATTTCGGTTTCAAAGGCTTGGGGAAGGCGGGCGGCTTGTGTGGTGTATGTGGTTTTCATGATGTTCCGTTCTTCGGTCATATGGGCGGTAAAACGGTAAAACCGAACCGGCAAAGCGGTCTGCCTGCCGGTTCGGTCTGTTTTCCTTCGCAATGCCATACTCCAGTTGTGAGAGCATAGGGTATGCCGCGCAGCTTGTTGTGGTTTGATTATGCTACGGCTGCCGTTTCAGACGGCATATTGGTCTTTAAAAACTGTAACGCAGGTTTGCCGTCAGGCTGCGCTCCGAACCGGGAATGTTAAAGGTGCTCGCGCTACCGACGCGGGCGTAGTAATGGCGGTTGAAGATGTTGTCGGCGTTGATTTGCAGCTTCAGCTTGGGCGTGAAGCGGTAAGCCGCCATCGCATCGAACGTGGCATAACCGCCTGCATGCATCCCTGCAGATGAAGTAATGCCGCTCATCGCGTTCACGCCGCCGCCGATGGTCAGCTCGGGCGTAACTTGGTAAGTCGTCCACAGGTTTGCGCTGTGTTTGGGCATCAGCAGGAAGATGCCGTCGTCGCGCGAATTGGAGGCGGTTTTGATTTGGCTGTGCAGATAGCTGTAACCTGCATGGATTTGCCATTTCGGTGTAATCGCACCGCTGATTTCGGTCTCAACGCCTTCCATCACGCGCTCGCCCAATGCGGCGTAACGGGTGTTGCGGTCTTTCGGGTTCAACGGTGCGGCGGCGTTTTTATCCTTCATGCGGTAGAACGAAACCCGGGTATTGAGGCGGTCGTCCATATGGCTGCCTTTGTAGCCGACTTCAAACTGGTTGCCTTGGCGCGGTTTGAGCAGCTTACCGTCGGCATCAAGGTTGGTTTGCGGCGTATAGAGCTGGGAGGCGGAAGCGTACAGGCTGTTGCTGCCATCTATATCGTAAACCGCGCCGGCGTAACTTGTGAATTTGGTTTTTGAAGCTTTGTGCAGGGTTTTGCCGTCGCCCGACTCGATTTTGTGATGTCCTACACGTCCGCCTGCAATCAACGACAAACCTTCCAGAGGACGGAATACTGTCTTGGCATACAAACCGGTTTCGTCGAGGTTTTCTTCGGTAACGGAGTGATTGAAACCTTTGTTTCCAGCGCGGGCGTTCTGAAGTATGCCGTTATAAGGCAAAGCGCGGAAATCATCTAAAGCGACGCTTTTTGACAAAGTCGAACGTCCTTGTTCATTAGTACTGCGGAAACGGTTGCGGTCGGCACCGACCACGAATTCGTTTGCCGTCTCCCCCAAAGAAAACGCCTGACTGTAACTGGCATCGAAGGCAAACGCCTTTTGTTTGATATCCGTACCCAAACCTGCAGCCGCGGCTTTTCCGACTTTATCAAGACTGCTGCCCGCAAACGTGTAATTGGAATCGGCTTTCCGGTCGGAATAGCGCATACCGACTTTGCCGTAGCCGCCGTTGCCGAAGTAATGTTTCAAATCGGCGAACACGTCGTGGCTGTTCATTTTGAATCGGTTCCAATCCGCGCCGACAAATGCGTGTTGCGGCAGGGACGGTAATTTGCCGTCTGCATCAGCAGGCAAGCCGTTGTACGGCGCGAGGTGGCGTTGCTGGTAAAGATAGCCCGCGCCCAAAACCGTATCGGGGTTGATGTCCCAATCCGCCGCCGCGTAGAAGGTTTCGTGGTGGTTGTTTTTCTCGGAGGGACGGGGAGACGCGCCGACGGTCTGCGCCATCACGCGGCCGCGCACGCTGCCGTCGGCATTCAGACTGCCTGAAACGTCGGCTTCGGCTTTATATTGTTTGTGCGTACCGAATCCCGCTGCAGCATGACCTTGGAACGCTTTGGTCGGGCGTTTGCGCACCAGATTTACGATGCCGCCCATCTCGCCGCTGCTGTCGAACAGTCCGCTCGGCCCGCGCATCACTTCCACGCGATCGAAGGCAAACAGGTTGGGCAACGTGCCGTTGATACTTTGCATCTGCGCAGGCAGGCCGTCGATGTTGTATTCGCTGTATTCGTAACCGCGCGCGTAAACCGAAGAGCGTCCGTCGTCGTTGCTCAACACGCGCAAACCGGGCGTTTTGCGCGCCAGTTGGTCGAAGGTGTCAACATTGCGGTCTTTGACCTGCTGGTTGGTGATGATACTGACGGATTGCGGAATTTCGCGCAAAGAAGCGGGGATTTTTGTACCGACGGTGGCGGCAAACGAGCTGTAATCGCCGTTTTTCTCGGTGGCAATCGCGTTGTAAGAACGCTGACCCTTAATATGGACGGTTTCCAAACCTTCCGTTTGGGCGGCAAACGCAGAAGAAGAAAGTACGGTCAAAACAGCGGCTGCCGTCATATTGATGCGGAAAACTGACATAAACTGTCCAATTCATATAAATGATAATTGTTATATTCTAATAAAATGCAACGCGGCTTGTTCGGGAAAATATATCGCCCGCCCGACAAATTTTGTTGAAAATGCGACACGTCTGCGTTTTCCGCATAAAATCTGCCTTTTCACCGCAAACAACCTGCCATGACCCCGCCCAAACTCATCATTTTCGACTGGGACGGCACGCTTGCCGATACGACCCAACCCATCATTGACACCATGCGCCGAAGCTTCGCCGAATGCGGATTCCCCATGCCGGAAACAGACCGTGTCCGCAGTCTGATCGGATACAGCCTGCCCGAAATCATCCGCGACCTGCTCGAAATGCCGTCTGAAACCGCAGTTGCCGACATCGCACGCACCTATTCCGCACATTACCTCAATCCCAACAACCGCAATATGACGCTCTTTCCCGATGCCCTGCCCTGTCTGGACAAGCTCAAAGCGCAAGGATACTGGCTTGCCGTCGCCACAGGCAAAGGGCGGGCTGGCTTGGACGGTGCCATCAGCCAAACCGCCACCGGCAGCTATTGGCTCGCCACCGCCTGCGCGGGGGAATATCCCTCCAAACCCTCGCCCGAAATGGTATTCGGACTCTGCGGCGAACTGGGACTCGACCCGAAAGAAGCATTGGTCGTCGGCGATACGGCGCACGACCTGCATATGGCGGCAAACGCGGGTGCGGCGGCAGTCGGCGTTACCACCGGCGCACATTCTCGTGAACAGCTCCTTAACGCACCGCATCTCGCCGTATTGAACGACTTGTCCGAACTACCCGGTTTTCTTGCACAACATTACGCCTGATTGGTTTCCGCATCAGACACACGGCAAAAATGCCGTCTGAAGCCTGTTCAGACGGCATTTGTTTTGCCCAAACATTCAACGCTTGCACAAATCGGGTTTGGTTTCGCCCTCGCGGCGCAGCTCTTTGGGTAGGACGAACACGATGCTTTCTTCCGCGCCCTCCCCTTCGCGTACGGTTTCATGCCCCCACCCGCGTATGGTTGCCAGTACTTCCTGCACCAACACTTCGGGCGCGGACGCGCCTGCCGTTACGCCGACTTTGTGTTTTCCCTCAAACCATGCGCGTTGCAGGTAGCCCGCATTATCCACCATATACGCATCGATTCCGCGCAATGCCGCCACTTCGCGCAGACGGTTGCTGTTGGACGAATTGGGGGAACCGACCACAATGACGATGTCGCACTGTTCCGCCAACTCTTTGACGGCGGTTTGCCGGTTGGTTGTCGCATAGCAGATATCTTCTTTACGCGGATTGCGGATATTGGGGAAACGCGCGTTCAGTGCGGCAATGATGTCTTTGGTTTCATCGACCGAGAGCGTGGTCTGGCTGACATAGGCAAGCTTGTCGGGGTTTTTGACTTCGAGTTTGGCAACATCTCCGACCGTTTCCACCAGAAGCATTTTCCCGGGTTCGAGCTGCCCCATCGTTCCTTCGACCTCGACATGACCTTTATGCCCGATCATGATGATTTCGCAATCCAGGGCATCGAGGCGGGCAACTTCCTTATGCACTTTCGTAACCAGCGGGCAAGTCGCATCAAATACCCGGAAACCACGTTCCGCCGCTTCCTGCTGCACTGCCTTCGATACGCCGTGTGCCGAATAAATCAGCGTCGCGCCCTGAGGCACTTCCGCCAAATCGTCGACAAACACCGCACCTTTTTCGCGCAGGTTATCGACGACGAACTTGTTATGGACGACTTCATGACGCACATAAATCGGTGCGCCGAACTCTTCCAAAGCACGTTCGACAATACTGATTGCCCGATCCACACCGGCGCAGAAGCCGCGCGGATTGGCAAGGATGATGGTTTTTCCGTTCATAATTCCCGTATCCCGTTTTCAGGAGGCTCCGACGTTTTTTTCCCTGTCTTTGCGGTTGACGATATTGTCGAGAACCGCCAATACCGCACCGACGCAAATAAAGCTGTCTGCAATATTAAAGGCCGGATAAAACCAATCCTGCCAGTAAAACAGCAGGAAATCGACCACATGGCCGTGAATCAGGCGATCGATGACATTGCCCAACGCACCGCCGATAATCATCGCCGCACCCGTTTTTCCGAGGGCAGCAAACTCGTCGCGCAAAATGGCGCGTACCAGATAAATACTAACCGCCACAGCCAACAATAAAAAGAAATATTTCTGCCAGCCGCCCTGATCGGCAAGGAAGCTGAAAGCCGCGCCTGGATTGTAAACCAAGGTCAAATCGAAAAAGGAAGGAATGACATTGACGCGTTCCTGATACTGAAACGACGACAGTACCGCCCACTTCGACCACTGGTCCAGCACGATGGCGGCAAGTGCCAATACCCAATAGCGCGTTTTACTTGAAACAGATGAAGACATATTTTTCAACAACCGGATAAAAGAATGCCATTTTACCCGAAAACCCCCTTTCCTGTACCCGAAACGGCAAATGCCGTCTGAAACCCGAAAGCGGGTATTCCGACCGAGGTAACACTCTGTATTTCCGTCCCTCCCCAGTCTGCAGGCACTGCCGCAACCCCGCGTTTTGACTTCGTGCAAAAAAAGAAAAAACAGGCAGCCTCTTTATTTGACGCACACAAAAATGCCGTCTGAAACTTCTTTCAGACGGCATTTGCTCAAACCGCGTCAGGCGTAATGACGCGTTTCGCCTTCCCCGCCGACATTCCCGGCGCAGCGTTTGCAGACAGTTTCATGACCTGCAACTGCGCCCACATCGTGGGTGTAGTGCCAGCAGCGTTCGCATTTTTCGCCGTCGCTGGCTTTGGCGGCAACGGCAAGCTCATCACCTACTTTCACTTCTGCTTTAGACACCAGCAAAGCAAAGCGCAATTCTTCGCCCAAAGCATTCAGATAGTCGGCAATTTCTTCCGGAGCCGTAATTTCGGCTTCGGCTTGCAAGGACGAACCGACGGTTTTGTCGGCGCGCAAAGGCTCAATGGCGGCGGTTACCGCTTCGCGGGCTTCGCGGATTGCCGTCCATTTTTTCACCAGTTCGGCTTCGGCTTTTTCGTTGATGGTTGGGAACTCGTGCCAAGTATGGAAGAGGACGCTGTCTTCTTCGCCGCCGCCGATGATGTCCCACGCTTCCTCGCCGGTGAAGCACAAAATCGGTGCAATCAAGAGAACCAAACTGCGTGTGATGTGATACAGGGCAGTTTGTGCGCTGCGGCGTGCATGGCTATCTGCTTTGGTGGTATAGAGGCGGTCTTTCAGGATATCGAGGTAGAACGCGCCCAAGTCTTCCGAGCAGAAAGAAACAATGTCTTTTACGGCGAAGTGGAAGGCGTAGCGCGGATAGTAATCGCCTGCCAGACGCTCTTGCAGCTGACGTGCCAATACTAAGGCGTAGCGGTCGATTTCCACCATATCCGCCTGTTGCACGGCATCTTCAATCGGATTGAAGTCGCTGAGATTGGCAAACAGGAAGCTCAAGGTATTGCGGATACGGCGGTAGCTTTCGGTTACACGTTTGAGGATTTCTTTGGAAATCGCCAATTCGCCGCTGTAATCGGTGGATGCCGCCCACAGGCGCAGGATGTCCGCGCCGAATTCGTTATAGATTTCCTGCGGTGCGACGACGTTGCCGATGGATTTCGACATTTTTTTACCTTCGCCGTCTACAACGAAACCGTGGGTTAGCAGCTGTTTATACGGTGCGCGTCCCATGGATGAGGCGCAACCGGTCAGCATAGAAGATTGGAACCAGCCGCGGTGTTGGTCGCTGCCTTCGAGGTAGAGGTCGGCAGGCCAGTCCAATTCTTCGCGCTGTTTCAAGACGGAGTAATGGGTCGAGCCTGAGTCGAACCATACGTCCATTGTGTCGGAAAGTTTATCGTAATTTTCGCAATCTTCCGCGCTCAAGAGTTCGCTCTTATCGAGGGAGAACCACGCTTCGATGCCTTTTTCTTCGATTTTCAGGGCAACTTTTTCCAAAAGCTCGGCAGAGTTCGGATGCAGCTCGCCGGTTTCTTTGTGAACAAAGAAAGTCATCGGCGTGCCCCAATAGCGTTGGCGTGAAACCACCCAATCAGGACGGCCTTCAATCATGGCTTCCAAACGCGCACGACCCCATGATGGGAAGAATTCGGTGTCATCAACGGCCTTGATGGCTTTATCGCGCAAGGTTTTACCGTCGGCACCGGCTTTGTCCATACCGACAAACCATTGACCTGTCGCGCGGTAAATCAGCGGCGTTTTGTGACGCCAGCAGTGTGCGTAGCTGTGTTCGATTTTGCTGCTTGCCAAGAGGTTGCCGGTTTCTTCCAGCCATTGCAGGATAACGGGATTGGCTTCCCAAACGCGCATACCGGCAACGCGTGGCGTTTCGCTGATGTATTTGCCTTCGGCATTTACAGGGTTGTAAAGCTCGATGCCGTATTTATTGCAGACAGCATAGTCTTCCAAACCATGCGCAGGGGCGGTATGTACCAAACCCGTACCGGCATCGGTAGTCACATGGTCGCCGTTGAGCATGGGAATATCACGCTCGAGGAACGGATGATTCATGTGCAGGTTTTCCAGCTTGTCGCCGGTGGTTTCGGCAAGAATAGTAATGCCGTCTGAAAAACCGTAACGTTTGAGTGCATCTTCTGCCAAATCTTTGGCCAATACCAATTTGCCTTTAGGCGTATCAATCAGTTGATACACCACGTCTGCACCAGCTGAAACAGCTTGGCTCGCAGGCAAAGTCCAAGGCGTGGTTGTCCAGATAACGGCAAACGCTTTGCCTTCGATACTTGCCAAACCAAATGCGGCGGCAAGCGCGGCAGTATCTTTAAACGGATAGGCAACGTCAATCGCAGGCGATACTTTGTCTTTATATTCCACTTCCGCTTCAGCCAGCGAAGAGCCGCAATCCAAGCAGAATTGAACCGGTTTCGCACCGCGGTAAAGATAGCCGGATTTGTAGATTTCGCCGAGCATACGCACGGTATCGGCCTCGGTTTTGAAATCCATGGTCAGGTAAGGATTGTCCCAGTCGCCCAACACGCCCAAGCGGATAAAGTCTTTTTTCTGGCGGGCAATCTGTTCAGCGGCATATTCGCGGCACAATTCACGGAAACGGGCTTTAGGCATGTCTTTGCCGTGCAGTTTTTCTACCATTACTTCGATAGGCAAACCGTGGCAGTCCCAACCCGGTACATAAGGCGCGTCAAAACCGGCTTGGGTTTTGCTGCGGATAATGATGTCTTTGAGGATTTTGTTGACGGCATGACCGATGTGGATGTCGCCGTTGGCATACGGAGGGCCGTCGTGCAGGATGAATTTCGGACGGCCTTTGGCGATTTCGCGCAGTTTTTGGTAGCGTTTTTGCTCGTACCAGCTTTTCAGCCATGCAGGCTCGCGCTTGGCAAGATTGCCGCGCATTGGAAACGGGCTCTCGAGCAGGTTTACGGTTTTACTGTAATCGGTCATTTTTTAATCTCTATTGTTACAATATTTCGGTTTCAGACGGCATTGCGCCTCAAACAGTATTTCACAACGGGAAACCCCTATGCCGTCTGAAAAGTTAAAAGATTGATTGTAGCCCAATCGGATGGTTTGTATAAGGTTTTTCTACCAACACTTTGCGGCTTCCATATCGGCTTCAATCTGCCTTTTCAGTTCTTCCATACCGTCAAACTTTTCCTCATCGCGCAGTTTGTGCAGGAAGCGGACGTTCAACCGTTGTCCGTACAGGTCGCCTTGAAAGTCGAACAGGTGGACTTCAAGCTTTTGAGAACAGCCGCTATCAACGGTGGGATTGAAGCCGAAGCTCGCTACGCCGCGCCGCGTGCCGAATGCGCCGTCTGCTTCGACGACAAACACGCCGCCGAGAGCATAACGGTGACCGGGCAGGCGGATATTGGCAGTCGGGGCGTTTAGGGTGCGTCCGAGTTTTCTGCCGTGTACCACCCTGCCCCCCAAAACGTAGTCGTGTCCCAAAAGTTTTTTCGCATAGGCAAGGTTGCCGTCTGAAAGGGCTTGTCGCACGGCGGTACTGCTGGTGCGGATGTCTTCGACGATGACGGAAGGCGTGCGCTCGGTTTGCATATCGGGCTGTTGTGCCAAAAGTTCAAAACAGCCTTCCCGCCCCGCACCGAAACGGAAATCGTCGCCGACGAGCAAATAACGCGTATTCAAGGTTTGACGCAGCAGGCGGTCGATAAACCCTTGCGCGGATATTTCGGAAAAATTTTGATCGAAACGCAAAACCCAGACGGCATCGACGCAGCCCGTCCCTTCCAGCAATTCCAGTTTGGTACGCAGGGAACTGATGCGGCACGGCGGCATCCTGCCGGTGCGGAGTGCGAAAAATTCTTTGGGTTGGGGTTCGAAAACGACGGCCACGACGGGTAATCCGCGCGTGTCGGCTTCGAGGCGGAGTTTTTGGAGGATGTGTTTGTGTCCGAGGTGTACGCCGTCGAAGTTACCTATGGTTACGGCGGCACCCTGTGGAAAGTCGGGCGCATCATGCCGCCCAAGCCTGATTCTCATTGTTGCGTTCGGGTATGTGATGAAACAGGCGGTCATTGTAAACGGTATTGCGGTTTATAGACAGTAGGCGCGTTCAGACGGCATATGCCGCCGCTTCTGACTACCACCACCAGGGACGGTAAAACGGATAACCCCAATCGTCGTAATAGCGCGACAGGCGTACTTCTTTCAGCTGCTGTTGCGAGATGTAGTTCTGCCACGCCATTTTGTAACAGGCTTGGAACATGGGATCGGAAAGCTTTTCGGTATAGCGTGTTTTAAATATCTGTCTTTCGGCATCGGGCATGGGCGCATATCCTGAATCGAACTGACGGCGGATAAGCTGTGCGGCCTCGCGGTCGCATTGCGCTGCAAGGGCGACTTGCAGGTCCTGTTCGTAGCGTTGCTGTGCCTGACGGTATGCCACCTGCTGTTCGGGTGTGGCGCAGGCAGTCAGTATGAGTATTGCGGCGATGGCCGCGATGTATCGGCGCATGGTGTTCTACCCTCCTCGGAAACAGATTCAATGTACGCTCTTTTCAAAAACTTGTGAAGTTCGCCCCTAGATTGTTTTCGCTATAAAATGCGGTTCTTGAACATGCTTTCCGAACCGTCCGCCCATTATGAACGAATCCGACCGCCACGCCAAACACGCCCGCCGCAGCCGCCACCACATCCCGCCGTTTTGGCAGGCCGACCGCCCCTACCTGCACGAACACCACATTTCGGATGCGCGTTTCCGCCGATTGGGCTACATCATGTCGCTGCTGGCAGGCGCAATCAATGCCGGCGGTTTTTTTGCATTTGCCCGCTACACGTCGCACGTTACCGGCTCGATGTCGCTGCTGGCGGACATGGTATATCTGAAGCAATGGACGGCGGCAGCGGTGGCGATGGTCAGCGTGTTGTGTTTCATCGCGGGTGCGGCGCATTCGGGCTGGGTGATTTTATGGACGCAGCAAATGCGCTTTCGGGGCAGCTACGGGTTGTCGATGTGGCTGGAGGCGCTTTACCTGCTGATTTTCGGCCTGTTCGGCATTACCGCGCTGCAATGGGATACGGACGGAGGTTTGGTCTTCCCTTCCCTCGCGTTGTTCTTGCTCTGCTTCATCATGGGTATGCACAACACAGTCATGACGCTTTTATCGGGTGGCGCCATCCGCTCGACCCACATGACGGGTACGGCGACCGACTTGGGCATCGAAATCTCACGCGCCCTGTATTACTCCAAAACCCACCATCCCCGCCTGCCGCACGTCCGCGTCAATAAACCCAAAATGTGGCTGCTCAGCGGCATGATGCAGGCCTTTCTGCTCGGCGGCATCATCGGTGCGTGGGGCTACCATAAAATCGGACACCACTTCGCCCTGCCCGTTTCGGCGGTATTGCTGATACTGGGTGCCGGCTCGGTCGGTTACGACGTCAAAGTCCGTTTTTTGTGGATATGGCGGAAGTTTCGGCGCAAATACCGACAAACCGGTGTTGTTTCAGGAAAAATCGGGTAATTTCAGGTTAACGCCGCTTATTTGGACGGCATAATTGTTTATCATCGGCCTTTATACCCGAAAAAGGACACATTATGACTTTCTTCAAACCTTTTACCGTCGTACTGACTGCCTCCGCACTTGCGCTTTCAGGCTGTGTTACCGATCCTTCCACCGTACGTCAATCCGCAGACAAAACCGCCCTATACGGTTTGGGCGGGGCGGCAGTATGCGGCATCATGGGCGCGCTGACACACGGCGGCAAAGGCGCGCGCAACTCTGCACTCGTCTGCGGCGCACTCGGTGCCGGCATCGGCGGTTATATGGACTATCAAGAGCAGCGGCTCCGCCAAAGCCTTGCCGGCACACAAGTCCAGGTTCAACGCCAAGGCAACCAGATTAAGCTGGTAATGCCCGAAAATGTTACCTTTGCCACAGGCAGCGCGGTTTTAAGCGACAATGCGCAATTTGCGCTGAATACTGCCGCACAAACGCTGGTGCAATATCCAGATACCACGCTGACCATCAACGGCCACACCGACAACACGGGTTCGGATGCCGTCAACAACCCGCTTTCCCAACACCGCGCCCAAACGGTTGCCTACTATCTGCAGTCCCGCGGCGTGGCGGCTTCGCGACTGGCGGTTTACGGCTACGGTTCGCATATGCCTGCCGCTTCCAACGCTACGGCTGAAGGCCGCGCGCAAAACCGACGGGTGGAAATCCTAATCAACCCCGACCAACGCGCCGTCAATGCGGCACAGCAAATGTAAGCCCCGCGCAAAAGGAATGCCGTCTGAACAACCTTCAGACGGCATTTCCATATCCGTAACCGCAGCCGCACCACGACTGTAATCCTATGGATAACGTCTCGCCGTTTACCGGGGAAAACCGCGGATTGCAGCCGATGGCGGGTAAGTTTACAGGCGTTACCGCCATACCGCGATACCCACTGCAACCTCATCGTTTAAACGGATATTCAATCAAAATGCCGTCTGAAACCCTGCGAAGTTTCAGACGGCATTTGTCTTTCCCGAATTACAAATCGAATTCCGCCGCCACGGGCGCGTGGTCGCTCGGACGCTCTAAAGCGCGCGTATCCAAATCGACACGGACATCCTTCAAAACAGCCGCCATTTCGGATGTAACCAATATATGGTCGATACGCAGGCCCAGTTTGCGCTGGAACATCGCGCCGCGATAGTCAAACCATGTGTAAAACGCACCTTCGGGATGGATATGGCGCAAACTGTCTGTCAATCCCAAATCCAGCAGGTTTTGAAACCACTGCCGTTCGACGGACGAACAGTGGATTTTTTCATACCATTTTTCAGGGTCGTAACAGTCCGCATCGGCAGGCGCGATATTGAAATCGCCCAGCAGCACCAGTTTGCCGTGACGGGTCATTTCGTCGCGGACAAACTCCGTCAGTGCGGCAAACCACTGTTCCTTATATTTGAATTTGGGGCTGTCCAAAGCCTCGCCGTTGACGCAATAGACATTGATGACGCGCACGCCGCCGACAGTCGCCGCAATCACGCGGCGTTGCGGGTCATCCGGCAGGGAAGGCAAACCGAGATGTACGTCCTGCGGCACGCTGCGGCTGATTATCGCCACGCCGTTGTAGGTTTTCTGCCCGCTCCAAACACAGTGCCAGCCCATCATCTGCAAGGCGGCGGCGGGGAACTTGTCCTGATCGAGTTTGAGTTCCTGTAAAACAAGGACATCCGGCGGATTATCAGCAAGCAGGTTCTGAACCTGCGGCAAACGTACATTGAGCGAATTGACATTCCAAGTGGTAATTTTCATAAGGTTCCTGAAAATGCCGCCCGACACGGGGACGGAAAAAAGGAAAGGATTCTAACACTATGCCGCACGTTTGTTTTCCAAATCGCGAACCGTGTGCAGAATCGCCGCCGCTTCTTCGGAAACCAGGCGGTATTCGATAATGCGGTGGTAACGCGTAAAATCAATCAAACCGTCGACCCTCAAACGGTTTAAATGACTGGAAACCACTGTTGCGGGCAGGGATAAAGATTCGGACATCTCCGCAATATTGCGGTCGCCGTCCAAAAGTTGGAGCAGTATCGCCATACGCTCGGGATTGGCAATAAGTTTGAGTATGGTGGGTAGAGGTATTGTTTTCATAAGTATTCCTGAGGCCGCCGTCTTCCCTCCGAACTGTCCGGCAGGTGGCAGACGATATAGATGATTTTGATTATCTTTATAAATTATATTATAAATCAATTATTTATAGCTAATTGTACAGGATTGTATGTTCCTTTTCCCACTATTTTTGCAAACAAGCGTAAAGACAGGCTTTCAGACGGCATAAAACCTCCGCCCCTACCCTGCCCCACCCTGTTGCCGAACGGAATCATCCGTATTTTTTAAGAAAACCATTATGGATATTTTCCGTGAATCAAGGCCGTTCTGCGCGACAGGCTGTCCAACGCCAACATCCGGTTCGGTATTTCATCATCGCCGCCGACGATACGGGCAAAATGCGTATCGGTCGTGCCTTCCTGACGATGCACCGCATCCTCGACAAGGAAAACCAGATACATACCGATATGGCTTTAGCGTTGCCGGCGGTAGTGAAAGACGCGGTGGCGGTATGGGCAGATATGGATGCATTGGATAGGTGTTCCGGCTGACCGCTCCGTTACTGCCGTATCTTTCGGCTACCGTTCATCAAATGGTTCCAATGCCGAAATGCCTAAATCGCGCCTGCCTGAAATGCTGTTTTTTCTAAAGCATCACGACCTTCACGAAAAATGCCGTCTGAAGAATATTTCAGACGGCATTTCCTCCCTGAGGCAATAACCGGATTACGGTTAAGCGGTTCCTTTCCTGACACACCAAACAGCAGCCCTCACCCTAAACCTCATGCCACGAAATCCAAACCTATATCCAACGAACGGCTGCTGTGGGTCAGATAGCCGAGGGCGATGCCGTCCACGCCGGTTTGTGCTACGCGCTTCAAGCGGTCGAAGCCGATGCCGCCCGATGCTTCGCAATAGATGGTGTGGGGGTGGGCGGTTTGCGTGTGGCAGCGGTTTGCCGCTTCTTTCAGGGTTTCGTCGTCCATGTTGTCCAGCAAAATCCGTTCCGCGCCCGCTGCGATGGCTTCATCCAGTTGTGCCAACGTGTCCACTTCGATTTCCACGCAGGTCAACGGTCCGACCGCCTGTTTTGCCTGACGAACTGCTTGGGCAATGCTGCCGCAATAGGCGAGGTGGTTGTCTTTGATGAGTACGGCGTCGTCCAAACCCATGCGGTGGTTCACGCCACCGCCTGCTCTGACGGCGTATTTTTGCAGGACGCGCAGCAGGGGGATGGTTTTGCGGCTGCACACGATGTCTGTACCGTATTCGGCGACTTCGGCAACGGCACGCGCGGTGGCGGTGGCGATGCCGCTTAAGTGCGTGAGGTAGTTGAGCGCGGTGCGTTCGGCGGCGAGCAACGCGCGGGCGTTGCCTTCGACGGCGGCAAGCGTCTGACCTGCGCGGACGGCTTGCCCGTCTCGGATTTCAGCTTGGAAGCGGACAGACGGATCCATCGTCTGAAAGGCGAGGCGCGCCAAGTCCATACCGGCGATAACACCGTCTTCGCGGCTGACGAGGAAGAGTTTGGCGGTTTTATCGGGCGCGATGACGGCAGCGGACGTAATGTCGCCGCGCCTGCCCAAGTCTTCGCTCAAGGCTTGTTCCACCATGGGGTGCAACAGGGTGTCGTGCAGGGGAAAGAGGGTGTTTTCAGACGGCATGGAGTTTCCTTTGTTGAAAAAGATGGATGTTGCACCGATGGGGCAAAACTTCGTTTGAGGTCGTCTGAAAACGGGCTAACCGCTGCCCAGCGGCAGTCCGATGTCCGAAATCAGCCTGTCGGGCAGGACGTCGTCACGGAAGCGGTAAAGCTGCGCGGGACGGCCTTTGCTGCCCGATACGCCGGTATCCGACGGCTCGATGAGGTTTTGCTGCTGAATCTGGCGGCGGAAGTTTTGCTTGTGCAGCAATCTGCCGCTGATGGCTTCGACGCTGTTTTGCAGTTGCAGCAGCGTGAATTCGGGCGGCATCAGTTCGAAAATCACGGGGCGGTATTTGATTTTGGCGCGCAGGCGGGACAGGGCGGTCGCCAGTACGCGGCGGTGGTCGTGGCGCATGGGCTGCCCCGTGAGTGCGAAGTCGAAGTTTGCCTGCGGCTCGGCGGCTTCCGCTATCAGGCCGCTTTCATACAGCATTTCATAGCGTTGCAAAACGTATTCTTCCGACCAGTTTTCCGGTTCGACACCCCAACACAAATGAATGCGCTTGAGCCGCTTTTGGCGGACTTCCTCCGTGTCCGCCGAGTTTGCCCAAATGCGCAGGCGGCTGACGACGGCGTCGCGCTGCCTGCCGTCGGTGCGCAGGTCTTCCCACGGGAAATAGTCGTAGCAGTCCTGCCATTTCGCGTCGGGATGCAGGATGCTGTCGGCTGCCTCGCGCACCAGCCCCAAGTAGCTGACGTACAAGACGGGCATGCCGTGTTCGTTGCGGCGGTGAGTATCGACAAAGGTGTAAAGCTGTTCCACATAGCCCATAGGCTGCGAAGTCTGCTTGGCGACCCACAGTTTCACGCCCGCCTGCAGGGAATTGCGCAGGGGGGAGAGCGGGCCGTTGGGCAGGAGCGTGCCTTGGGCGACGGTCAACACCCGCAGGCCGCCGTCGGTAACGGCAATCAATACGGGAACCAGCTCGACGATGCTTTGCGGTGGGGCTTCGGCTTCGGGGTAGGCGTCCATGCTCGGCTTTCTGCGGGTGGGAAAGGCTTTATTGTAAACCAAAGCGGTTTGTCGGAACGAAGCGGGTCGGTTTTACGGTATCGCAAACCTGTTTTCAGACGACCTTGCATATTATACTCAACTTGAGCATAATATAAAACTATTTCAAAATATAAACGGCAAACCTTCATGCCGTCTGAAAACAGCCACAAGGAAACATCATGCAAACCGCCGCCCGCCGTTCGTTCGATTACGATATGCCCCTCATCCAAACGCCGACTTCCGCCTGCCAAATCCGTCAGGCGTGGGCGAAGGTTGCCGATACGCCCGACCGCGAGACGGCAGGCCGTCTGAAAGATGAAATCAAGGCTTTGCTGAAGGAGAAAAACGCGGTCTTGGTGGCGCATTATTATGTTGATCCGCTGATTCAGGATTTGGCTTTGGAAACGGGCGGATGCGTGGGCGATTCGCTGGAAATGGCGCGCTTCGGTGCGGAACATGAAGCCGGTACATTGGTGGTGGCGGGCGTGCGCTTCATGGGCGAGAGCGCGAAAATCCTCTGCCCTGAAAAAACGGTGCTGATGCCTGATTTGGAAGCGGAATGTTCTTTGGATTTGGGTTGTCCGGAAGAAGCGTTTTCGGCGTTTTGCGACCAACACCCCGACCGTACGGTGGTAGTGTACGCCAACACTTCCGCCGCCGTGAAAGCGCGTGCCGATTGGGTGGTAACGTCTTCGGTGGCGTTGGAAATCGTGTCGTATCTGAAATCGCGCGGCGAGAAACTGATTTGGGGGCCCGACCGCCACCTCGGCGACTACATCCGCCGCGAAACGAGCGCGGATATGCTGTTGTGGCAGGGTTCGTGCATCGTCCATAACGAATTCAAAGGGCAGGAGCTGGCGGCGTTGAAAGCGGAACACCCCGACGCGGTGGTGCTGGTTCATCCCGAATCGCCGCAAAGCGTCATCGAACTGGGCGACGTGGTCGGCTCGACCAGCAAACTGCTCAAAGCCGCCGTATCGCGCCCTGAAAAAAAATTTATCGTAGCGACCGATTTGGGCATCCTGCACGAAATGCAAAAGCAGGCGCCCGACAAAGAATTTATCGCCGCGCCGACTGCGGGCAACAGCGGAAGCTGCAAAAGCTGCGCATTCTGCCCGTGGATGGCGATGAATTCACTGGGCGGCATCAAATACGCCCTGACGGGCGGATACAACGAAATCCTGTTGGACGGAAAGCTGGGCGAAGCCGCCAAACTGCCTTTGCAGCGTATGCTCGACTTCGCGGCGGGACTCAAACGCGGGGATGTGTTCAACGGCATGGGGCCCGCCTGATTTGCCGTCAATATTGCCGTTTCAGACGACCTCTCAAATAAGGACAACACCATGCAAACCGATTGCGACGTATTGATTGCCGGAAACGGGCTGGCGGCACTGACGCTCGCCCTGTCGCTGCCTGAATCGTTCCGCATCGTCATTTTGTGCAAAAACCGGCTGGACGACACCGCCAGCCGTCATGCGCAAGGCGGGATTGCGGCGGCGTGGTCGGGAGAGGACGACATCGAAAAACACGTTGCCGATACCTTAGAAGCGGGCGCGGGTTTGTGCGACGAAGCCGCCGTCCGCGCCATCCTGTCGCAGGGCAAACCGGCAATCGAATGGCTGTTGGCGCAGGGCGTGGCGTTCGACCGGAATCATAACGACCTGCACCTGACGCGCGAAGGCGGGCATACCTGCCGCCGAATCGCCCACGTCGCCGACTACACGGGCGAAGCCGTCATGCAGAGCCTGATTGCCCAAATACGCCGCCGCCTGAACATCCGCGTTTACGAGCAGCAGATGGCGTTGGACATCCAAACCGAATCAGGCGCGGCGTGCGGACTGACCGTCCTCGACTGCCAAACGCAAGAAACCTACCGCATCCGCGCCCGCCATACCGTACTCGCAGGCGGCGGCTTGGGACAGATTTACGCCACCACCACTACGCCGCCCGAATGCACGGGAGACGCCATCGCCATGGCGATACGCGCAGGCTGCGCAGTCGAAAACCTCGAATTTATCCAATTCCACCCCACAGGCTTGGCAAGGTCGTCTGAAAACGGCCGCACCTTCCTGATTTCCGAAGCCGTGCGCGGCGAAGGCGGCATCCTGACCAACCAATCGGGCGAACGGTTTATGCCGCATTACGACCTCCGCGCCGAACTTGCGCCGCGCGACATCGTTGCCCGCGCCATCGCCGCCGAAATCGCCAAGCAAACGCAAGACTTCGTCTCGCTCGACATCAGCCATCAACCCGCAGCGTTCGTCTGTCAGCATTTTCCGTCCATCCATCGACACTGTTTATCCCAATGCGGCTTGGACATCACGCGCCAAGCCATCCCCGTCCGCCCCGTGCAACACTACACCTGCGGCGGCATCCACACCGACCCCTGCGGCAGAACCTCCCTACCGCAGCTCTACGCCTTAGGCGAAACCGCCTGCACAGGGCTGCACGGAGCCAACCGCCTCGCCAGCAACTCCCTGCTCGAATGCGTCGTGACCGCAAGGCTCTGCGCCCAAACCATCGCAGACGGACAAGCATTCCAAGCTGTACCGTCCCAAAGATCGTCTGAAAACCCCACCGCCGAAGCAGGCATCTTTGCAGACGACCTTCAAAACACCTTCAGCCGTCCCGTCCTGCAAGCGTTCAACCAACGCCATCTGGGCATCCTCCGCAACGATACCGGCCTGCGCCGCGCCATCGCCCAGCTGTGGCTTTGGAAGCAAAACCAAACCGAACCGCACACTGCGTCCGAATACGAAAACCGCAACCTGCTCGAATGCAGCCTCGCCGTCGCCCAAGCCGCATACGCAAGGCGGCACAACATCGGCGCGCATTTCAATACCGATTTGGCAGAGTGTGTCGATTGGAAAAAGCAGGCAGCAGACTGAAGGGCAGGATACGCGGGGATTTGAGATATTCCTGTGAAAAATGAAGAAAGGCCGTCTGAAAAGGTTTCAGACGGCCTTTATTCAACACTCCTTGCGTCATCAACCCAAATGGACACAATGCCGCCTTCCTTCCTCCTGACTTTTCCTTTTACTAAACAGATTTACTTTCATATCAATACATTGCCAAAGAATTATTGCCGTTTATGCATGTATGGCAGGCAAACACGTTCGCCAATCAAAATAAATATCAAACGATTCACAAACTCTTTAGTCATTCCGTCAGCTGTTCCTCCAAATATCATCCGTGCAAGCAATAATCAATACAATCGGTTAAAATGGGCCGTCTGAAATTTATTTGACCGAATTGAGAAAACCATGTCCCAACAATACGTCTATTCTATGCTGCGCGTGAGCAAGGTTGTGCCGCCGCAAAAAACCATTATTAAAGACATTTCCCTTTCATTCTTTCCTGGTGCAAAAATCGGTTTGCTCGGTTTGAACGGTGCGGGTAAATCTACTGTACTGAGAATTATGGCGGGCGTGGATAAAGAATTTGAGGGCGAAGCCGTGCCGATGGGCGGCATTAAAATCGGCTACCTGTCGCAAGAGCCTGAGCTTGATCCTGAGAAAACCGTGCGCGAGGAAGTGGAAAGCGGTTTGGGCGAAGTGGCTGCCGCACAAAAACGCTTGGAAGAAGTGTATGCTGAGTATGCCAATCCTGATGCGGATTTTGACGCGTTGGCGGAAGAACAAGGCCGCTTGGAAGCGATTATTGCGGCGGGTTCGTCTACCGGCGGCGGTGCAGAGCATGAATTGGAAATCGCTGCCGACGCGCTGCGCCTGCCTGATTGGGATGCCAAAATCGGCAATTTGTCCGGCGGTGAAAAACGTCGCGTTGCTTTGTGCAAACTGTTGTTGAGCAAACCCGATATGCTTTTGCTGGACGAGCCGACCAACCACTTGGACGCGGAATCTGTCGAATGGCTGGAGCAATTCTTGGTACGCTTCCCAGGTACAGTCGTTGCCGTAACGCACGACCGCTACTTCTTGGACAACGCCGCCGAATGGATTTTGGAACTCGACCGTGGACACGGTATTCCGTGGAAAGGCAATTACTCGTCTTGGCTGGAGCAGAAAGAAAAACGCTTGGAAAACGAGGCGAAATCCGAAGCTGCGCGCGTGAAAGCAATGAAGCAGGAATTGGAATGGGTGCGCCAGAATGCCAAAGGCCGCCAAGCCAAGTCCAAAGCGCGTCTGGCGCGTTTTGAAGAAATGAGCAACTACGAATACCAAAAACGCAACGAAACTCAGGAAATCTTTATCCCTGTTGCCGAGCGTTTGGGTAATGAAGTCATTGAATTTGTGAATGTTTCCAAATCGTTTGGCGATAAAGTGCTGATTGACGATTTGAGCTTCAAAGTGCCTGCGGGCGCGATTGTCGGCATCATCGGTCCGAACGGCGCGGGTAAATCTACGCTGTTCAAAATGATTTCGGGCAAAGAGCAGCCTGATTCCGGCGAAGTGAAAATCGGGCAAACCGTGAAAATGAGTCTGATTGACCAAAGCCGCGAAGGTTTACAAAACGACAAAACCGTATTCGACAACATCGCCGAAGGCCGCGACATTTTGCAGGTTGGTCAGTTTGAAATTCCAGCCCGCCAATATTTGGGACGCTTCAATTTCAAAGGCAGCGACCAAAGCAAAATCGCCGGCAACCTTTCCGGCGGCGAACGCGGACGTTTGCACTTGGCAAAAACCTTGTTGAGCGGCGGCAATGTGTTGCTGCTGGACGAACCGTCCAATGACCTCGATGTGGAAACCCTGCGCGCACTGGAAGACGCATTGCTGGAATTTGCCGGCAGCGTGATGGTCATTTCGCACGACCGCTGGTTCCTCGACCGCATCGCTACGCATATCTTGGCTTGTGAAGGCGACTCTAAATGGGTGTTCTTCGACGGCAACTATCAGGAATACGAAGCCGATAAGAAACGCCGACTCGGCGAAGAAGGCGCGAAACCGAAACGGATTAAATATAAACCGGTAACGCGTTAAACAAAATGCCGTCTGAAACCATTCAGACGGCATTTCTGTAAGATAACCCCGTTAAAACAGCATCGCAATCTGCAAGACAATCAACGTCATTACCGCCGCAGCCATGTCGTCCGCCATAATACCCAGCCCACCATGCAGATTTTTATCAAACCAGCTGACCGGAGGCGGTTTAAGCGCGTCAAATAGACGGAATAGGATAAACGCCGCCAGCCACCACACCCACTTGAACGGAACGAAAGCCAGTACAAACATCATGGCGACGATTTCATCCCAAACAATACCGCCATGATCGGATACCCCTGTTTCCTTTTCCGCATACGCGCAAATGCGTATGCCCCACATAAACAGCACCATACATAAAAAAGCCAACAACAGGCCGTCCACACCCGTCAAAATCAATACGAACGCCAAAGGTAACGCCGCCAAAGTACCGAAGGTACCCGGCGCAAACGGAGCAAGCCCGCTGCCGAAACCAAATGCCAAAAAACACAACGGCCGTTTGAGCAGCCATGCAAAGTTAGGTTTAAAATCAGCCAAAATGATCAAATCCCGAAGAGTGAAGTTTCAATTCCCTGCCGTCATTATCCAAAATCTTCAGACGGCATTCCCCATTGATTTTACCGATACGCGTTACCGGCACGCCGCATCGTTCCGCTGCGGCAAGCACGCTTTCGCGGCAACTTTCCGATGCGGTAAATACCAGTTCGTAATCATCGCCGCCGGCCAAAGTATAAGACAGCCATTGAGAACGTGGCAAAATATCTTTCAATACGGATAAAGACGGCAATTTATCCGCAAAAATTTCCGCACCCACACCGGAAGCGGTCAAAATATGCCCTATATCCTGAGCCAGCCCATCGGAAACATCCTGTGCCGCATGGGCGACAGGCAATAAGGCAAGTCCCAGTTCAACCCTTGGTTCAGGACGGAGCAACTTCTGTTCGCACGCGGCAAATACATCGTCAGGCAAAACACACTGTTTCAGACGGCAGTTCAAAGCCGCCGCCGCCATCCCTATATACCCGGACACCCAAACATCATCGCCCACTGCCGCCGCATTACGCTTCAATGCCCTCCCCTTCGGCAACTCGCCAATAATGGTTACATTGAAAACCATATCACCCTTGGTCGTATCACCGCCGATTAAGGTGATGCCAAACTTTCTTGCCAAATCAAAAAAACTACTGCAAAACCGTTCCAACCACACATCGTCCAATTGCGGCAATGCCGCGCTTAGCAGCACCCAACGCGGTATGGCACCCATTGCCGCCATATCTGAAATATTGACAGCCAAAACCTTCCAAGCCAAATCCTCCGGTTCTACATCGGCAAAAAAATGCCTGTCCCTCAGCAGCATATCCGCACTGAAACACAAATCGAAACCCTCTCGCGGGCGGATAATTGCCGCATCATCGCCAATTCCTAAAACAACATCACGATCACCGTCTGTCTGCAAATACCGCCTGATGAAATCAAATTCTTTCATTATTTAAAATATCCATGACAAATGATGCAGTACAGATTTTATATCCTTCACTAAGAATAGCCAAAGCAATCTGACAAATAAAATAAAATAAACCCCGCAAATGCGGGGTTTATTTAAATCAACCAATTAAGGTTTTGCGTAACCGTGTACACCATTGTATGGAGCAGGAATCCAACCTTGCTCAGCGGCAGGATGCTCAGCCTGAGCCTGTTGTGTTTGAACGTAACCTGGGGAAACTTGACGAGTTACCACGCTACGGATTTTGATATCAACGCGACGGTCAGGTTCGATACATGCAATCAAGGCTTCACGTTTTTTAGCTTTAGAAACTTTAGCACCCAGTTTAGCTACCTCGGCTTCACAAGCTTGGGTCATCTGAGCTTGAGACTCACCTAAGCCGGCTGCAGAAATTTTAGCAGCAGGAACACCACGACCTACCAAGTAATTTGCAACTACGTTGGCACGGCGTTCAGACAATGCCTGGTTGTATGCCTCGGCACCCATAAAGTCGGTATGACCTTCTACACGTACGGCTTGTACATTGGTTTGACCCAGACGCTGTGCCAATACGTTCAGATTCTCTTGAGCTTCAACACGTAATACGTCCTTATCGAAACCGAACAGAGTTTTAGCGGACAGAGAAACGGTTTCGTCAACATATTGAGGAGCCTGTTCGATAACAGTAGGAGCCTGCGGAGCAGCATCACCACATTCCACACGACCTTGTTCCGCTTTATTGAAATAGGTGTTTTTCCAGCACTCGCCGTAGTTGTTACGTACGATTTCTTGAGATTTGCTGCTTACAGTGTAACCATGTTTGGTATGTGCTTCGCTTGCCATAGCAGTGCCGGAAGCGAGCAGTGCAACGAATAATGCGCTTAATTTCAGCTGTTTGGTCATTTTATTCCCTCATTAAATTTGTACAGCAGATACAGGAGCAGCTGCTGGATTGCCAACATACAGGCCGCTGTAAGAATATGGCGGCAAATTGGATATTTCAGTCTCCACTATAAAGAAGCCGGGTGCAGACTGTCAATACTCAACCCTAGAAAACAACAGTAACACAGCCTGTTTCCTAATTGCCAATCATGCCGAAAAATCAATTCTGTGTCATTAGTTTAGGGTGATTTTTTCCATATATGGAAATTGTCGTTGCATAAAAACAACAAATATGGCGACAGAGCCCATATCATATACTTAAAAAAGTATGATAAATTAAAAACGATATTCAGACCCTGTCACCGATGCATACCCACCCGCCATGAAATTACAGCAATTAAAATACGCTTTGGAAGTTTACCGGCACAACCTGAATGTTTCCGAAGCAGCCGAAGCCTTGTTTACCTCGCAACCCGGTATTTCCAAACAAATCAAATTATTGGAAGAAGAAATCGGCATTCAGATTTTTATCCGCAGCGGAAAGCGCGTGGTTTCCGTCTCTCAGCCGGGCAAAGCGGTTTTAGATATTGCCGAACGTATTTTGCGTGATGTACAAAACATTAAAAATATCGGCAGCGAGTTTACCGGACAGGACAGCGGTTCGCTGACGGTAGCCACAACACATACTCAGGCACGCTATGCCCTGCCCTTGATTGTTGCCGATTTTGTGAAACGCTATCCGAAAGTCAACCTGACCATCAAACAGGGGAGCCCTGCCGCCATCGCCCAAATGGTTACTTCGGGCGAATCTGATTTGGCAATTGTTACAGAGCGTATAGACGACCATCCCGAACTGGGAAAACTCCCCTGCTATGACTGGACTCATGCGGTTATCGTACCGAACGACCACCCCTTGCTCGAATGCAGAAACCCCCTCCGCATTGAAGATTTGGCAAGATTTCCACTAATTACCTATGAATTTGCATTCAACACGGGCAGCAGCATTGCACGGGCATTCGCCAAAGCTCGTTTGGAACAACCCGATGTCGCATTGGCTGCGGCAGATACGGACGTATTAAAAACTTACGTCCGCTTGGGTTTGGGCGTGGGATTGATGGCAAAGATGGCCTACAACCCGGATACGGATGACGATTTGCAACTTGTGGATGCCGCACATTTGTTTGAACCTTCTCCAACATGGATTGCCTTACGCAACGATACTTATTTGCGCGGATATGCGTATGACTTTATCCAATCATTTGCACCGCACCTGACCCGTGAAAAGGTGGACAAAATCCTGTACACACCCGTCAGCGAAGATTTCTCTATTTAGTGTTTTCCCTTCAGCCGGCATTTTGTCTGTAAAACAAAGGCAGGATATTTGCTTTCCCATACTATCTGAAATTATGGGAAGAACAAATATCCTGCCTATATGCATTATCCCGGACGACAATGGCTCAAATGGCGTGCGAGCAGCCGGACACCATCTTCTTCAACACTTGCAGATTGAGGATTTTGATGTGCTTGTGTTCGACGGAAATCAACCCTTCCTGATGAAATTTAGATAATGTGCGGCTGACGGTTTCAAGTTTCAGCCCGAGATAACTGCCGATTTCTTCACGAGACATGCGCAGGATGAAATCGTTGGCAGCAAAACCGCGGGAATAAAGGCGTTGGGAGAGGTTTAACAGAAAGGCGGCAATCCTCTCTTCTGCACGCATATTACCCAAAAGCAACATCACGCCCTGATCGCGCACAATTTCGCGGCTCATCATGCGGAAAAAGTGGGTACGCAGGCTTGGGATATTCTGACCGAGCTCTTCGATATGGGTAAACGGTAACTCGCATACCTCGCTGTCTTCCAAAGCGACCGCGTCGCAACTGTGCACATGGGAACAGATGCCGTCCATGCCGATGAGTTCGCCCGACATAAAAAAACCTGTTACCTGATCGCGGCCATCCTGACTGGCGACGGTTGTCTTGAAGAAGCCTGCACGGATGGCAAAGAGCGAAGTAAAGGCTTCGCCGGCACGGAACAGGTATTCGCCCTTTTTCAAACGGCGGCTTTGGCGGATAACGGCATCGAGCTGGGTAAACTCGTTAGGCAGTAATCCGACAGGCAGACAGAGTTCCCGCAAAGAACAGGAAGAACACAGCGTTTTCATCTGATGTGTAGTATTATGCGAAGCCATACCGTACCTTTTCGTGCGTTTTGCCCCATCATGATTATGTGCTTATTGACACATATCAAGACAGGTTTATCATACTGCGGCATTCTACCAAACTATCCAAAATTTGACTAACATCATAAAATCGAACACGCACCATGAAAATTATACAGATACAGAACAATCACAATGCCAATAACCGTCCCGAGTTCGACCGCGAGCTGATTGCCAGCCTGCCGTCCAGCGGTCCGCGCTACACCTCCTACCCTACTGCAGACCGTTTCCATGACGGCTTCCGAGAAGGGGAGTACATCAAAGCTTTACATTTACGTAGCACGGGAATGTTAAATAAACCGCTCTCCCTTTACATTCACATCCCCTTTTGCAATACCATCTGCTACTACTGCGGCTGCAATAAAATCATTACCAAAGACAAGAGCCGCGCCGATGCCTATATCGAATACCTTGAAAAAGAAATGGAGCTGCTTGCCCCGCATTTAAACGGAAAACACCAGCTTGCCCAACTCCACTTCGGCGGCGGTACGCCAACCTTCTTAAGCGACGACCAAATCGAACGTGTTTTCCGCATGATCCGCAAACATTTCGAGTTGTTCCCCACCGGCGAATATTCCATCGAAATTGACCCGCGTAAAGTCAGCCGGTATACCGTCCTCATGCTCGGCAGACTCGGTTTCAACCGTATGAGTGTCGGTATTCAGGATTTCGACCCTAAAGTACAGGCGGCCGTCAACCGCATCCAAAGTTACGAAGAAACCAAGGAAGTCATCGATGCCGCCCGTGAAGCAGGCTTCAAATCCGTCAGTGTGGACTTGATTTACGGCCTACCACACCAGACTTCCGAAAGCATTAAAACCACCATCGATACCGTTTTGTCGCTTGATCCCGACCGTCTCGCCCTTTATCACTACGCCCACCTGCCGCATGTTTTCAAACCGCAACGCCGCATCGATACCGCCGCCGTTCCCGGCAGTGAGGAAAAACTCGATATGCTGCAATACTGCGTCCAAACCCTGACCGAACGCGGCTATGTCTTCATCGGCATGGATCATTTTGCCAAACCGGACGACGAATTGTCTGTCGCACTCGAAGAAGGATTGCTGCAACGCAATTTCCAAGGTTATTCAACTTATGCGGATTGCGACCTAGTTGCTATCGGCGTGTCGTCCATCGGTAAAATCGGCAACACCTACTCTCAAAACGAACGGGACATCGATGCCTACTATGCCGCCATCGATGAAGGCAGACTGCCCATCATGCGCGGCTACCAGCTTAATCAGGACGATATCCTGCGCCGCAATATCATTCAGGATTTGATGTGCCGTTTCGCACTCGACTACCGTGTTTACGAAGACATATCCGGCACTCCGTTCGACCGTTACTTCAAAGACGAGCTCGCCGATCTGGAAAAACTTGCAGACTTGGGACTCGTCAACCTGAACGACCAAGGACTGACCGTTACTCCGAAGGGACGCTTCCTCATCCGCAACATCGCCATGGTATTCGACTACCACTTGCGCCATAAAGAAACCAGGGCGAAATACTCACAAACCGTCTGATTGTATTTCAAATATACGGATGCCGTCTGAAAGAGGTTCAGACGGCATTTTATTTTTTACAACCTGTTTTCCGGAAGGGCGACGCCATCTCATAACGATACGGCAGCCTGCTCCCTGTCTGACCTATAAACCCATATTCCCGCCAAACCGGACTTGCAAACAAAAATGCCGTCTGAAGGAAGTTCAGACGGCATAACCGTTTAACAATCAGAATACTGCCTGTAAAACCAAGTAGCAGGCAACCGACAATACAGCGGCTGCAGGCAGGGTAATGACCCAAGCCAGGCCGATGGGCTTCATCAGTTTCCAATTGGCATTACGGTTGACCAGACCGATACCGAGTACCGCACCGACCAAGATATGCGTACTGGAAACAGGCAGCCCCATCAGCGACGCACCCATCACAACGGAGGCGGCGGACAGTTCGGCGGTAAATCCCGAAGCAGGATGCATTTCAGCCAAACTCGTACCGACGGTTTTAATCACCTCTTTACCGACAAACCACAAACCGACAATCAGCGCGATACCGAATGTCAGCATGGCAATCGGAGGAACGGCATTTTGCGCGGCAACGCTGTTAGTCCGCAAAACATCCATAATCGCGGCAAACGGACCGATGGCGTTGGCGATATCGTTCGCCCCGTGGCTGAATGCGAAACCGCATGCGGTAAAGACCTGCATCCATGAAAACATCTGAAAGGTCGATTTACCCAAATCTTTACGTTTGAGGCTTTTTGCAAAAACAAACGTACCCATCCACACCGCCGCACCTATCATAAAGATAGTCAGGAAGCTGTTGACATTGCTCATGCCCAGATGCAGGTTTTTCAGACCCTTGAAAATCAGCATGGCAGAAATCATCATCGCGCCGAACGAAGCGATAAAGGGAACCCAAGAGTGCAACGCCTTGTAAGAATCGACATTGTTTTTACGGTTATCGAACGTATAAAGACCGCGGTAATACTCCGATTGCAGCTCTTGCGGATCAAATTCGGGCTCATCGTAAATTTGTGCATCGTGCGCCATTTTAGTGGCATATTCGACTTTTTCAGCCTCAGACAAACCCTCGAAAAACAGGCGGTGCTGTTCTTTATAGGCCTTTTTCTCCTGCTTGATGCCTTTGAGCGTACCTTCGGCCCAAGCATTGTAATCTAAGACATTTTTCTTAACGCGGGAAAACAGGAAATAGGAAACCGCACCGCCCAAAACAGGCGACAGCACCCAAGATATCCCGATTTCTCCCAATTTTCCCCACTGAATCAACGTTCCCCAGTCGGCATGTTTCATAACCGCCATACACAACGCACTGCCGACGATGCCGCCGATAATCGCGTGTGTCGTCGAAACCGGCAGGCCTTTGTGGGAAGCGAACAGCAGCCACAAAGCCGCCGCCAAGAGTGCAGACATCATGATAAACACAAACTGCATGGGCTCGAGGTTCATACCGTTCAGATCGACGATACCTTTGCGTATAGTATCGGTTACTTCTCCACCCGCGATGACCGCACCGCTGACCTCAAATACCGCTGCAATCAGCAAAGCCTGCGGGATCGTCAGCGTCCCGGACCCGACGCTGGTACCGAAAGAGTTGGCAATATCGTTGCCGCCGACATTGAACGCCATGAACACGCCGAACATGGTGGCAATAATGAAAAGCACGCTGTTATTGTAGTGGGTATAACCCAAACCCCAATAGATAAAATAGCTGACCATGCCGACCAGCATGGCGGCAAAGACAGCGTTAATCAGTTTCAAGTTCGCACTCATTTGAGTTTGAGCCATGGAAGATTCCTTAGTGGACACAGAAGGGTTTTCGCGGATATTGTAACCTTTTGCAATCCTTCTTGAAACATTTATTTACACTACGCCAGCAAATCGGTATACGGGCGTCAATACACGTTAAAATGGCGTTTTGCACCAGTTTGGGAGTGATGATGGAAACACAGCTTTACATCGGCATCATGTCGGGAACAAGCATGGACGGGGCGGATGCCGTACTGATACGTATGGACGGCGGGAAATGGCTGGGCGCGGAGGGACACGCCTTTATACCCTACCCTGACCGGTTACGCCGCAAATTGCTGGATTTACAGGACACAGGCGCAGACGAACTGCACCGCAGCAGGATTTTGTCGCAAGAACTCAGCCACCTGTATGCGCAAACCGTCGCCGAACTGCTATGCAGTCAAAACCTCGCGCCGTACGACATTACCGCTGTCGGCTGCCACGGTCAAACCGTCCGACATGCACCGGAACACGGTTACAGCGTACAGCTTGCCGATTTGCCGCTGCTGGCGGAACTGACTCAGATTTTTACCGTCGGCGACTTCCGCAGCCGCGACCTTGCGGCCGGCGGACAAGGTGCGCCGCTCGTCCCCGCCTTTCACGAAGCCCTGTTCCGCGACGATAAAGAAACTCGCGTGGTACTGAACATCGGCGGGATTGCCAACATCAGCGTACTCCCCCCCGACACACCCGCCTTCGGCTTCGACACGGGGCCGGGCAATATGCTGATGGACGCATGGACGCAGGCACACTGGCAGCTGCCTTACGACAAAAACGGTGCAAAAGCGGCACAAGGCAACATATTGCCGCAACTGCTCGACAGGCTGCTCGCCCACCCGTATTTCTCACAACCCCACCCAAAAAGCACGGGGCGCGAACTGTTTGCCCTAAATTGGCTCGAAACCTATCTTGGCGGCGGCGAAAACCGATACGACGTATTACGGACGCTTTCCCGTTTTACCGCGCAAACCGTTTTCGACGCCGTCTCACACGCAGCGGCAGATACCCGTCAAATGTATATTTGCGGCGGCGGCATCCGCAATCCCGTCTTGACAGCGGATTTGGCAGAATGTTTCGGCACACGCGTTTCCTTACACAGCACCGCCGACCTGAATCTCGATCCGCAATGGGTGGAGGCGGCCGCATTTGCGTGGTTGGCGGCGTGTTGGGTCAACCGCATTCCCAGTAGTCCGCACAAAGCAACCGGCGCATCCAAACCGTGTATTCTGGGTGCGGGATATTATTATTGAGCGCAAATGCCGTCTGAAAACCCACCCTGCCGTTCAGATGGCATCCCATGATGAAAATCTTAACCGTATTGGAGATTAATTATTATGTGCGAGTTCAAGGATTTTAGAAGAAACATCCCTTGTTTTAAGGAGTATGACGAAAATTCATTTATTGGTAAATGGCATGATGACGGGGTGTGGGATGATGAAGAATATTGGAAGTTGGAGAATGATTTAATCGAGGTTAGGAGAAAATATCCTTATCCGATGGATATACCAAGGGATATTGTGATTGGAATCGGTACTATTATTGATTTTTTAATGGTTCCAAATTGGAAACTTTTCGAAATTAAAGCTTCTCCTTGGTTGCCTAAAAGTGTCAAAATTAATGAGCGTTATGAAAGGTTCAGAGTAATGCTCCGTTATATTTTTACTGATGTAGATGTAGATGACTGGAAATTTTTTTATTTTCCAATAAAACATAGTAAAGGTAGATTGAGGTGAAAACCCAACAATCAAAAGGCCGTCTGAAAATGTGTTTGATTTTCGACGACCTTTCCTTCATTTGAAAGGGGCAATAGTCATAAAACCGCGCAGGTTTTATCCGGAAGAAAAATATTAAGAAATCAAATAAACAGGCATCAATATGCAATGGAAATTTGAAGACCCTCAAAATACTGCTGTTATTACCACTGGAAGAATTTTGTCTAAAAAAAACGGAATCTTAGAAGTATGGCATGATG
Organism: Neisseria sp. RH3002v2f; assembly: GCF_014596375.1. Lineage (NCBI taxonomy): Bacteria > Pseudomonadati > Pseudomonadota > Betaproteobacteria > Neisseriales > Neisseriaceae > Neisseria > Neisseria sp. RH3002v2f. The sequence continues at coordinate 132,771 of NZ_MAYZ01000021.1, forward strand.
CTGATGATGGAATGTGGCAATTCTTAGATGGCAATGAAATTCATGAAGGAGATGCTGTGATAGTCAGTTTAAAAGAAATTGTCACTATTGATTCCTCAGTCAATCTCCTAAGTAATTTACCCCTTGGTGGTTACGCTTGGAGAAATACTATATCGGAAAAATGGAATTTTGATTAACAAGTGCGGGTTAGGTTAAAAATCCGGCAATCCGATGCCGTCTGAAAGACCGTTCCGCCCTTCAGACGGCATTCCATGATAAAAACCTAAATCGTATTGGAGATTAATTATTATGTGTATTATGTGTGAGTTAAAAAACTTCAGAAGAAATATTACTTGTTTTGAGGGATATGACGAAAATTCATTTATTGGCAAATGGTATGATGACGGGGTGTGGGATGATGAAGAATATTGGAAGTTAGAGAATGATTTAATCGAGGTTAGGAGAAAATATCCTTATCCGATGGATATACCAAGGGATATTGTGATTGGAATCGGTACCCTTATTGATTTTTTAATGGTTCCAAATTGGGAGCTTTTCGAAATTAAAGCTTCCCCTTGGCTACCTGATAGCGTGGGAATTCATGAACGTTATGAAAGATTCACAACAATGCTCCGTTATATTTTTACCGAGAAAGACATAGTCAACGTGCAATTTGATTATTACAACAAAAAATAGCAAAACCCGGCAATCAAAATGCCGTCTGAAACGATATTCGGCTTTCAGACGGCATCAGCAACAGCCAAACCCTGATTTCCAACCGCATCCACCCGTTTTATTCGGACGGCAAATGGATTAAGGCGGAAGACTTAAAGGCGGGAATCAGGCTGTTATCTGAAAGCGGCAAAACCCAAACCGTCCGCATCGTTGCCGATAAACCGATAAGGAAATCGTTTTGCCTGAGACCGGGCGCAAATGTTTCATAACGGTTCTGCCCGCCGGAAAAGATGTTTTAAAAAAGCAATGTCGGTTCATTCAAAAGGAAAAATTAAAAAATGATGGCTGATAAGAATCAAGTAGAAAAGATGATTTATTCTGAAAATAAAGATTGTGTTATTGACGGTATGCTCGGCATGACCTTCAACTCGGAGGAGGATGAAATCCCTTGGATTTCTGAGAAATTGACGGAGTTGTCGAAGCATAAAGACTTGGATATTGCCAGATTGTCATTAACCTGTTTCGGACATCTCGCCAGGATGCATGAAAATATCGGCGATTGCGATAAAGTGATTGCTTTATTGCGCTCAAAACAAGGTAATCCGGATTTGCAAGGTTTTGCCGAAGATGCGTTAGACGATATTTCCTTCTTTATATTTAAAAAGCGTCCGTAAGCACCGGCAAGGTCAAATCTGGCAAATGCCGTCTGAAGCGGTATTCGGCTTTCAGACGGCATTTTCTCCAATTGGCACAGGATGCTGGGGCTTGCCGGCTTGATTTTGCCGAAGTTGTTGGCACGCAATTTGGAGGGGGCGGCAACCTATGGAAAATAGATTTGAAAAAATCGTTAAGGATATTTTTAGTTTTATCCAATTTGTTTCCGAAGCAGAAAATGAGATTCCCAACCAATCCTCTCATTACTACGATTGCTGGTGGGAATTGGAAGTCTTGAATGCCTCTGCATTGGAAGATTGGGAAACATCAGGAAAGCCTGAAAAATGGGAGAGATGGACAGAAAAATATCAGACCGGGGCGCGGCAGTTAGTCAAAAACATATTGGCTGAAAGAGTTTCTGAAAATAATATAGTTTGCGATATTTCTCATTTTTTGCATTTTGCCGATCGGGCAGAAGCCGACATTCCCAATCAATCACGTTTATATGCCGAATATTGGTGGGAAATGGAAATGTTCAAAATGTCGGTTTTAGAAGATTGGGAACGCTCGGGAAAACCGTTAGATTGGAAAAAATGGAAAGATCAATATCAATCTGAAGCATTTGAATTAGTCAAAAAATTGAACCGAAGCAAACAAGAGTAACAAGCCGCAGCCTGCATAGGGGTTTTTAAAGTACGGTAGCAACCGTAGATTAGATTAAAAGATCGTCTAATATAATCGATATATCCTGTTAAACGAAAAATAAATATGTTTAAAAAATTCAAACCGGTATTGTTGTCATTTTTTGCACTTGCATTTGCCTTTTGGCTGGGAACGGGTATTGCCTATGAGATTAATCCGCGTTGGTTTTTGAGCGATACGGCAACTGAAGTACCTGAAAATCCGAATGCTTTTGTGGCGAAACTTGCCCGCCTGTTCCGAAATGCCGACAGGGCGGTTGTCATCGTGAAGGAATCGATGAGGACGGAGGAAAGTCTTGCCGGAACTGTGGATGACGGTCCGTTGCAGTCGGAGAAGGATTATCTCGCGCTCGCTATCTGGCTCAGTCGTTTGAAAGAAAAGGCGAAATGGTTTCACGTAACGGAGCAGGAACATGGGGAAGAGGTTTGGCTGGATTACTATATCGGCGAGGGCGGTTTGGTTGCGGTTTCGCTTTCGCAACGCTCGCCGGAAGCGTTTGTTAATGCCGAGTATCTGTATCGGAACGATCGTCCGTTTTCTGTAAATGTGTACGGTGGAATGGCTCACGGGGAAAATTATGAAACGACAGGAGAATATCGGGTTGTTTGGCAACCGGACGGTTCGGTATTTGATGCGTCGGGGCGCGGGAAAATCGGGGAAGATGTTTATGAGCATTGCCTCGGGTGTTATCAGATGGCCCAGGTATATTTGGCGAAATACCGAGATGTCGCGAATGACGAGCAGAAGGTTTGGGACTTCCGCGAAGAGAGCAACCGGATTGCATCGGACTCGCGCGATTATGTGTTTTATCAGAATATGCGGGAATTGATGCCCCGAGGGATGAAGGCGAACAGTCTTGTGGTTGGCTATGATGCGGACGGTCTGCCGCAGAAAGTCTATTGGAGTTTCGACAATGGGAAAAAACGCCAGGATTTCGAATATTATTTGAAAAACGGAAATCTTTTTATTGCACAATCTTCGACGGTAGCATTGAAAGCGGATGGCGTAACGGCGGATATGCAGACCTATCATGCGCAACAGACGTGGTATTTGGATGGCGGGCGGATTATCCTCGAAGAGAAACAGGGAGACAGACTGCCTGATTTTCCTTTGAACTTGGAAGACTTGGAAAAAGAGGTGCGCCGTTATGCAGAGGCTGCGGCGAGACGTTCGGGCGGCAAGCGCGGCTTTTCTTACTGAACGCAAATGCCGTCTGAAACCGGTTTTCAGACGGCATTGGAGAGTCAAACGCTTTCTGCAATGCCGTATATACCGAATCCAATTCGCTACAAATTGAAAACCACAATCCAAAAAACAGAAATACACATTATCAAACAAACAAATAAGTTGATATATTGTGTGATATCGAGGGCTGTACCGTATTTTCCCATCATATCTTCCCCGTTCTTTATATGAGCGGCAGGCATCCTCATAAAAGAAGGGATACCGATAAGGAAAAATACCTCGGTATAAAAAATATACTGATTGATTAATACAAATCTAACCAACAGTTCATCGTATTCTTTTCTGTTGGCGTATAAAAAATACTGATATATGCCTTCACTTTCATAGGGCGACGCTTTATGTGCCGTCCTGTGTGTTGAAACATCGGTTTTCCTTTTTCAAAACTCCGTAAAAAAAGCGGCATCCGCCGCAAAACGCCCCGTTTTTCCAAACAAAAGGCAATAAAAATGCCGTCTGAAACCAAGTTCAGACGGCATCAAGCCATCAAATCAAACCCTGCCGCCTCATCATCCGATAAGCCTCATCCACATCATCGGTTTGCAGATAAATACCGACAACCCGCTTCAACTGCTCTTCATCATAATCATACGGCTGCATATCATCCCGAAACTCCACAGGACAATAACTGTCGACAGCCAAACTCAAAGACTGTTCGATATAGGGAACAGGCACACGCACGTCATCCGGCTTGCTACTGTTGGCAATCCAATCGTCCATAAACCGGTTGTAAAACGTTTCGACATCCGTTTTCCCGTCGAAGAAATCTTGCGCCATCTTGGAAAAAACCGTTCTTTTCATTGCAGATAATCCGTATTCAAATAATGCTCGCACTGTTTTCCACTTATCTTCATTGCCGTTACAAACCTATTGTCTTTATCAAAAACGACAGCGTCGCCTGCCCTGCTTTGTCCTGATTGTTGCCAACTGCTGTAACCATGCCGTTCGAACCTGAACCGTCAGGTTTCAGACGGCATTTTTTCTGCCTGTTCCCACAATTGCCGTTTTTGTGCGGCGGTCAGTTTTTTGACGGCGATTTCCTGTTTGAGCGCCATGCCTTTATCCATGCCGCCTGCAACGATACGCATCGCTACCGGTTTGAATACGCGGGTATATTTCGCGCCTTTTCCGGCCGTGTGGGCGGCAAGCCGCTGTTGCGGATTCTTGCTGATGCCGCAATAGAACGCGCTGTTTTCACACAATATCAGGTAAACGCTCCAGTTTGACGCGTTCATCTGCCTGTATCCTGAGTTTTTTCCCCGTTCCAAGGCGAAACTTTCAGCAACAACAGCATACCCGGCAGGGCAAGTACGAAACACAACTGGAAAAACGGTACATAACCGAGCCATTCGATCAGATAACCTGCAAAGGAATTGATGACCGTACGGGGAACAGCGGACAGGCTGGTAAACAGTGCGAGCTGCGTTGCGGTAAATGCGGGATTGGTCTCGCGCGCCATATACGATACAAACGCCGCCGTCCCCAACCCCACGCCGACTGCCTCTGCGCCGATAACTGCCGCCAGCATCAGCCTCTCGCTCGTACCGACTGTGTCGAAATGTCCAAACCCTGCCAGCCATACAAACCCCAAAACGGTTACAGCCTGCACCGCGCCGAATATCCACAAGGCTTTGTTTACGCCAATTTTCAGCATCCACACGCCGCCCAAGATACCTGCCGCTACTGCCGGCCACAGTCCTGCATTTTTTGCAATCAAACCGATGTCTGTCTTACTGAAACCCATATCCAGATAAAACGGCGTTGCCAACGCGGTTGCCATACTGTCGCCGAGTTTGTAAAGGAAGATAAACAGCAGCACGCATACCGCCGAAGCGATGCCTTTACGTGTAAAAAATTCTTTAAACGGCTCTACCACGGTCTGCTTCAACGTTTTAGGAACGGAAGGCGGCAACACGGGTTCACGCGCGAGAAACAGCGTCATCAGAAGGCCGGGCAGCATAAATAATGAAGTGATAACAAATACTTCTGACCACGGCATCCTGTCTGCCAGCACCAAACTCAATGAACCCGGAACCAAAGCAGCAATCCGGTAGGCATTCACATGGACTGAGTTGCCCAAACCCAATTCCTCGTCCGACAAAATCTCGCGCCTGAATGCATCCAATACAATATCCTGACTGGCGGAAAAAAAAGCGACAAGCACCGACAAACCGGCAATCAGCGGCAGATGATTCCGGGGGTTTAAAAAGGCATATGCCGCCAAAGCCGCCAGCAACCCTGCCTGCGTCAACAGCATCCACCCGCGCCGCCGGCCCAAAATGGGAACCCTGACCGCGTCCATCAGTGGGGACCACAAAAATTTCCAAGTAAACGGCAGACCGATCAGCGCCATCAGCCCGATGCTCTTCAAATCCACCTGCTCGCTGCGCAACCATGCCGGAATCAGGTTAATCAGAAAGTACAGCGGCAGCCCCGAGGTAAACCCCGTAAAAATACAGACAAGCATATTGCGAGAAAAGATTTGCCCGATAAAACCTGATTTCGATACAGTCATGGTTCAAACAGCCAAGAAATAAAAGCCTATTGTAGCAAATATCGCCCAACCGCTGAAAAACACCGCCCCTGCTCCGCCGTTTTGCCGTTCAAATGCAAAATGCCGTCTGAAACTTTGTTCAGACGGCATTTCTACTGAAACCTGAGAATTTACAAGCTGTAATACATTTCAAATTCCAGCGGATGAGGTGCCATGCGGATACGGCGGACATCTTCTTCTTTGAAGGCGATGTAACTGTCGATCCAGTCTTTGCTGAACACGCCGCCGCGCAGGAGGAATTCGTGGTCGGCTTTGAGCGCGGCAAGAGCTTCTTCTAAAGAAGCGCAGACAGTCGGCACCAATGCATCTTCTTCCGGCGACAGGTCGTAGAGGTTTTTATCGGCAGGGTCGCCCGGATGGATTTTGTTTTGAATGCCGTCCAAACCCGCCATCAGCAGGGCGGCAAATGCCAAATACGGGTTGGCGGTCGGATCGGGGAAACGCGCTTCGATGCGGCGCGCCTTGCTGCTGTTCACAGACGGAATGCGGATGGAAGCGGAACGGTTTTTGGCGGAGTAGGCCAGTTTGGTCGGCGCTTCGAAGTGCGGCACGAGGCGTTTGTAAGAGTTGGTGGACGGATTGGTAATCGCGTTCAGGGCCTTGGCGTGTTTGATGATGCCGCCGATGTAGTAAAGCGCGGTGTCGCTCAAGCCGGCATAGCCGTCGCCTGCAAACAGGTTTTGACCGTCTTTCCAAATGGATTGGTGAACGTGCATACCGCTGCCGTTGTCGCCCATGATGGGTTTGGGCATGAAGGTGGCTGTTTTGCCGAAGTTGTGGGCGACATTTTGAATCACATATTTCATGTCTTGGGTTTGGTCGGCGCGTTTGACCAAGGTGGCGAAGCGCGTGCCGATTTCCATTTGGCTGCCGGTACCGACTTCGCTGTGGTGGACTTCGACTTCGATGCCGAGTTCTTCCAAAATGTTTACCATCGCGGAGCGCAGGTCTTGTCCCGCGTCAATCGGCGCAACGGGCGCGTAACCGCCTTTGACGGCAGGGCGGTGGCCGGTGTTTTGACCGTCCATATGCAGACCGCTGGCCCATGCGCCGCTTTCGGACGTGATTTCGTAACGGGTTTTGTGCATATCGGTTTCAAATTCTACGCCGTCGAAGACGAAGAATTCGGGTTCGGGGCCGAAGTATGCCGTGTCGCCGATACCGGAAGATTTCAAATAGGCTTCGGCACGGCGTGCGATGGAGCGCGGGTCGCGGTCGTAACCCTGACCGTCGGCAGGGTCGATGACGTCGCAGGTAATAACGACGGTAACATCATCATAAAAAGGATCGACGAAGGCTGTAGACGCATCGGGACGCAGCTGCATATCGGAAGCCTGAATGCCTTTCCAGCCGCCGATGGACGAACCGTCAAACGCTTGACCGTTTTCAAACCACTCTTCGGGGTCTTTCAACACGATGCGCGCAGGCACGGTAAAGTGGTGCTGCTTGCCTTTGGTATCGGTAAAGCGCAAATCGACAAAGCGGGCTTCGCTTTCTTCAATCAATTTTACAGCGTCTTTGATGGACATCTTCAGCTCCTGAGGGAATAGGTTTAAGTTGTTATTCTACCACGGTAAGGCCGTCTGAAATACATCAGGGCACCCGTTTTTACGTAATGAAATATAGTTTCAGACGGCAAGATTGTCAACAATCCTTCTCTTACTGTATTCTTGAAAACCGAAATCTAATCTGTATTACCGTCTTTTGTCCGAGTTTATAGTGGCTTAAAATAGAAAAGCCAATCATTCATCCTGTGCCGATAAAACAGTTATCGCGGCTCATGGTTGCAGACAAAGTTGTACATATACTCCCCAGATGTTTCAGGAAAAACATATTCCCATTTGCTTACATAAGGAGGAGTAGAAGAGTCAACCAACTTTGCTGATTTTGAATACACTGCAAAAGTTAATATCCGATATCTCCTATTACTGCAATCCATTTCTCTTAGTGATTTCATTTGAATAATAAATTTATTATTAAGATATTTTTGGGGTTTCTTATACCTATCCTCAAACCAAGCCCGATTATGGGTGCGGCTATCCACATCGCCATATGTAACACCATCATCATTAAAGCTTAATCCTACCCAATCTGTCGCTGCAGCCTGAGTTGCTAATCCCACCGTTAATAATGCTAAAAGTAACATCTTTTTCATGCCAAACCTCTGTAATTTTTATCAAAAAATAAAGTTGTATTATAAAAAATGGATTTTTCAGGTAGCAAAAAATTATATCATGCCGTTGTAAAGCGCATTCCCCCCCAGCGTTCCCATCTTCCCTCCGTCGTTATAAAATAGCTGTCCTATTTTTGAAATACAACCATGACAACTATCTCCCGTTACACCGTTTTCGGCAATCCCGTCGCCCACAGCAAGTCGCCGCAAATCCATCAGCAGTTTGCCCTTCAGGAAGGCGTCGACATCGAATATGGGCGCATTTGCGCCGACATCGGCGGTTTCGCGCAGGCGGTTTCGATATTTTTTGAAACAGGCGGTTGCGGGGCAAACGTTACCGTACCGTTCAAGCAGGAAGCTTTTGCGCTGGCGGACGAGTATTCCGAACGCGCATCGGCGGCAGGTGCGGTCAATACGCTGATTCTGTTGGAAAACGGCAAGCTGCGTGGCGACAATACCGACGGTATCGGTTTGTCCAACGACATCACGCAGGTCAAAAACATTGCCATCGAGTGCAAAACCATTTTACTTTTGGGCGCAGGCGGCGCGGTGCGCGGCGTGATTCCTGTTTTGAAAGAACACCGCCCTGCCCGTATCGTCATTGCCAACCGTACCCACGCCAAGGCCGAGGAATTGGCGCGGCTTTTCGGCATTGAAGCAGTCCCGATGGCGGATTTGAACGGCGGTTTTGATATCATCATCAACGGCACGTCCGGCGGCTTGAGCGGTCAGCTTCCTGCCGTCAGCCCTGAAATTTTTCGCAACTGCCGCCTTGCCTACGATATGGTTTACGGCGACGCGGCGCAGGCGTTTTTGAACTTTGCCCAAAGCAACGGCGCGGCCGAAGTTTCAGACGGCCTGGGCATGCTGGTCGGTCAGGCTGCCGCTTCCTACTCCCTCTGGCGCGGATTTACGCCCGATATCCGCCCTGTTATCGAATACATGAAAGCCCTGTAACCATGTTCCGCATCATCAAATGGCTGATTGCCCTGCCTATCGGCATCTTCATTTTCTTCAACGCTTATGTGTACGGCAACATCATTACCTACCGTGCCGTCGCGCCGCATCAAACCGCCTTTATGTCGATGCGGATGAAGCAGTTTGAACAAGAAGGACGCAATGTCGCCCTGGATTACCGTTGGGTTCCCTACGACCGCATTTCCACCAACCTGAAAAAAGCCCTGATTGCTTCCGAAGATGCCCATTTTGCCGGACACGGCGGCTTCGATTGGGGCGGAATTCAAAACGCTATCAGACGCAACCGGAACAGCGGCGAAGTGAAGGCGGGCGGATCGACCATCAGCCAGCAGCTTGCCAAAAACCTCTTCCTCAACGAAAGCCGCAGCTATCTGCGCAAAGGGGAAGAGGCGGCCATTACGGCGATGATGGAAGCCGTTACCGACAAAGACAGGATTTTCGAACTGTATCTGAATTCAATCGAGTGGCACTACGGGGTGTTTGGCGCGGAAGCTGCGTCCCGATACTTTTATAAAAAACCGGCCGCAGACCTGACCAAACAGCAGGCGGCGAAACTGACTGCCCGCGTCCCCGCCCCGCTCTACTACGCCGACCATCCGAAAAGCAAACGGCTGCGCAACAAAACCAATATCGTGCTCAAACGCATGGGTTCGGCAGAATTGCCTGAAGACGACACGGACTGAGTGCCGCCGCAATATAAAATGCCGTCTGAAATATCATTCAGACGGCATATGCTTTCTGCCTTTATCCTCTTCTCCAAAATGCAACAGAGCGGTCATTATCGCTTTTGTCCTTCTACATAACGGTCAAACACAAAACGTGTCCGACACGGACAACTTCCCAAAAACGGCAGGCAAAAAAATAACCGCTTATAAGCGGTTTTTTGGTGGCCAGAGGCGGAATCGAACCGCCGACACACGGATTTTCAATCCGTTGCTCTACCAACTGAGCTATCTGGCCTTTGTCTGTCTCGTTAAGAGATGCGTATTAAACCAAATTACGGGACGACATGCAAGCATATCGGGCAATATTCTTTGAAAACAGGTTTAAGTCAATGTTTTAAATTTGAATTAATTTATGTAAAAACAGCATAAATCCGTATTTTTGCCGCCTGCTCGACGATATTAGGCCGCCCGTCTGAAAAATATTTTCAATATTTGAAGTTCTCACCCAGATAAACAGAACGAACCTGTTCGTTTCCGACCAAATCATCAGGTTTTCCCGATGCCAACACCGTGCCGTCTGAAATAATGTAGGCCCGATCGCAGATGCTGAGGGTTTCGCGTACGTTGTGGTCGGTAATCAATACGCCGATACCGCGCGACTTGAGAAATCCGATGATTTTCTGGATGTCGATGACAGCGATAGGATCGACGCCGGCAAAAGGCTCGTCCAGCAAAATAAAATGCGGTTTCATGGCGAGTACGCGGGCGATTTCGACGCGTCGACGCTCGCCCCCCGACAAAGATGGGGCAGGATTATTGCGCAAACGCTCGATATTCAGGTCGGCAAGCAGTTTTTCAACTTCGCCGTCGATGAGGCTTTTGTCTTTGGTACTGATTTCTAAAATGGCGCGGATGTTTTGTTCGACGGTCATTTTGCGGAAAATCGAGGCTTCCTGCGGCAGGTAGCCGACACCCAGGCGGGCGCGTTCGTGTATGGGCAGGTGGCGCAATTCCTGCCCGTCCAGCATCACGCTGCCCGCATCGGTGGCAATGAGTCCGACAATCATGTAGAAACTGGTGGTTTTACCCGCGCCGTTGGGCCCGAGCAGGCCGACGACTTCACCGCTCTCGATTTCGAGGGAGAAGCTTTTAACGACTTGGCGTTTTTTGAAACTTTTTTGCAGGTTTTGAACAACAAGGCGGCTGACGTTTGCGCTCATAAATATCTCTTCAATATCTTCGGTCGGCATATGCCGTCCGAACCGGGTTTATGTTTCAGACGGCATTTTGGGATTATTCGGATTTTTGCGTACTCGAAGGCTGGATGATGACGCTGACCCTGCCGGATTTGGAAGCGGATTTTGCGCCGGATTTTGTGCTGCCGCTGATGGTATAGACTTCGGTTTTGGTGTTGTAGGTAATCACCGCGCCTTCGGCGACATCGCCGCCGCGCTGTACTTTGGCATTACCGGTTAAGACTACGGTGCTGCCTGCAGACGAATAAGCAACGTTGTTTGCCTGACCACGCACCGTCCCTTTGCCCCCGTCCAACGTTTGGCTGAAACGTACGGGCGAGCCGTCGGCCTTCATAAACTGTTCGCCTTTGCCATTACGCGTTACGTTGACGCGGGCGGCGGAAATATTGAGCGTCCCCTGTCTGATGACGACGTTTCCGCTGAATGTGGTGCTTTGGTTGGCTTGATCGAGCGAACCTTGATCGGCCTCAATCTGAATAGGCTGCCTGCTGTCGCTTTGAAGGGCAAAAGCGGGGGATGCCGAAAAAAATGCTATTAAAACAAAAATTTTACATATTTTTTGTATCATAAATCGTAGCTTTCACTTTAGATGAGAAGTTCAACAGGCCTGTTTTGTGGTCGTAAGTCATGCCGCCCGCCTGACCGTGCGACGCGCCGTATTGAAAGCTGACGGGCGTGTCGGTTTGGGCATATTGCGATTCGGTATCAACATGAAGCTTGTCGGTTTTTACCGTACCCGCCTGCCGCCTGCCGTCGCCGGTTTTGTTCAGGACGACATGGTTTTTAAAGAGAACTTGTTTGGTTTCGGTATGGTAGATGGCTTCGTCGCTGCCGACTTCGTACAACAGCCTGCCTTCTTGGAAGAAGGAAAGGTGCGGCGACTCGAAATGTATATCGCTGCTTTCCGGAAACTGTTTCGCGCCCTTCGAGCTCAAATGTTCTTTCAAGTATCCCTGTTCGTTAAACCGCCTGCCGTCCAAGCCGTCCATTGTGTATTGAGGTTCGTCGGGATTGAGCCTGACTTCTTCAATCTCGACTTCGCTGATACGACCCAACCATGCAGACAGACCGCCCAAGGCGACCGCCAATATCAATGGGAACGCAATTCCGTACCGCCATCTTACTTTCATTTGATGTACTCGTTCAAAGCCGCGCCCAGCGTACCTTTCGCGCGCATAATCAGGTCGCACACTTCGCGCACCGCGCCCGCACCGCCGGGGCGTTTAGCAATATAGGCGGCGTGTTGCAGCGTAAACCAATGCGCGTCGGGGACGGCAACCGGCAATCCGCAGCGCACCATCACCGGCAAATCGACCACGTCGTCGCCGACAAAGGCACACTCGGCTTCTTCCACGCCTGCCTGAACGCGCAGCTCTTCATACGCGGCGCGTTTGTCCGAAATGCCTTTGAAGTAGTAATTTATGCCCAACTGTTTGACGCGGATGCCGACGGAGGGCGCGTCCCGACCTGTGATAATCGCAGTCTGCACGCCGCTTGCCTGAAGCATTTTCAGACCGTGTCCGTCCAGTGTGTGAAACGATTTGATTTCTTCGCCGTTATCGCGGATAAAGATGCGCCCATCGGTCAAAACACCGTCCACATCCAGGATCAGCAGTTTGATTTTGGCGGCGCGCGCCTGTAATTCGGGAGAAATTGCCTGCATGGGATTTCCTTATTTTCAGACGGCATATCTTACCACAAATGCCGTCTGAAACGGCTGCAACGCCTTATACAATCCGTGCCGCCAGCAGGTCGTGCATATTCAGCGCACCTGTCAGCACGCCGTCTGCATCGGTAACCAGAAGCCCGTTCACATGGTTTGCCTGCATGACTTTCAGGGCTTCGGTGGCGAGGCGTTCGGCGGAGATAGTTTTAGGGTGTGTATGCATGACTTCGTCTATCGAAAGACCGGTAAAGTTGTCGCATTCTTGAAACAGGCGGCGCAAATCGCCGTCGGTGAATACGCCTTTCAGACGGCATTGCCCGTCCGTTACCGCCAACATGCCCAAACCTTTCTCGCTCATGCTGACGATGGCTTCTTTCAAGGGCGTGCCGAGTCGGACGGCAGGCAGGCCGCCGCCTTTGTGCATAATGTCGGCAACGCGTAAAAGCAGGCGTTTGCCGAGACTGCCGGCAGGATGGCTCAAGGCGAAATCATCGGGCGTGAACGCGCGTGCGCGCAGCAGGACGACCGCCAACGCGTCTCCCAAAGCCATGACGGCGGTGGTGCTGGTGGTCGGGGCAAGTCCCAGCGGGCAGGCTTCTTTGGAAACCGACGCCGTGATGTGGATGTCGGCATGGCGCGCCATGGTTGAATCGGGGCGGGCAGTGATGCAGACGAGGGTAATGTCTTTGCGTTTGAGTGCGGGGATGATGGCGGCGATTTCGTCGCTTTCGCCGGAATTGGAAATCGCGACGACAACGTCGTTGTCCACAATCATGCCCAAATCGCCGTGTGCCGCTTCCGCAGGGTGGACGAAAAACGCAGGCGTGCCGGTCGAGGCCATGGTTGCCGCCATTTTGCGCCCGATATGTCCCGACTTGCCCATGCCCGTGATAACAACCCTGCCTTTGCAGTGCAATAACGCGTCTGCCGCAAGGACGAAGTTTTCGTCCAATTCCGCTGCAATTTCGCGCAAGCCTTCCGCTTCGGTGTGCAACACTTCGCGCGCCCAATCGAGATATTTTTCGTTTCCTGCCATCGCCATCCGCCTTTGCTGTAATAAAACTACCCAAAATTTCCGAATCGGGGTAGCATAAACCTTTGAAACATACACATCTGTCCAAAGGAATCAGAAATGACTATTTTATCGGACGTTAAAGCATTAGGACAACAAATCTGGCTGGACAACCTTTCCCGCTCGCTCGTGCAAAGCGGCGAATTGGCGCAAATGCTGAAACAAGGCGTGTGCGGCGTCACTTCCAATCCCGCCATCTTCCAAAAAGCCTTCGCCGGCGACGCGCTTTACGCCGATGAAATCGCCGTCCTCAAGCAGCAAAACCTCAGCCCCAAACAACGCTACGAAACCATGGCGGTTGCCGACGTACGGGCAGCCTGCGACGTTTGCCTTGCCGAACACGAATCCACCGGCGGCAAAACCGGTTTCGTCAGCCTCGAAGTCTCTCCCGAGCTTGCCAAAGACGCGCAAGGCACGGTAAAGGAAGCCTGCCGCCTCCATGCCGCCATCGCGCGTAAAAACGCCATGATTAAAATTCCTGCCACCGACGCAGGCATCGATGCGCTCGAAACCCTCGTTTCAGACGGCATCAGCGTGAACCTGACCCTGCTGTTCTCACGCGCCCAAACCCTCAAAGCCTACGCCGCCTACGCGCGCGGCATTGCCAAACGCTTGGCAGCCGGACAAAGCGTTGCCCATATCCACGTCGTCGCCAGCTTCTTCATCTCCCGTGTGGACGGCGCGCTGGACACAACACTGCCCGACCACCTCAAAGGCAAAATCGCCATCGCCCTTGCCAAAGCCGCCTACCAAGACTGGGCGCAATACTTCGGCAGCTCGGAATTTGCCGCGCTGGAAACCAAAGGCGCAAACCGCGTGCAGCTTTTATGGGCATCTACCGGCGTGAAAAACCCGGCCTATCCCGAAACGCTCTACGTTGACAGCCTGATCGGCGCGCACACCGTCAACACCGTTCCCGATGCCACGCTCAAAGCCTTTATCGACCACGGCACAGCCAAAGCCTCGCTGACCGAAGGTGCGGATGAAGCACGGGCGCGGCTCGCCGAAACCGCCGCGCTCGGCATAGATGTCGAAACCTTGGCGGCGCGTTTGCAGGAAGACGGTTTGAAACAATTTGAAGAAGCGTTTGAAAAACTGCTCGCACCGTTGGTTTAAACTTTTCATCCCCGATGCCGTCTGAAAGGCTTTCAGACGGCATCGCCCTTTTGACCGGACACAGTGCGGCATATCAAGGATTCTCCCTAAAAATATTAATCAACAAGAAGTTAATGCACGACATTATCAGCCGACACAAAAGGAAATAGAATCATGGCAAAAGCACTCGAAATCATTTCACCCAATGAAATTTATTCAGATCTGATTTTTAAGGATCCGGTATCTCCCCATACAATATATACAGAATTGATGAAACTGGTTGGTAGAAATGCAAGTAATGAGAGAATTGCAGATAGAACCTTCGATTTTTTCTCTCCCGGTCTTATGGATGATTCAGCTACCGAAGAGCAATATAATGCCCTATATGATTTAACCTTGCTTGAAGAGCCCGGGATGGAACTGAATAAAGATGAGATAATGGTTTTGATTAATAGTCTTAAATAAAGGGGCTGTACCGGATATGTACACAGGACGTTTCGCCCCCAGCCCGACCGGGCTGCTCCACATCGGCTCGCTGCTGACCGCCGTCGCTTCCTATGCCGATGCACGCTCAAACGGCGGCAAATGGCTAGTCCGCATGGAAGACCTCGATCCGCCGCGCGAAATGCCGGGGGCGGCAAGCCATATCCTGCACACGCTTGAGGCATTCGGATTCGAGTGGGACGGAGAAGTCGCCTATCAGAGCCGCCGTTACGCCCTGTATGAAGAAACACTATGCCGTCTGAAAAGCGCCGGACTGGTCTATCCCTGCCATTGCAGCCGCAAAGACTGGCAGGCCGGGGCAAAGCGTGGCGCAGACGGGTTCGTCTATAACGGACGTTGCCGCCACCTCGACCAACGCCCTGCACTGCAAGGCAAACAGCCGGCGTGGCGCATCCGCGTCCCCGACCGCGTTATCAGTTTTTCAGACGGCATTGTCGGCGGTTACGCCCAAAACCTCGCCGGCGACATCGGCGATTTCGTCCTACTTCGTGCAGACGGTTACTGGGCATACCAACTCGCCGTCGTTGCCGACGATGCCGAACAGTGCGTTACCCACATCGTCCGCGGACAAGACCTGCTCGTTTCCACGCCGCGCCAAATCTATTTGCAGCAGTGTTTGGGCGTTCCGACACCGCGATATGCCCACCTGCCGCTCCTGACCAACACACAAGGGCAGAAATGGTCGAAACAGACGCTCGCCCCCGCATTGGATTTAAACCGCCGCGAACAACTCCTCCGCCAAGTGTTCCGTTACCTCAACCTGCCCGAAGCACCGGAAACCGACCGCCCTGCCGAACTGCTCGACTGGGCGGTGGCACACTGGGATATGGACAAAGTGCCGAAACACGCCATTACCGCTCCCTAAACACCGCCCGACAAACGCACAAATGCCGTCTGAAACCTTCAGACGGCATTTCACACATACAGCCCCGCCCTATTCGCGCGTATTTGCCCGCTCAACCTCTTTCCATGCTTCAAGAATCAGGCTGCCGTCGTTGTCTTTCAAGAGCGTTGCGTCAGAAAGCATACGCCGCCAAGTGCGGGCGTTTTTCAGACCGTGCATCAGCCCGAGGCTGTGGCGGACGATGTGGCGCAAGATTGTGCCGCGTCCGGCTTGGATTTGGGCTTGGCTGTATATGTAGAGGCGCTGCACCAAATCGGCGTATTCGATCGGGCTGCGGGTATCGCCGTAAAACAGCCTGTCCCATTCGTGCATGACCATCGGGTTGTGGTATGCCTCGCGCCCTACCATCACGCCGTCAACGTGTTGCAGGTGTCCGGCGATGGCTTCGTTGGTGGTGATGCCGCCGTTGATGATGATTTCCAGCTCGGGAAACTCTTGCTTGAGACGGTAAACGTAATCGTATTTCAAGGGCGGAACATCGCGGTTTTCTTTGGGGGAAAGACCGTCCAGCCAAGCATTGCGGGCGTGGACGATAAAGGTTTTGCAGGCGGTTTTGTCGCGCAGCGTGCCGACGAAATCGGAAACGGTTTGGTATTCGGTCTGCCTGTCCACGCCGATGCGGTGTTTGACGGTAACGGGGATGCCGACCGCGTCCTGCATGGCGTTAAGGCAGTCGGCAACCAGCATGACTTCGTTCATCAGGCACGCGCCGAACGAACCTTTCTGCACGCGCGGACTGGGACAGCCGCAGTTGAGGTTGACCTCGTTGTAGCCGTATTCTTCGGCGGCTTTGGCCGCTTTCGCCAAATCGGACGGATCGCTGCCGCCCAGTTGCAGGGCGACGGGCTGCTCGCCTTCGTTGAACGTCAAAAAGCGGTCTTTGTCGCCATAAACAATCGCGCCGGAATTGACCATTTCGCTGTAAAGCCATGTGTTGCGGGTAATCTGGCGGGCGAGGTAGCGGTAGTGCCGGTCCGTCCAGTCGAGCATCGGTGCAACGGACAGGCGGCGGGGAGGAAGGGTGTGTGTATTGTCGTTCATTATCGGTATGATGAAATAGGTTTGAGGATACGGCCGACCGGGAATCCAGTCAGAACAGCCTGCCGGAATCCAGCAGGATGGTTACCGGCCCGTCATTGCAGAGCGATACCTGCATATGCGTCTGAAAACGTCCCGTTTCGACATGAATCCCGTGCCCGCGCAACAGTTCTGCCGTATGCAGATAAAGCCGTTTTGCCTGTTCTGCAGGTGCGGCTTTCGAAAATGACGGCCGCCGGCCGCTTGTCGCATCGGCATAAAGCGTAAACTGCGACACCAGCAGCACGGAGCCCCCGACATCTTTCAAAGACAGGTTCAACTTGCCCTCACCGTCTTCAAACACGCGTAAATGGGCAATTTTGTCGGCAATATATTGCGCATCTTTCTCGGTATCATCATGTGTTACACCGAGCAACACGACAAACCCGCCGTCAATTTTGCCGCAGGTTTCCGTGCTGGCTTCGGACACGACATCCACCTTTGCACCTACCGTTTTCTGTATGACCGCACGCATCGGCCGTCCTCCTTGTCTAAAAGCGGATAATGCCGTCTGAAAAGGATTCAGACGGCATCGATATCGAAAATGCCATTACGGTTTGATACCGTTTTCTTCCAAAAGGGCATCGATTTTCAAGCGGACTTTTTCTTGTTTCAAACCCTGCTCCAATTGGTTTTTGACCAATTCGAAAGGCTGCGCTTCCGGGTCTTTCTCAACCGCGCCGAGTTTGAACAGGTAATAGCGTTCGCCCAATTTGACCGGATCTCGGGTTACGTCGCCGCGATTCATGTCGGCCAATAGGGAAGACAGCGGCTCAGGAAGCTGCTGCGCCATAATGAAATCATCGAACGCCTGCTCGTTGTTCGGATAACGCTTCATCAGCCCTTCAAAAGACAACCCTTTGAGCAGGAGCTGCTGCGCCTGACGCGCCTCATTCTCTGTGGCAAAACCGACCTGCTGCAATTTAATCATGCGGGTCTGCCGCTCATAAAACTGATGCAGTTCGCTTTCGGAAACCGTTTCCGAACGTTCCAAAAAGCGGACGTATTCTTGGGCGTAAAAAGACGCTTCGGCAATTTTAAAGCGGTTTTGAACGCCTTTATCCTTATCCAATCCGGCCTGCAACGCCCCGTTTTTCAAAACTTCCAAAGTTTGCAGTTGACGGACGGCATCGTTTCGGATTGCCTGTCCGTCCGGTTTTTGGGATTGTTCCGTATGCCGGTCCGGCTGCCGCATGACTTGTGCCACTACCTCGTCCACCAAAGCCGGATCGACTTCGGGTGCTTTGGCTGCCGCTATACCCGCCAACACGACTGCAAGAACGGCGGCAACAGTTTTTTTCTGTTTCATAATACTCCCGGTTTCATACGGCAGCAGGACGCTCGCCTGCCGTCTTTGCCGCCGTACCCTGTTGTCAAATTTATTTGACAGGTTTGATATCCGCCTTGTTCAACAATGCACCGACGGCACGGTCAATCCGTTCTGCCTGAAGATCGCCGGCAATCTGTTCTTTCAATTCATCAAAAGAAGGCACTTTCACATCGCGGCGGTCGTTGACATAATAAACGCCGTAGAAGTCGCCGTTTTTCAGCGGAACTGCCGTAAACTCACCTTTCTTCAAGTCTTTCACTGCCTGATAAAGCGGAAGGGCATCTTGTTCCAAATTCTTCAGAGGCACATATTCGTCCGGCGCGCCGGTCTGCTTGGCACGGTCATTGAGCGAGTATTGTTTCAAGACGGCATCGAAACCCTTTTTCGCCTTCAGGTCGGCAACCACTTTTTTCGCATTGTCTTCCTTGTCGGTCAAGACTTCGCCCAGCTGTACTTCCTGCGTACCTTTATAAAAACCGCTGATATTGTCATATGCGGCTTTTGCATCCTGCTCTGAAACCGGTTGGGTTTTGGCGATATGCAGCGCGTATGCCCTACCGTTCAATTCATATTCCACTGCCGACCAGACGGTTTTAAAAGACGGTTTTTTATCATCACCCGACTTCTTCGCCTCGGCACGCAATTTGGCCAGCGTGTCTTTAAACTCTGCCGACTGGTCAAGTTTCAAACGTTTGACTTCCTGCGCAACCACGGTATTGACCACTTCGTTTTCCAGCAGTGCTTGGCGCAACCGGGGAGAATCTTCGGCACGGCTGTTTTCCGCACGGAACGCGGCAACCTGGGCATCAATGACGCTGCTGTCGATTTTTTGACCATTGACGGTTGCCAGTGTTTGGGCAAACAGGCTGCCTGAACAGGCAAGCATCGCAACGGAAGTAAGGATTTTTGCTTTCATAGTCTTCTCTCTTTAATTGAAATATTCGGACGGACAAAGTCAGTCCGGAACATGAAAATACTCGTCAGGAGTAGCCGCCCTGATGCCGAGCGCGTGAATCATGCCGTCTGCAAACAAATCTTTAAGCAGGGATTTCACCGTTTTCTGACGGTTCAGGCGGCTTACGCCTTCAAAATGCCGGCTGACGACTAGTACGGCATAATGCCCGCCGCCCGTATTTCCGGCATGCCCCCTGTGAAGGTGGCTTTCATCGCCGATTTCCAAGATGTCGGGAGCAAGCGCCTGCAGGCGTTCGCGTATCAGCTCGACCGTCTGCATCACTTGAACACGGCTTTAAACGGCTTAATCAGCACTTCGCTATACACGCCGGCATGAACATAGGGATCATCTTCCGCCCAAGCCTGCGCCGCATCCAAAGACTCGAACTGCGCCACAATCAGACTGCCCGAAACGCGGTTCGGATCCTCCGGCAAAGGATTCGGGCCTGCGGTCAGCAGCCGTCCTTCCGATTTCAGCGTTTCCAGCCGTTTGAGGTGTTCGGGACGTGCCGCCATACGCGCTTCATGCACATCCTCCCCGTCTGTTGCCAGCAACATAAAATATTCCACAGTCAATCCTCCTTTTTCAGATAGGTACTCAGATAAATACCCTGAATAATAAAGAAAACAAGCATCAGCGCAGTCGAACCGAACATCTTATAGTTAACCCATTGCGCTTCAAACCTAGTAAACACAAACCAGTTGGCAATACCCATAAAAATCAGAAAACCGACCCACATATACGTCAATTTTCCCCATACGGCATCCGGAAGTGAGATTTCCCTGCCGATACTCGCCTTTAAACCGTTTTTGCCCGCAAGGTGGCTGCCCAGCAGGAATAACGCCCCGCACCAGAACAATACTGTCGGCTTCCACATAATGAAGCGGCTGTCGCCAAAAATAATGGTTGCGCCGCCGAATACGACAATCAGCAGCAGACTAACCCACTGCATCGTATCCAGCCTTTTATGCTTCCAATACAGGAAAACTGCCTGAACCACGCCTGCAACCAAGGCAACCGCCGTAGCAGCAATCATATTTTTGGTAACGGTATAAGTAGCAAAAAACAAGATGACGGATAAAAGGTCGCTGACAAATTTCATATCCAAATGATAAAGCAAATCAAATAACCGCTAATCATACAGGCAGAACCCTGCTTTTGCACCTGCAAAACCAACAAATTTTGTTTTGACCTGTGCAAATCTGTACAGATGTTTTTGAAAAAAGATGGAGATATGTCATAATTTGTAAAAATGGTGCATTACCGTCATCCAGATGCAGCTTCGGTCAGTACATTCACATACCGAATATCCTGCCGCCCGACTGTGTTTCAATGCCAAATTATGAGGCTGTACGCGTCCAGACCGTATTCAGTCGCCAACCTATTAGGGGATACATCTTGAAAAAAAACATACAAATCAAACTGATTGCCGCCTCCATTGCCATGGCGGCATCCTTCCAGGCATATGCAGGACTGGGTGGGCTTGATGTCCGTTCCAATCTTGACGAACCCTTTTCCGGCAATATTGCCGTAACCGGAGAAGAAGCCAAAGCCCTGCTCAACGGCGGCAGCGTTACCGTTTCCGAAAAAGGCATGACCGCCAAAGTCCGTAAACTCGGCAATAAAGCCGTCATTACCGTTTCCTCCTCGCAAGCCGTCCGCGATCCTGTTTTGGTATTCCGCGTTAACGCAGGTGCCCAAGTGCGCGAATACACCGCCATCCTCGACCCTGTCGGCTATTCATCCGCCACAACCAAACCCACGCCCTCTTCGGACAACCACTCTGCAAACCATAAAACCGCACCGGGAACAGAAACCAAAGAAAGCCAAACTGACAAAGCCTACCGCGAAACCAATAAAAAAGATGAGGCAAATACAGCCGGCAAAACCAACGTACAACACGCAAAACCGGTACGCAACAGCAAAACCCATACCGTCCGCAAAGGTGAAACAGTCAAAGGGATAGCTGCCGCCATCCGTCCGAAACACCTTACAATCGAACAAGTTATCGATGCGCTGCTTAAAGCGAACCCGGATATTTCCCGACACGGCAAACTGCGTGCAGGCAGCATGCTTCAGATTCCGAATTTGAACAAAATTAAAGCGGCAGCCCCCAAAAAAGTTAGAAAAGAATACAGCAAGCCGCAAACGGAAAAATCCAAAACCGACACCATGCCGTCTGAAATATCTCAACCGGCTCCGACAGAAAAACCTCTTGAAAAACAAGCAACGGTACCTACCGAAGAAAAAACAGACAAACCGGTTGTCCAACCCGCCGCCAAACCTGCCGCCACGGAAGCGCCTGCTTCGGCAGCGGTTGAACGCAACCCCGTACCTGCCGAAAACACCGCAATACCGGAAGCAGCGTCTGCCATCACTGCCGAACCCGCATCCGGGGAAACTGCCGCTTCTACTATCAATGCATTGGCTGACGAAACCAATCATGCCGTATCTGAGCCTATTGCCGAACCTGCCAGCGAAGTTGCTGCCGAACCTGTCGAACAGGCATCTGCCGAAGGGGAAACCGCCGACGGACTGTTGAGCGAACTGTTCGACGGCTCGTACACCATGCTGCTTGCCGGCGGCGGTGCGGCTCTGATTATCCTGCTGTTGCTTTTGCGCCTTGCACAATCCAAACGCGCACGCCGTACGGAAGAACCTGTTTTCGAAAAAGAAGCAGGGTTTGGCCTCGACGACGCGGCTGACGACGGCATAGAAATTACCTTTACCGAAACCGAAAGCACACCCACCCAAGAAACCGGCGGAAATATCCCTCTCGCATTAAGTGAAGAATCCGAAGAAGAATTATCGAAAACGCAAACATTCAATTTAGAGAGTGATACACCTTCCAACCACATCGACTTAAATTTCGATAATTTGGAAACCGCCCAAAACGGCATCTTGTCCAGTGCGCTCACTCAGGATGAAGAAACCCAAAAACGTGAACATGCCGATTGGAACGATATAGAATCCACTGACAGCGTGTACGAGCCCGAACCCGTCAATCCGTATAACCCTGTCGAGATCATAATCGATACACCTCAACCACAACCTGCCGAACAGGAAAGCGTACAGGCGGAAATCGACACTGATTTCTACAACAACCTGTTCCCAAGCAACACCCTTGTCTCGGAAAAAACAGAAGCTGAAGAACCTGCATCAGACATACATGCTCTATCCGGACTGTCAGGCTTCCTGAAGGCATCTTCATCAGAAACCGTCTTGGAAGAACCTGTCGCTGAAGCCCCGACACAGGAAGAATTAAATAACTTCCTGAAAACAGGTGAAACCAAGGAGGCAATCGGTGAAAACGTTGAAAAGGCAGCTAACTTCAATACTGCCGCAGACGACTTATCCGCCCTGCTGCAACCTTTTGCAACACCTGCCGTCGAAGATGCTGCACCAGAAAATATTTCTGAAGTATTTAAGTCCAACACAACTGCAGAAAATGATTTGCACGATTTTCTAAAAGACAGTGAAACAGAAACGGTAGACTGGAACATTTCACTCCCTGAAGAAAATATCCAAAACGGTGCATACAAAACAGCAATTACCTCGGAATCCGTAGGTTCCGACGCACCACTCGAAGCGAAATACGATCTTGCCAAAATGTATCTTGAAATTGACGATCGTGATGCCGCTGCCGAAACAGTGAAAGAATTGCTGGAAGAAGCAGAGGGCGACATACTCAAACGTGCTCAAGCATTGGCGCAAGAATTGGGCATTATGTAATCACCCCAAACCACCCTTTCACAAACAAAAGATGCCGCTTTAAACGGCATCTTTTTTATGTTTGATACCCTAGAACCGAGACCTGCAAATAAAAATGCCGTCTGAAACCCTATCAGATTTCAGACGGCATTTCTCAACCTGTATCAGATATCCGTATAAACAACCGAATCATCCCCGCTTTGTTTCTGGATAAATTCGATTTTGTAACCGTCCGGGTCTTCAACAAAGGCAATGACTGTAGTGCCATGCATCATCGGACCTGCTTCACGAATGACTTTTCCGCCTTTTTCTTTAACACGTTCGCAAGACTCGTAGGCGTTGTCGACTTCAACGGCAATATGTCCGTAGGCATTACCCAAATCATATTGCTCCGTATCCCAATTGTGGGTTAGCTCCAAAACAGTGCTGTCGGCTTCATCGCCATAACCGACAAAGGCAAGGGTAAACCTGCCTTCGGGATAGTCTTTGCGGCGCAACAATTTCATACCTAAGACGTTTTGGTAAAAATCAAGGGATTTTTCAAGATTGCCCACACGTAGCATGGTATGGAGTAAACGCATTCTTTATGTTCCTTTTATGTTTTATACTTCAATTTTGTTTGGTGTAAACGTCTGCCATTTGCTGCAGGCAGGACAATGCCAAAAAAAGACTTGGGATTTGAAATGGCAGTTTCGGCACCGGTACATCACGCTGCGTTGGAGCTGCCTGCCCACCACAGAACGCATCATGTCCGCATCGGCTTTCCAAGTCGGATCCATATCGCTGATTCTCAAACCGAGCAGGCGGTAAACACCGTTCAAGTCCGGTTTGCGCCGAACAAGCTCGATAGCAGTTTGTGCAGCCTCTTTCTCCCCCCTGAGCAATAAGGATTTCTCGTACACGACGTTAATCAAATCAAGTTCCGGGAAGGTCTGCATATACCCTATCAGGCGATTTAATCCTTCTTCAGGCTTTCCTTGCGCCGCATAAGCGTCATAAAGTTTCTCTCCAACCATGCTCAAATAGGCATGATTTTGCTGTTCGACAGCGGCATACGCTTCAACCGATGCAGGAAAATTGCCCTGCCTGTATTCAATGTCGCCTAAAATCATATTGGCACGGGTACATCTTTTGTTGGCCTCAAGGGCTTTACCGACATTAAAACGTGCAACATCAAAATTGGACTTAAACAATGAAGCCTGTGCAAGTTCGCAATAAAACTGCGCGATTTCAAACTGATATGTCTGTTCGTCGTGACTGAGGAGTTGGGCGGTTTCAATCGCTTTTTCCCAATCCCTGTCCTGCTGGTAGATATTGAGCAGGTGCTGTCTGGCTTCACGCGCCATTTCACCGTCTTGCAGACTGAGAAAAATCTGTTCGGCACGGTCAACCAACCCAGCACTTTGATAGTTTTGAGCCAATTCAAACAACACGCGCGCACGCTTGGCTCCGGTTGTATCGGGAGAGTCAAGCAATGTTTGGTGCATATTGATGGCTTTGTCGTTTTCGCCACGCTGACGGTAAAGCTTACCTAGGGTGAGGTTCAGGTCGTATGACTGAGGCTGCTGATCGATGACCTCTGCCAATTCCCTGGCGGCACGTCCGCTGTTGCGGTCAACCAGTGCATCCAGACTTTTATAAAATCCCGACGGTATGCTTTTTGCCTGCTTTAATACGGTCTTCATATCCACGCGGGCGGCAAACCAGCCCATCGCGAAGAAAACGGGCAAAAGGATAATCGGCAGCAGGATAATCCACAATTCATTGTCCATATCGGCTTTCTCAAGGCTGTTTGGCAGATTCGGGCGCATTTTGCGCCGGTGGTGCGGTCAGCTCTTTCTCCGTCAGACGCGCATTTTTCTTTACTTCGGCACGCAACCTTCCGTTCTCGCCACGTAACGACAACAACCGTCCGAACAATGCAAACATTCCAAAAACAATACCGACTACAAATGCGCCAAACAATATGACAATCAGCGGCAAATTGACACTCTGCCCCGGAAGATAGGAAAAGGTAACCGCATCTGTATTAATAACGGCAAGCAGCAAAAAGAGCAGCAGGATAATGATTTTGATGACTGTATAAATAAGTTTCATGATTGCTCCACAAATAAAAATGCCGCCGCAGACAGCTTTACATTCTGACTAAGGGTTGTGCTAGTTTAAACGATTTAAACGGTTTCGGATAGGACACGCAAGCGTGTTTCGAACGGCATCCGCCTGCCACCCCTGCCTTATAAACATCAAAAATTACCGACAATTTTTCAAACCGCTCTTATCTTTCCATTTGAAAAGAAAAGGATTGAATATCCAGACAACAGAAAAACCCACGGCACACTTGTCAAAACCCCGTTTGCAGGCGTATCTTTACAGTCTTCAAATTTAAACCGTTCATATCAGAATAAGAAAGGCTTTTCATCATGAGCAGACCCGTACCCGCCGTATTCGGCAGCGTTTTTCACGCCCAAATGCCCGTCCTTGCATACCGCGAAGGCAAATGGCAGGCTGCCGAATGGCAATCCTCGCAAGACCTCACCCTCGCACCCGGCGCGCACGCCCTGCACTACGGCAGCGAATGTTTCGAGGGACTGAAAGCCTTCCGTCAGGCAGACGGTAAAATCGTACTGTTCCGTCCGACTGCCAATATCGCGCGCATGCAGCAAAGTGCGGACATTTTGCACCTACCGCGCCCCGAAACCCAAGCTTATCTAGATGCGCTGGTTGAATTGGTTAAACGCGCCGCCGATGAAATTCCCGATGCACCTGCCGCCCTGTACCTGCGCCCGACCTTAATCGGTACCGATCCCGTTATCGGCAAAGCCGGTTCTCCTTCCGAAACCGCCCTGCTGTATATTTTAGCTTCCCCCGTCGGCGACTATTTCAAAGTCGGCTCCCCCGTAAATATTCTGGTGGAAACCGAACACATCCGCTGCGCCCCGCACATGGGACGCGTCAAATGCGGCGGCAACTACGCTTCCGCCATGCACTGGGTGCTGAAGGCGAAAGCCGAATATGGCGCAAATCAAGTCCTGTTCTGCCCGAACGGCGACGTACAAGAAACCGGTGCATCTAACTTTATCTTGATTAACGGCGATGAAATCATTACCAAACCGCTGACCGACGAATTCCTCCACGGTGTTACCCGCGATTCCGTACTGACTGTTGCCAAAGATTTGGGCTATACCGTCAGCGAACGCAATTTCACAGTTGACGAACTGAAAGCTGCAGTGGAAAACGGTGCGGAAGCAATTCTGACCGGTACGGCCGCAGTCATTTCCCCGGTAACTTCTTTCGTGATTGACGGCAAAGAAATCGAAGTGAAGAACCAAGAACGCGGCTATGCCATCCGTAAGGCGATTACCGACATCCAGTACGGTTTGGCAGAAGACAAACACGGCTGGCTGGTTCGCGTGTGCTGATATTTCGAATAAGGAAATGCCGTCTGAAACAACTTCAGACGGCATTTTTGTATCCGGATTATTTTTTGTTCAAGGCATCGCGAATCTCTCGCAACAGCAATATTTCCTCGCTTGGTCCCGCAGGTTCGGACTTTTCCGATTCGGAGGCATTTTTCATCGAATTGATCACCTTAACCACAGCAAAAATCGCAGCGGCAATAATCAAAAAACTGATAACCGAATTGACAAACAGACCGATATTGAGGGTAACCGCGCCGGCTGCCTGGGCGGCGGCAAGCGTCGAATAACCGGCTTCCGGAACGCTTGCGCCGTCTTTCAACGTGATGAACAGGTTGGAGAAATCAACGCCGCCGATCAGCAGACCGATAGGAGGCATGATGACATCATCCACCAATGATTTGACAATACCGCTGAACGCCGTACCGACCACCATACCGACAGCAAGGTCGATAACGTTTCCGCGCATAATAAACTGTTTGAATTCTGAAGCGATAGACATCTTTAACTCCTAATATGTTTGCAAATAAATCTTAAATAAAACAATATGATATTTATTAATTTTGAGGTATATAGATACTTCTGGATCAAAAAACCGAGGCCGTTTGAAACAGAGAATCCGTTTCAGACGGCATCCCTATATGATCAGTTTAATCTTCAACACTCAAGGCATTGATGCTGTAACCGCCGTCAACATAAGTAATTTCGCCGGTAATGCCGGACGACAGGTCAGACAGCAGGAAGGCGGCTGTGTTGCCGACTTCTTCAGTGGTAACGTTGCGGCCCAATGGGTTGTGGGAAGCGACGTGGCCCAAGAGTTTGCTGAGATCGGCGATGCCGGAAGCGGCCAGGGTTTTGATCGGGCCTGCGGAGATGCCGTTGCAGCGGATGCCTTCTTTGCCCAGGCAGGCGGCGGTGAAGCGGATGCCGGCTTCAAGGCTGGCTTTGGCCATGCCCATAACGTTGTAGTTAGGAATGGCACGAACGGCGCCCAAGTAGCTCAGTGCAACGATTGCGGCGTTGCGGCCCTGCATCATCGGACGTGCGGCTTTGGCCAGCGCAGGCAGGCTGTATGCGGAGATTTCGTGAGCGGTGTTGAACGCTTCGCGGCTGATGCTGTCGAGGAAGTCGCCGCTCAAGGCTTCCTTGGGGGCGAAGCCGATGGAGTGGACGAGGCCGTCCAAGCCGTCCCAGTGTTTGCCCAAATCAACGAAAACTTGGTTGATTTCGTCATCGCTGGCAACGTCGCAGCGGAACACGAGTTCGGAGCCGAGTTCGGCCGCCATTTTACGGACGCGCTCTTCCAGTTTGTCGACAACATAAGTAAATGCCAATTCCGCGCCTTGTTCGCGGCAGGCTTTGGCGATGCCGTAAGCGATGGAACGCTCGGAGATCATGCCGGTAATCAGAATTTTTTTGTCTTGCAGAAAACCCATTTTTTGTCCTTTAAAGATAGTGTTTGGTTCATCTTAAACTGCAGATTATAGCAAATTGCCCGTTTGTCTGTATGCATACCCCTGTTTGCACGAAACGGCAATGCCGTCTGAATCCGGATGCGGGTTCAGACGGCATTGCCTGCAACAGAGCACATACCGTCCAGAATCAGATACCGCGCAACAATTCGTTCACGCTGGTTTTCGCACGTGTTTGCGCGTCCACGCGTTTGACGATAACCGCACAGTAGAGGCTGTGGCTGCCGTCTTTGGAAGGCATGCTGCCGGATACGACAACCGAACCAGCCGGTACACGGCCTTGATAGATTTCGCCGGTAGTGCGGTCAAAGATTTTGGTGGATTGACCGATGAACACACCCATAGAAATCACGCTGCCTTCTTCGACAATCACGCCTTCGACGATTTCGGAACGCGCGCCGATGAAGCAGTTGTCTTCAATAATGGTCGGGCTGGCTTGCAGGGGCTCGAGTACGCCACCGATGCCGACGCCGCCGCTCAAGTGGACGTTTTTACCGATTTGCGCGCAAGAGCCGACGGTCGCCCAAGTATCGACCATCGCGCCTTCGTCAACGTATGCGCCGATGTTGACATAAGAAGGCATCAAAACGACATTTTTCGCCACAAAGCTGCCGCGGCGGGCAACCGCACCCGGAACTGCACGGAAACCTGCGCTGCGGAATTCGTCTTCAGACCAGTCGGCAAACTTGGTCGGCACTTTGTCGAAGTATTTGTTCACGCCGTCGTTGAGGACTTCGTTGTCTTGGATGCGAAAGGAAAGCAGAACGGCTTTTTTCGCCCATTCGTTGACTTTCCACTCGCCCACGCCCAAGCGCTCGGCAACGCGCAGTTTGCCTGAATCGAGTTGGCGGATGGTCTCCAACACAGCTTCTTTGACTTCGGGGGTAACGGTGGTCGGGGTGATGTCCGCACGGTTTTCAAAGGCGGTTTCGATGATGTTTTGCAAAGACATGGTATTTCCTTATTTGAAATGTTTCAGAACGTTTGCCGTTATTTTCAGGCAGTACGTTTATTGGGAATTAATGCGCTATTGTGCCATGCAAACGCATATTCGTCAGCAATACGCGGGCGGTTGCCAAACATTAGCGTTCCGGAATCGGGCAGACGGCGGGCATATGCCTTTTTCCGCTCCCGAATCAATACAGAACAACAGCAGCACCTTCATGCCGCGCCGTCGTTTTTCAGACGGCATTCCCGATAAAACGCCATCAACCCTTCGGTCGAGGAATCGTGTGCCGATGCGCCGTGCTGCAATTCGCCGCCTATGGTTTTTGCCAACTGTTTGCCATACTCAACCCCCCACTGATCAAAGGGATTGATGTTCCATATTACGCCTTGTACAAAAGTTTTGTGCTCGTAAGCCGCCATCAGCATACCAAAATTATAGGGCGAAAGACGGTCAATCAAAATGCTGTTGCTGGGGCGGTTACCCGGAAATTCTTTGTGCGGCGCGAGGCGTTCCCGCTCAGTTTCGGGCAAGCCTGCCAGTTCGGCACGGGCTTCGTCTAAGGTTTTGCCCTTCATCAGGGCTTCAGCCTGTGCAAAGGCATTGGCAACAACAAACCGGCTGCGTTCGTCCTCCCTGCCCTGCACAGTCATAGGGACGATAAAATCACAAGGAATCAGCCGGGTGCCTTGGTGCAAAAGCTGGAAATAAGCATGCTGGCAATCAACCCCTTCCCCTCCGAACACGATGCCGCCCGTTTTGCACGCTACGGGGCTGTCGTCTGAAGTACGGCTTTTACCCAAACTCTCCATATCGAGCTGACTCAACCACGCCGGCAGCAGGCGCAGGTTGTGGCTGTACGGAACGGCCGTCTGACCGTCCGCATGTTGGAAATTGTTATACCACACGGCAATCAGCGCCATTAAAACGGGGATATTATGACGCGGCGGCGTACTGAAAAAATGCTTGTCCATCGCGTGCGCCCCCGCCAACAATTCCCGAAAACACGCCCCGCCGACGGCGACCATCACAGGAAGCCCGACAGGCGACCAGACGGAATAGCGTCCGCCCACCCATTCATACATCGCAAATACGCGCTCCGGCGCGATACCGAAAGCCGCCGCTGCCGCCGTGTCGGCCGATACCGCGCAAAAATGACATCCCGTTTCCGATTCCGAAAATCCCGCATCGCGGTACCACGCCTTTACCGCCTGTGCATTGAGCAGGGTTTCCGGCGTTTTAAAGGACTTGCTGGCAACGCAAAACACCGTTGTTTCAGGGTTCAGACGGCATAAGGCCTCATCCAGGCAGGCAGGGTCGGCATTAGAAACAAAATGGACGGAAATCTGCCGTCCGAACGGCTCGAGCGCCTGAACGCACATTGCCGGCCCGAGATCGGAGCCGCCTATGCCGATGTGGACAAAATCCGTAATCCGCCTGCCCGTCGCCCCCTTGTACGAACCGTCGTCCAAACCACGTGCAAAATCCAAAGCACGGTCAAGTTCGCGGCGGATTTCGGGCAACACGTCCCTACCGTCCACATAAACGGCATCCGCACCGTCGGGCAGGCGCAAAGCCGTATGCAGCGCGGCACGCCCTTCGCTGCCGTTAACCTTCGCGCCCGTCCGCAAATCATGCATTCTCCGTCCAAGCCCTGCCGCATCTGCAAGGTTACAGAGCAGTTGAAGCGTATCTTCCCCAAGCCGGTTCTTGCTGTAATCGAACAACATGCCGTTCAAACGTTCGTGCATACGGTCAAAGCGGTCCGGTTCGCAGGCAAAACGGTCGCGCAAAAGAATATGTCTCGTATCCTGATGATGTTGTTCAAGCACCCGCCACGCCCGGGTAAAAGCATCCATAATTTTCCTTGATTCTAGATTCGGATTAAAAATATAACAGAATGCAGTGTAACAAACGAAAGCTGCTTTGGCGAATCTCCGAAACACCACCCTCCGCGTTCAATAGCACCTTATTTCCATATAGCGAAATACCCTCCGGTCGGAATTTAACCCACAACAACATCCTACAAGATTTATTGCATGCGCATAGATGCCAGACAACCGTTTAATAAGGTATAATCTCGCTCGGGTACGCCCCATTTGCCGACCGCATATGGGCATACTCATGGTTACATATAATCGGTAAAATACCGATATTATTGTTTTAACGGTATTTCTTATATTTATTTTATTCCAATTATTTTACGGGGCTGGGATATGGCTAAAAACGGGGGACTTTCTTTATTTTCAAAGAAAGAAAAACGCTTTATCTTTGAAGGCAGGCATTCTGCCTCCGACAAAATAGTCAACGGCGAAGTATCTGCGTTTACCGAAGAAGAGGCACGCAAGAAACTGACAAAACGCGGCATCCGCCCGTTACAGATTAGCCGTATAAAAACAACTTCAAAACGCAAAATTACGCAAGAAGACATTACCGTCTTCACTCGCCAGTTGGCAACTATGATGAAAGCGGGCCTACCGCTGATGCAGGCATTTGAGATTGTGGCGCGCGGTCATGCCAACCCGTCCATGACGGAAATGTTGATGGAAATCCGTAGTGAAGTAGAACAGGGCACCACCCTGAGTCGCGCATTCTCACGCTATCCCAAATACTTCGACCGCTTCTACTGCAATCTGGTTTCTGCAGGTGAAATGGGCGGCGTATTGGAAAGCCTGCTGGATAAACTGGCAGTCTATAAAGAAAAAACCCAATCCATCCGTAAAAAAGTAAAAACTGCACTGACTTATCCGATATCGGTAATTGCCGTCGCCATCGGCTTGGTATTTGTCATGATGATCTTCGTACTGCCGGCGTTTAAAGAAGTTTATTCCAATATGGGTGCCGAATTACCCGCGCTGACTCAGGCCGTCATGGATATTTCCGAGTTTTTTGTCGCATACGGCTGGATAATCCTGATTGCGCTTGGCTGTTCAATATACGGCTTCCTCAAACTTAAAGAGCGCTCACCCAAAATACACGCCGTATGGACGCATTGCTGATTCGTATGCCGATTTTCGGAGAAATCGTACGCAAAGCAACCATTGCACGGTGGGGTAGGACGACGGCAACATTGTTTGCAGCGGGCGTACCGCTTGTTGACGTATTGGACTCTACGGCTGGTGCGGCAGGCAACATAATTTATGAGGAGGCCACCCATGAAATCCGCACACGCGTAATCCAAGGCCTGTCGATGACCTCCGGGATGCGTGCAACGGAACTTTTCCCCAACATGATGGTACAGATGGCATCCATTGGTGAAGAATCGGGCTCTTTAGATGACATGCTCAATAAAGCTTCTGAGTTTTATGAAGACGAGGTAGACAATGCTGTCGGCCGCCTGTCCGCCATGATGGAACCGATTATTATCGTAGTTTTAGGTCTGATTATTGGTACGCTCCTAGTAGCAATGTATCTGCCATTGTTCAACTTGGGTAGTGTGATCGGCTGATTTGCCGCACAAACCCGGCGCGGACTCATTCTGCGCCGGTTTGTTTTTGTATTGAATACACTGAGAACAAAATATGTCTGATTTGTCTATATTGTCGGCATTTGTCGTACCGTTGGCAGCGGTGTTCGGGCTGCTGGTCGGGAGTTTCTTAAACGTCGTCATTTACCGCATACCGGTCATGATGGAGCGCGGTTGGACGGCATTTGCCAAAGAACATTTAAACCTGCCGCTGACCGATGAGGAAAGCCGTACCTTCAACCTGATGAAACCGGATTCCTGTTGCCCGAAATGTCGCGCACCAGTACGCGCATGGCAGAATATTCCGATTGTCAGCTACCTATTCCTGCGCGGGAAATGTGCCTCCTGCCGAACCAAAATCAGCATACGCTATCCCTTAATCGAACTATTGACCGGCATATTGTTCGGCCTGGTCGCATGGCAATACGGCTGGTCTTGGATTACACTGGGTGGTTTGATACTGACCGCATTTTTGATTTCCCTTACCCTCATCGATGCAGATACCCAATATCTGCCCGATTCAATGACCTTACCCTTAATTTGGCTGGGGCTGCTGTTCAACTTTAACGGGGATTTCGTGTCTTTACAATCGGCGGTTTCAGGCGCGGTTGCCGGCTACGGTTCATTATGGCTCTTATGTGCAGTGTATAAACTGCTTACAGGAAAAATCGGCATGGGTAACGGCGACTTCAAACTGCTTGCCGCATTAGGAGCGTGGCTCGGCATATCCGTACTACCCGTTCTGGTGTTCCTTGCCGCACTGGTCGGCTTGGCAATGGCAGTCATCATGCGCATCTCCAAAGGGCAATATTTTGCCTTCGGTCCCGCACTGGCAATCTCAGGCTGGATTATCTTCGCAGCAAACGATTCCGTACTTCGTGCGGTCAATTGGTGGCTTACCCATTCGGGACTGTGATATGGCTATATGGGTCGGACTGACCGGAGGAATCGGCAGCGGTAAATCGGCGGCGGCACAATATTTTGCAGATTTAGGCGTACCGCGTATCGATGCGGATGCGGTAGCACATGCACTGACAGATTCAGACGGCATTGCCCTTCCAAAAATCAGACAATTATTCGGCGACCGCTTCTTCGATGATCAAGGTGTGTTGAAACGCGACATGTTGCGTAAAGAAGTATTTGCCTCAAACACCCAAAAAACCCTGCTTGAATCTGTGATGTTGCCGCTGATTTTCTCAGAAATCAAAAAACAGCAAGAAACATTTAACGACGCACCCTACGGCATTGTCGAAATCCCACTGCTGACAGAAAAACGTCAATTCATGAAATTAATACAGCGCGTGCTGACAATAAGCACCCCTTTGGAAGAGCGTATTGTCAGAGTCATGAAACGCAGCGGCCTGTCCCGTAAGGCAGTATCGGACATTATCCGCCATCAAGCCGAAGACCGGGACCGCCTGCTCCTTACGGATGATGCACTGCTTAATGATGGCAACATTAAACACCTGCATGATAAAATAAGGCGGTTGCACACATTTTACTCAAGCATCTTCACCATGCAACAGATACAGGAAAAACACCATGGCTGAACCGGAACAAACATGCCTGTCAGTTAAATGCCCGACATGCGGAACATCAGTAATATGGAAACCGGAAAACACATTCCGCCCCTTCTGTTCGCAACGCTGCAAACTGACAGACTTAGGCGGATGGGCAGATGAGGAATATACGGTTACAGCCCAAGAAGAAGGTTTATTGGAAATATCCGAATTTGAGTGTATATACCGCTGATTTTAAAAAATCCGCCTGACCGCCCCCTCTACTGCTCAAAATAAATGCCGTCTGAAACAAACATGTTTCAGACGGCATTTTCATTCTTAAACCTAATCGTTGGTATTTGCCGTTACCTCTTCCAACGAAGTAATACCCTGCATAACTTTCAACAAACCGGAACGGCGCAAATCAACCATACCTTCCTTATAAGCAACGTCCATAATATCCACTTCTGTACCATGGTTCATAATGACACGCTGCATTTCCTCGCTGATAGGCATAACCTCATAGACACCGGCACGCCCCTTATAACCCTTGCCCCGACAGCGGTCGCAACCAACCGCACGGTAGAGCTTCCAATCCTTTGCAAGGTCTTCATCTGTAAAACCCGCCTCCTTCAACGCAGAAACAGGCGGACGTACCACTTCCTGTTTACAACTCGGGCACAGTCTCCTCAACAGGCGCTGCGCCATAATCAGGCTGACCGAACTGGCAATATTAAACGGCGCAACACCCATATTCAGCATACGTGACAATGTTGCCGGCGCATTATTAGTATGCAGGGTAGAAAACACCATATGCCCTGTTTGTGCCGCCTTAATCGCAATATCGGCAGTTTCCAAATCACGAATCTCACCGACCATGATAATGTCAGGATCCTGACGCAAAAAAGACTTCAAGGCTGCGGCAAAAGTTAACCCCTGCTTTTCATTAACATTAACCTGATTAATGCCCGGCAGGTTAATCTCGGCAGGATCTTCCGCCGTTGCAATGTTTACCGACTCCGTATTCAAAATATTCAAACAGGTATAGAGCGACACAGTCTTTCCCGAACCTGTCGGACCGGTTACCAACACCATGCCGTAAGGACGGTGGATAGCATCCAACAGCAATTTCTTCTGAAACGGCTCGAAACCAAGCTGATCGATATTCAAAGAAGCAGCATCAGAATTCAAAATCCGCATCACAACCTTTTCGCCAAACAGCGTCGGCAACGTACTGACACGGAAATCGACAGGCTTGCCACCCTTTTGGAAGGTCAATTGCATCCTACCGTCCTGAGGTATGCGTTTTTCGGAAATATCCAAGCGCGACATTACCTTAATCCGAGAAGCAAGCTGCCCCCTCACCGCAACCGGGGGTTGGACTACCTCGCGAAGCTGCCCGTCCACACGGAACCGGATACGCGCATTATGTTCGTAAAACTCAAAATGAATATCCGATGCCCCACTGCGCAAAGCATCCGACAAAGTTTTATGGATAAACCTCGGTACAGGACCGTCTTCCGCCTCTTCATTATCAATATACAGAGTATGGCTTTCCTGCTCTTCCTGTTCCGCACTGATTTCCTGAAGCAACG
Source organism: Neisseria sp. RH3002v2f (assembly GCF_014596375.1). Lineage (NCBI taxonomy): Bacteria > Pseudomonadati > Pseudomonadota > Betaproteobacteria > Neisseriales > Neisseriaceae > Neisseria > Neisseria sp. RH3002v2f. The sequence goes on from NZ_MAYZ01000021.1 coordinate 168,357, forward strand.
CAGTCGAGCGCGAACCCACCCATTCCAACAGCCCGGCCAGCCGATCGTCTTCGACAATCACCAACTCAACCGAAATCCCTGACGCAAAAACGGTCTTCTGAATCTGAGGCATCTGCGTCGGATCAGAAACCGCAAAAAATACCTTGTTATCCCGTCGGAAAATCGGCACACAACGGAACTCTACCATCTGTTCCTCGGTCAGCACGCCCATCAGTACCCTATGGCGCGGATAGTAACTCAAATCAAGCACCGAATAACTGAACACCCTGGCAATCAATGCAGCAAGCGACTTTGGGGAAATAATGCCGTCTGAAAACAACATCGGCAAAACTTCCTTCCCTGCCTGCGACTCCTTATAGTAATGCTCTGCCTGTTCGACAGTAACCACTTGGTTTTGTACCAAAGTCCTTAAAAGACCAACACTCATACGACCTACCCCTGAATTTATTTATTGTTATACCGATACAACTTTTATCATAAACGACTGACGGAACAGCAATAAAAAACCACCCGAAAACCGGCACACCCTTTAGAACCCCAAAAGACAATTTATAATTTTATCGCCCTAACGGTCGGTTTCTCAAGCAAAAAACGTTTCCAACCAACAAAAAAGCCTTCCAATACTGAAAGGCTTCCTATCATACATTTCTAAATACGGAAAATTTATCAATATAAATCATTAAACCTCGCCAACAGGAATCGAACCTGTATTTTACGCTTAGGAGGCATACGTTCTATCCATTGAACTATGGCGAGCCAAAATGAAAAGGGAGATTTTAAACCTTTCCGACGACAAAAGACAAGATGCCTGCTGCAATCAGCGGGCCAACAGGAATACCACCCATAAACGCAACCCCGATAACCGTGCCGATTAACAGACCTGCCACCAACACCGGCTGTTGCCCCATTAAAAATACGCCACGTCCGGCCAGCCAAGCCACAAAAATACCGATAAGAACACTGGCTATTATTTTAAAATTTAAAAACTCGGCAACCGGTGGCACCTGCACCCTACCGGAAACCAGCGGACTCAACACCCCGACAGTCAAAAAAATGATACCGATATTCAACCCGTGTTTCTCAACCAAAGGAACAAATTGCACCAATGCTGTCTGCTGCATCAGCAGCAATACGGTTGCCGAAATCGTAATCGAATTGTTTTGGCTGATTACTCCTAGAAAAATCAGCGTAACTAAAAATAGGGAAACAAAACTAACATTCATCGGGTCAAGACACCCTGACTAAAGATTCCTGCGCCAACCGGATCATCGCTTCTTTCGCCTCACTGTCAGGTAAGGCATCTAAAGCGGCAATTGCGCAATCGACTGCTTTGCGCGCCTCACCTATCGAATATGCCAACGCATCCGAACGGACGACATACTCATGGATTTTTGCAAAATAACTGCGGTCGGCATTTTCCAAAGCCGAACGCACATCGTTTGCAACCTGTTCAGACCCTTGCCTCATCAAATAAATCAAAGGCAAGGTCGGCTTTCCTTCCGCCAAGTCGTCACCGACGTTTTTGCCGATTTCTTCTGTTTCGCCTGAATAGTCCAGTACATCATCAATGATTTGGAAAGCAGTACCGACATACATGCCGTAGTCTTTCAACGCCTGTTCGCATTCAGGAGGGGCATTTCCCAAAATCGAGCCGACCTGTGCGGCCGCTTCGAACAATTTTGCCGTCTTATATTGGATTACTTGAATATATTTTTCCTCGGTAATATCCGTATTGCCGATGTTCATCAACTGCATAACTTCGCCTTCGGCAATAATATTGGTTGCGTCCGCCATTACTTCCAAAATACGCATACTGCCGGAACCGACCATCAACTGAAAAGCACGCGTATAAAGAAAATCACCAACCAAAACCGCAGCGGCATTACCAAACAGGTTGTTTGCCGTCTTTCTTCCGCGACGCAAATCGCTTTCATCGACCACATCATCGTGCAACAGCGTTGAAGTATGGATAAACTCAACCATTGCCGCCAGCGAATACAGTTTCTCATTGTCGTATCCCACTGACCGTCCTGCCAGAATCGTCATAATCGGACGCAACCGCTTGCCACCTGCGCTGATAATATATGTACCGATTTGCGAAATCAGCGCAACATCAGACTGTACCGCCCGATTGATAACTTCATTGACTTTGGCAAGGTCTTCAGACAGGTGTTTCTGGAAATAAGGCAGATTTTCGAGCATGGCAGACTCTCAGGTTTACGCTTCCATCAAACGGCAAATACCGCTTAAAGCTAATTTGAAATAACGTAACATTATATCAGTAAAGCCATTACGGCACATCTTTCAGACGGCATTAAGATTACCTGGAACACAAAATTTTGACGAAACAAATAAATAGCAATATAATTTCGAGTTCCGCATAATGGTGTGCGGAATGTTAACCTAATTCTCATGGAGTTGAGTATGTACGCGGTCGTAAAAACCGGCGGTAAACAATACAAAGTTTCCGTTGGCGAAAAATTGAAAGTAGAACAGATACCAGCCGAACTCGACAGCCAAATCGAACTGACTGAAGTTTTGATGATTGCTGACGGCGAATCTGTAAAAGTAGGCGCACCTTTTATCGAAGGCGCGAAAGTAACAGCTAAAGTCGTTGCTCATGGTCGTGGCGAGAAAGTACGCATTTTCAAAATGCGTCGTCGCAAACACTACCAAAAACGCCAAGGCCATCGCCAAAATTTCACCCAAATCGAAATCGTGGCAATCGCCTAATTTCAAGTAAGTTCAGGAGTATTACAAATGGCAAGTAAAAAAGCAGGCGGTAGCACCCGCAATGGTCGCGATTCAGAAGCCAAACGCTTGGGCGTCAAAGCCTACGGCAACGAGCTGATTCCGGCAGGCTCTATCATCGTTCGTCAACGTGGTACTAAATTCCACGCAGGTGACAACGTAGGCATGGGCAAAGACCACACTTTGTTTGCTAAAGTCGACGGTTACGTTGAATTCAAAACCAAAGGCGCACTGAACCGTAAAACCGTAAGCATCCGCCCTTACACCGGTTCTGAAGAATAATTTAACCGAACACGAAGCCGCATCTTTTCACGATGCGGCTTTTTTTTGCGTTTATCCTCCATTACCCTCCCTATTTGACGCACATTAAACCAAAAGTAAAAAACCGCATACATCATACTTCGCATATTTCATCAACAACGGGTTTTGATATAATCACCTATCTATTACAGATGGGTCAGACGACATTCAAATTCCTCAAATGCCGCCTGAAATTATCGGCATACGTCTCATACAAAGGATATTCCATGAGTTTACACAGCGACATCCTCGTCGTCGGCGCAGGTCCGGCGGGTTTAAGTTTTGCAGCAGAACTTGCCGGCAGCGGCCTGAAAGTCACCTTGATCGAACGCAGCCCCCTTTCCGTCTTACAAAATCCTCCCTATGACGGACGTGAAATCGCCCTGACCCATTTCTCCAGGGAAATCATGCAGCGTCTGGGTATGTGGGACAAAATTCCCGAAAATGAAATTTACCCCCTTCGTGATGCAAAAGTCTTAAACGGCCGCTCCGATTACCAACTCCACTTCCCTCAACCAACCGAAGCACGCGGCGAGCCTGCCGACTGCTTGGGTTATTTGATTTCCAACCACAATATCCGACGCGCTGCCTACGAAGTCGTATCCCAACTCGACAACATTACCATTCTGACCGATACGGCCGTTAAAGAAGTCAAAACATCTGATAATGAAGCGCAAGTCTTTTTGGAGAATGGAGACATTCTGACCGCGCGTCTCCTTTTGGCAGCAGACAGCCGTTTCTCACAAACCCGCCGACAACTCGGCATTTCTTCAGATATGCACGACTACAGCCGAACCATGTTCGTCTGCCGCATGAAACATACTCTTTCCAACCAGCATACCGCTTACGAATGCTTCCATTACGGACGCACCATCGCACTGCTGCCACTGGAAGAGTACCTGACCAATACCGTCATTACCGTCGATACCGATAAAATCAACAGCGTTCAAAACCTTTCGCCTGAAGAATTGGCCGCAAGCGTAAAAGAACAACTCAAGGGTAGGCTTGGCGACATGGAACTGGTCAGCAGCATCCACCATTACCCCCTTGTCGGCATGATTGCCAAACGTTTCTACGGCAAACGTAGTGCGCTGATCGGCGATGCAGCTGTGGGTATGCACCCTGTAACAGCACACGGTTTTAATCTCGGACTTTCCAGTGCGGACATCTTGGCCAAACTGATTATCGAAGCCGAACAGCGCGGTCAAGACATCGGCGCATCTTCATTATTGGAAAAATACAGTAACAAACATATGCTGCATGCCCAGCCGCTTTATCACGGAACCAATATGATGCTGAAACTGTTTACCAATGAGACCGCACCGGCAAAACTGTTGCGCGGCTTGGTATTGCGTGCCAGCAACAATTTCCCGCCGCTGAAGAAACTGATCACCAAACAACTGACCGGTTAAAAATCATATAAAAAATGCCGTCTGAACATGTTTCAGACGGCATTTTATTTGACTGCCTGCTATATTGCCGTTCAAGTTCGACAGACAAATCCATTACCCTGTATAAGTTGACTGATTACACAATATCATCTGACACCGACTGAAAATAAGAAATTCACAATACTTAAAAACAAAGCCTCCGAACAATCGGAGGCTTTGTTTGCCAAACGGAAATTATTTCAGTTTAGTTTCTTTATACACTACATGTTTGCGGGCAACTGGGTCAAATTTTTTGATTTCCAATTTGCCGGGCATAGTGCGTTTGTTTTTGGTAGTGGTATAAAAATGACCAGTACCTGCACTGGATTCCAGTTTGATTTTATCGCGCATTGCAGTAATCCTTAACTAAGGGTTTAAATTAAGCTTCACCGCGAGCACGCAAATCAGCCAATACGACATCAATGCCTACTTTATCGATGGTACGCAGAGCGGCGTTAGAAACGCGCAGGCGAACCCAGCGGTTTTCACTTTCTACCCAAAAACGACGTGATTGCAAGTTAGGCAAAAAACGACGTTTGGTTTTGTTGTTGGCGTGTGATACGTTGTTGCCAGACATCGGGCGCTTACCGGTCACTTTGCAAACTCGTGCCATGGTTAGTCTCCAAACTTCTAAAATAGTAAAACGTAATTTATACCACGAAAAACAGTGTTAGTTCAAGTGTTTTAGAGAAAAACGGCTGTTTTACGCGAATTATCCTGCCGATTGTTGCATTCGGGAAACGTTTGCCGATACGAAACAGACGGAATGCGATTATAGCGGATTTCACAGATGCCTGCATTCTAAATACTGTCCGAACATGTTTCCACATGTGTTTTCAGACGGCATTTTAGTCGAGGCAGGGAGTATTAATGCCCTCCCCCTCCATTATTGTGGAACGGCGGTTTTGCCAGCCATATGACGGGTATCATGATAATGAATAACAAGCTGCCCGCCATAAAGATTTCGTTCGAGCCGATAATGAAACCCTGCTGGGTAATGGTATTGTTGATAATACCTGCGGTTTGAATGTCGGAAACGCCGTGCTGGGACAAATGAGCGGCCGTTTCATGCAATGTCGCGGAATATGGCGTGATGTGTTCGGCAAAGCGTGTATGGTGCAACGCTTCACGCCGTTCCCACAGGGTACTGACGAATGATACACCGACACCGCCCATAAGCACGCGCAAGAAATTCGACAAGCTGCTGGCAGCGGCAATCTGCCCTCCCTTCATGTGTGACAAGGTGATGGTCGTCAGCGGCAGAAAAAACATGGCGACACCGACACCTTGCCAAAACTGAGGCCAGATGACGTTGCCGATATCCATATCGGCATAAAAATCCGTACGCCAATAGAAAGTAAAGGCAAAGGTCAGGAAGCTGGCAGTTACGAGCAGGCGCATATCGGCCTTGTTGCCGAATCTGCCGATAATGGGTGACAGGAAAATAGGAAGGATGCCGACAGGTGCGGCAGCAAGCCCCGCCCACGTGGAGGTATAGCCCAGGTTGGTCTGCAACACTAACGGCAGCAGGGTCAGCGTCCCCATATACACCATAAAACCCAATGAGGTGGCAATTACGCCGACGGTAAAATTCCGATCTTTAAACAGCGATAAATCGACAATCGGATATTTTTCTCCCAATTCCCAAATAATAAAATACGACAAGCACACCAGTGCGACTACGCCCAAGGTAATGATTTCTCCAGAGGCGAACCAGTCGAGTTCCTTACCCCTGTCCAGCATCATCTGTAACGCGCCGATACCGACTACCATCAATGTAAGCCCGACATAGTCGGTCGGCATTTTAACGGTTTCCGTTTCCCGATATTTCAAATGTTTCCATGTAATCCATGCCGATATGATACCGATAGGGATATTAATGAAGAAAATCCAACCCCAATGCCAGTTTCCGGAAATCCAACCGCCGAGTATCGGCCCGAGAACAGGGGCGACAACGACGGTCATTGCCCACAATGCCAGTGCCAGCGTCCGTTTTGCGGGCGGATAGGATGCCATTAACAGGCTTTGCGACAAGGGAATCAGCGGTCCGGCGATAAAGCCCTGCAAGATGCGGAAAATTACCAAAGCCTGAAGGTTGGGGGCAATACCGCACAGCCACGATGTGATGACGAAACCGACGGCGGCGGCGGTAAACAGTTTGACCTCGCCGATACGTTTTGCCAAAAATCCCGTTAACGGCACGGAAACGGCGTTTGCCACAGCAAAAGAAGTAATAACCCACGTCCCCTGAGTGGTTGCCGCACCGAGGTTGCCGGCGATAACGGGAACGGCGACATTGGCGATAGTCGTATCTAAAACTTCCATAAATACGGCAAGCCCCAAAGACAGCGTAATCCATACCAATGCCGCACCTTTAAGCGGTGGATAATCCATTGTGTTCTCCGTTTCAGACGGCATCAATGCGCGTATTGCTCAAGAATTTCGTCCACCAGCCTGTCGGCTTCCGACCAATCCGTGCTTTCAGTTTCCGGCAACACGGCATCCGGCGTTTTTGAAATAGGTGCACCTGCGGCGGAAATATCCACTTTTACCGTCATCGACAAACCGATGCGCAACGGATGCCTGTTCACATCTTCACGGTTCAATTCGATACGGACAGGAACACGCTGCACCACTTTAATCCAGTTACCCGTGGCATTTTGCGCCGGAATCAGCGAAAACGCGCTGCCCGTACCTGCCGAAAACCCTGCCACCCTGCCGCGATAAACGGTTTGTTTACCGTATAAATCCGACACAAGCTCGACCGGCTGGCCTATTTTCATGCGCCTCAACTGTGTCTCTTTAAAATTGGCATCAACCCACACATCCGACAACGGCACCACCGCCATCAGCGGCGCACCGGCCGCCACCTGCTGTCCAACCTGCACCGAACGCTTTGCCACCTGACCATCCACCGGCGCGCGGATTTGCGTCCGCTGAAGGTTCAACCACGCATCTTTCAACCTGCTGACTGCCATCTGAACCGCCGGCTGTTCGCGTAAAGCGACCTGACCACCCAAAGCCGCACGCGCCGAAGATTCTTCCGCCAAAGCCGCCTTAACTGCCGCCTGAGCCTGAGACACTGCCGCACGGGCATGTGCCAGCTCTTCGGCGGACACCGCTCCCGATTCTGCCAAAGCAGACCGGCGGCGTAAATCATCCTGCGCACGTGCCAAATCCGCTCGGCGCAAAGCAACCTGCGCCCCCGCCTGAGAAGTGGCGGCATTTTGCTGGCGGTTTTGCCGCACCGCCTGAATCAGCTCGTTTTTTGCCCGTTCATACGCCAACACATAATTGCCGTCGTCCAATACGGCCAACACATCGCCTTTCTTCACAACATCCGTATCATCATGCAACACCTTCCGCACCGTACCGCCCGTTTGCGGCGTAATCTGAACCACACGTCCGGCAACATAAGCATCTTCCGTTTCCTCTTCGTGCTGCCACCATAAAAAAAACGCCGATACGGCAGCGACGGCGGCAAGCGCAAATAGCAGCGTTAACACCAGCAGGCGGCGTTTGCGTTTGACTTTTGCGCTATCGGCTTCTTGTCTGTTTTGAATTGTCGTTTCATCTGCATGTGTTGTCATTATTCCAATTCCAAATACTTCTAATACTATATAAATAAAACCAATTAAAGATTGGTTAGGATTCTATACCCTGGCAATAACTCAATCAAGTTAATGATTTAGAATGAATATTCAAACAAACTGTATCAACCCGGCTTCACAGAACTATTTATATCCACACATCACCGAGTAAAGCAATCACCCATACTAACCGAAGAAAACTACACAAATACCGCCACTTATATTACAATCGCCGCCCGTGGTTCGAAAACCTCCCACATTAAAAAACTAAGGAAACCCTCATGTCCCGCGACAACGAAGAGCTGCAAGGCATCTCTCTTTTGGGCAATCAAAAAACCCAATATCCGACCGGCTACGCGCCTGAAATTCTCGAAGCATTCGACAACAAACATCCCGACAACGACTATTTCGTCAAATTCGTCTGCCCCGAATTCACCAGCCTCTGCCCCATGACCGGGCAGCCCGACTTCGCCACCATCTACATCCGCTACATTCCGCACATCAAAATGGTGGAAAGCAAATCCCTAAAACTCTACCTCTTCAGCTTCCGCAACCACGGCGATTTTCATGAAGACTGCGTCAACATCATCATGAAAGACCTCATTGCCCTGACGGATCCGAAATACATCGAAGTATTCGGCGAGTTCACACCGCGCGGCGGCATCGCCATTCATCCTTTCGCCAATTACGGCAAAGCAGGCACCGAGTTCGAAACATTGGCGCGTAAACGCCTGTTTGAGCACGACGCACAATAAACCATCCTTCCCATAATTTCAGACGGCATTCCTTCGATACGATATGCCGTCTGAACCCCTTTCCGAAAGATTTTTATGTACGCATTTACCGCCGCACAGCAACAGAAGGCACTCTTCTGGCTGGTGCTTTTTCATATCCTCATCATCGCCGCCAGCAACTATCTGGTGCAGTTCCCCTTCCAAATTTTCGGCATTCACACCACTTGGGGTGCGTTTTCCTTTCCCTTCATCTTCCTTGCCACCGACCTGACCGTCCGCATTTTCGGTTCGCACTTGGCACGGCGGATTATCTTTTGGGTTATGTTCCCCGCCCTTTTACTTTCCTACATCTTTTCCGTTTTGTTCCACAACGGCAGTTGGACAGGCTTGGGCGCGCTGTCCGAATTCAATACCTTTGTCGGACGCATCGCCTTAGCCAGTTTTGCCGCCTATGCGCTCGGACAAATCCTTGATATTTTTGTATTCAACAAATTACGCCGTCTGAAAGCGTGGTGGATTGCCCCGACCGCATCAACCGTCATCGGCAACGCCTTGGATACGTTGGTATTTTTCGCCGTTGCCTTCTACGCAAGCAGCGATGAATTTATGGCGGCAAACTGGCAGGGCATCGCTTTTGTCGATTACCTGTTCAAACTCACCATCTGCACTCTCTTCTTCCTGCCGGCCTACGGCATCCTGCTCAACATCCTGACCGCAAAACTGACCGCTCTGCAGACAGAAGAAATACCAAACCACCCACCCACGCCCCTGCAAAATTCCTGATTCCAAGTTCTAAGAAATCGGAAGGCCGTCTGAAATCAACAACAGGAAAAACTTATATTTTAGAATATTGCAAAATCCGTATGACATGTCGCCTTTGAACAGATTAGGCTTTCGATATATTGTCAACAAACAATTGTTTCAAAAACATCATTCAGTAAAGAAGACTGCTGCCGGCGATACGGTCGGATATTTGCCGATTAAAAGCGTTTCCCGTTATACGAAAAGTCAAACCGCCATAACTTCTCGCCGTTTGTATTGATATACAGATACAAGCCCTTGCCGTCATTCAGCTTAAACGGTTTTTCAGCGGGTTTGGCGTTTTTGATTTGACGATCGTTCAGCGGCATAGCTGGGGTATGTCTTCGGGGGTATTTTTAGACACCCCCTAAAAATATACCCCCTAATTTTGGTTGCTTCAATTAATATGAATTAGACGGAGTTGGACAGTCAGAAAGAGGATGATAGGATAGTAACCAGTCTGAAAGCCTTGTATTTATTGGGCTTGGTTGACGGCATTAGACAGGATTAAACGAAAAAAACGCTTAGAATTTCTAAGCGTTTTTTTCGTGTGTTGGTGCCGACAGCGAGATTTGAACTCGCACAGCCTACGGCCACTACCCCCTCAAGATAGCGTGTCTACCAATTTCACCATGTCGGCATTTGAATAACTTTTATTTACTGCTTTTTATTTACTGCTGCTGAGGAACAGGTGCAGCAGGTTCGGTATTGTTTTTAACAGGAACTGCCGGTTTGGGAGCCTGTTGCGTTTGTTGTACGCTGCTGAAGTCCAAACCATGTTTTGTCGTATGGGTGTGAATATACACCATAGCCATGCAGGTTGCAAAGAAAAAAGTTGCTGCGATAGCTGTTGAGCGGCTGAGAAAGTTGGCATTGCCGGCAGAGCCGAATACGCCTTGCGCGCTGCCGCTGCCTGACCCGAAGGTGGCACCCGCATCCGCCCCTTTACCGTGCTGCAGCAATACTAACACGATGACGGCCAAAGCGGAAATAATATTAATAATCCAGATAAGGGTTTTAAAAGCTTCCATATTTTTCTACGAGGCTTGTGCTGCGTTGATAATGGCGGCAAATGAATCATATGATAATGACGCGCCGCCAACCAATGCGCCGTCTACATGAGGTACTGCAAAGATGTCGGCTGCGTTATCCGCTTTCACACTTCCGCCGTAAAGAGCGCGGATTTTAACATCGCTTCCGCACAAAGACAAGATTTCTTTGTAGATGAATGCATGCATGTCGGCAATTTGTTCTACGGTGGCGACTTTGCCGGTACCGATTGCCCATACCGGTTCGTAGGCAACGGCGATGTTTTTGGTGTTCAAACCTTGCACGATGGAAAGCTGGTGTGCGATGACTTCGTGTTCTTTACCGGCTTCGCGTTCTTCCAAGCTTTCGCCGACGCATAAAAGGGGAATAAGTCCGGCGTTAAGGACGTTTTCCATTTTGCGGCGTTGGATTTCGTTTTTCTCGCCAAAATAAAGGCTGCGTTCGGAGTGCCCGATAAGGACGATGTCGGTGCCGATATCGGCGAGCATTTCTGCGGACACTTCTCCGGTATATGCGCCATTGCCAGGGAAACGGCTGACATCTTGGGCGCAAGTAAGGATACGGTTATTGAGGACAATCTGCATGGCGTTGTGCAGTTGCAGCAGGTAAACGGTCGGCGCTGCGAGTCCAATCAGGACGCGTTCGGCAGCGGGCATGATGCGGAAGCGGTGCATGAGTGCATTGTTGTTTTGGAGTCGGCCGTTCATTTTCCAGTTGCCGATGACCCATTTCTGATCCCACATTCCGATTTCGTGATACATCTTGTCTGCTCCCTGCTGTTTGACCGCGTGTATGCGAAGTTGACGTGCAGTTTAGTGGATATGCGGTGGCTTAGCAATAACGGGAGCGGATATGAATGATTTATTTCATTTCCGGTTTGTGTAATGCCGTCTGAAGGTTGGCGATGTGCTTATTGAAGTTTTATAATGTATGTCATGAGTAAAACAGGTACTTGACGGAGCATAAAATGGATTTTGATAAAGCGCGCTTCAACATGGTCGAGCAGCAGGTTAGGCCTTGGGATGTATTGGATTTTGATGTGTTGGACGCATTGGAGGAGATTCCGCGCGAACTTTTCGTCAATGAGGCCTTGCAGGGTTTGGCGTATGCGGATATGGAACTGCCGCTTGCCAACGGTCACAAGATGCTGGAGCCGAAAGTCGTGGCCCGGTTGGCGCAAGGCTTGAAGCTGACTAAAAACGATACGGTTTTGGAAATCGGTACGGGCTCGGGCTATGCGACCGCGCTTTTGGCAAAATTGGCGGGCAAAGTGGTTTCGGACGACCTCGATGCCGAACAGCAAAAGCGCGCCAAAGCGGTTTTGGACGGCTTGTCTTTGGAAAACATCGATTATGTGCAAAATAACGGGTTGACCGAACTTTCCGCAGGTGCGCCGTTTGATGCGGTTTACGTCGGCGGTGCGGTCAATATTGTGCCTGATGTGTTGAAACAACAGTTAAAAGATGGCGGACGCATGGTGGTTATCGTAGGACGCAAGCCTGTTCAACGTGCGCTTTTGATTACGCGTCAAGGTGATACGTTTGAAGAGAAGGCGCTGTTCGATACTTTGGTGGCCAATTTGACCGACAAGGATGCCCATCCTTTCGACAGTTTTAATTTTTGATGTTCGGATTGTGATGCCGTCTGAAAGCAGATTGCGTTTCAGACGGCATTTTGTTCGATTGGAGAAAGGAAACCCGATGGATATTGTACAACTCTCGCCGTTGGCGCTGAAAATTTGGATGGATGAGGGACGGGCGTTCCGACTGTTGGACGTGCGTACGGATGAAGAAGCGGCGATTTGTTCGCTGCCCGATGCGGTACATATCCCGATGAATCTGATTCCGCTACGACAGAACGAGCTGCCGGACGATGGCGTGCCGCTTGTGGTGTATTGCCATCACGGTATCCGCAGCCTGCATACGGCGATGTATTTGGCTGATGCTGGGTTTGAAAACCTGTACAACCTTCAGGGCGGCATCGATGCATGGGCGGCCGAGATTGACGGCAATATGATGCGTTATTGAGGCGGATATTTCAGACGGCATTCCTTAAATGCGTGTACCTGTGGTGTTCCAAAAGGTCGTCTGAAACAGAAACATCGGCCTGTGCGTACACGGACAGCAGGGCGGCAAACAGCAGGGAGTATCTTTTAGAATTGAGTTTAAAGGAGAGGTAAATGTTGTTAACTAAGTTGAAAATTTTGCTATTTTTGTTCTTATTTGTTTTTGTATTGGCTATCATTTTGCTTTTCTTCTTTTTTAGTTCGGATATCGAGAGTTTCGGGAACTATCAGTTTGAATATGTTTACGATAAAGGTTGGCCTGCTAATTATATTTTAGTCATGAAAGATGGAAATGAAGGGAATTTTGATAAAATAATATCCGGATTGGTTTTAGAATATTATAAGGAGGATGATAACATTTATTTTTCTTATATTGACGGGCAAGGATTTGCTTCAGACTCTTGCTATTACAAACCGGAAATTTTATATGGAAAAATTATTTTAAATAAAAATCATATAATTAATATTAATAGCATGGAAAAAAATAATTTTCTTTCAGAAGATAAAATAATGAAGGGAACAAGAAATTGGCTAGCAGACCCTAAAAATAAATGTAATATACAGACTCTAGACTAGCAGAATTATATAAGGGGCTGTACTAGATTAGCAGATATGTTACCCTCGGAATATGAAGATAACACACTGCAAATTAAAGAAAAAAGTACAAAAAGAACTGCTCCGTTTTTTTTTGTGCTGGAAGTTACCGCCCGTTCTGCCGCCGATATTTTGGGTATCCATCCCAATTCGGCAGCACTGTTCTACCGTAAAATCCGCACGGTTATCAACTATCATTTGGCCTTGGCTGCCGATGAGGTTTTTGAGGGATCTGTCGAGCTGGAAGAAAGCTATTTCGGCGGACGGCGTAAAGGCAGATGTGGTCGCGGTGCAGCAGGAAAAGTGGTTGTTTTTGGCATCCTGAAACGCAACGGACGGGTCTATACCGTTGTCGTAAACAATGCCAAGTCCGATACTTTGATGCCTGTTATCAAACAGTAAATCATGCCGGACAGTATTGTTTATACCGATAGTCTGAGCAGCTACGACAAGTTGGACGTGAGCGGTTTTATCCATTACCGCATCAACCATTCCAAGGAATTTGCAGACCGTCAAAACCACATTAACGGCATTGAGAACTTTTGGAATCAGGCAAAACGCGTCTGCTGGTTTCGTGAAGGCCTACGCAGGATCAGCGTTGTCATGTGTATGCTAACCTTCTGCAAGGTATCTGCTTAATCATATTTGAAATCAGTATAAAGCATAATTATCAGTATCCGAAATTCCAGTTAATTAAATATTCAGAGACCATCGTTAAGATTGATTTAAGGATGAAAATGCAAGAACAAGAAAACCAGCCAAAAGAAGACAGTGGGGCCATGACCAGGCTGCAAGATGTGTTCAATCTTGCGCATGACCAGGCTCATCCCGATAAAATTGATGCCGTCATCCGCGCCAATACTCGGGTGTCCGGAACCAATATGTGGGTATTGATGTTTGCCATTGCCGTGGCGAGTATCGGTCTGAATGTAAACAGCACGGCGGTAGTGATCGGCGCGATGTTGATTTCTCCGTTGATGGGGCCGATTGTAGGTATGGGTTACGGTTTGGCGGTAGGGGATACTGTGCTGATCCGTCAAGCCGTGCGCAATATTATTATATTCGTCGTCATCAGCTTGATTACCGCTACGTTGTATTTCCTGTTAACCCCGCTTAAAGAGGCACAAAGCGAGCTTTTGGCGCGTACTCAGCCGACCCTTTGGGATGTGTTGATTGCCTTCTTCGGCGGTAGTGCGGGTATTGTGGCGCTGACTCGAAAAGAAGGAGGTAATGCCATACCGGGTGTGGCGATTGCTACCGCATTGATGCCGCCTCTGTGTACTGCGGGCTACGGACTGGCACATGGCAACTGGCACTACTTTCTCGGTGCTTCATATCTTTTTGCCATCAACTGCGTGTTCATCGCTTTTTCGACCTTGTTGTTTTCCAAGCTGCTCAAGCTGCCGCGCAGGGGGTTGGTAACGGAATCCAAACGCCGGTTGCAAAGCATCATTATTACTGCCGTCGTGTTGGCTGTGATGATTCCGAGCGGCTATATGGCATCAGGACTGGTGCGTCAGGAGATCTTCAACACCAGAGCCAATGCCGCCATTGCCACTGTGCAGCAACAGGAAGGTTTTTTCGTGCTGCGTAAGATGTTGAACCATAGAGAAAATACGGTCGGTCTGATTGTCAATGGAACGGGCAATGCCGAGAAAATTTCCGCCTTGCTGGTGAAAAGTCTTGAAGCGTCAGGTGTGAAAGCGCCGAAGGTAAACGTGGTTTATGCGGGAGGGAACGATGCCAAAATCGAAGAATTGCTGGCAAGCCAAAACAACTCGGTACAGTTGCAAAACGAGCTGAAAGAGCAGCAAGCCTACATCGATACCGTGCTTGCGGGCAAAACTGCTGATACCGCCGGTGCTGACGATGCTGCGGTACTTAAGGAATTAAAAGCCCAATATCCGGAAGCGGAAAAAATCGTTGTCGGACGCGGCTTGGCTTGGGATAAAGCGCAAACAACGCCTGTTTCCGAACAGTCTGAAAGCCAAAAAAACGCAGAACCGAAGACAGATACATATGACGATATCGTCATTGTCTCTCTCGAATTGGAGCAGCCACTACCTGCCAAAGATCACGAGCGGATACAGGCGTGGTTACGCCAGCGTTATGAGGGTAAGGTCGTGCGCATATTATTAACGCATAAGTCTCAGACAGATAAACCGTCTAACGAATAATCGCCTTCGGGCTTTATCCATTTCCGAGAAATCATTGATTGTTCCTAATACACCAAATCCGCCTCAAACACGCCTCTCAAGGCGTTGGAGAGGCGGATTTTTTCTGCGCGTTCGAGCATGTCGCGGGTGATGTGCGTTTCGATGATGGTGTCCGCGCCCAAGTAGGTTTGCAGCTGCTGCAACACGGCTTGGCGCATGATGCCGTTGAGGATATCCAAATCCAGGGACGGGGTGAGACGGGTGTTTTTGTGCATGTTCATGTTTCAGTATTCTCCTAGAAATACTGTAAACAACGCTACTAGTTTCTACAGCATCGAGTTGATAACGTTCGCCCAAACCGGCAAGGTTTTCTGCGCCAAGGACGAGTTTGAGTTTCTCAAAGTCGATTTGGTCTTCGCAAAAGACTTCAGGAAAGATTTATTTGAGTTTTAATATATTGTTTTATTTAGAATTATTTTCTAAATCGTGTATAATTTTTTGGTTCGGTTGCCATAATTGCGTCTTCCATCAATGATCACTTACAAAGTGTCCATTTTATCGGGATATGTTGAAAGTTAAAAGAAAAGAAGGCCGTCTGAAAAACTTTAATATTCGTTTTTCAGACGGCCTTCTTTTCACTTGCCGAAACAAGAGTATTTTGTTTCTCAACTTTACAAAACGGTCAGTCCTGCTGCGTGTTTCTACCCCAAAAACTCTTTCAAAAACAGCAAGACGCAGGTAAGTTCGTCGGCGGATTCGCGTTGCGTGCCGTTGCCGGTATGACCGCCGCCGTCGGGCGAGTAGAGCCAAGATTGCGGCGAGGTTTCGCGCAGTTTGGCGTAGAACTTGAGCGCGTGGGCGGGATGGACGCGGTCGTCGCTGAGGCTGGTGGTAATGAGCGCTGGCGGATAATTGATACCGTCTGAAAGATTGTGATATGGCGACAATTCGCCTAGCCAGCGTTTGCAGACTTCGTATTTTTGCGGATTGCCGTATTCGTCCGTCCAGCTTGAACCGGCGGACAGCAGCGGATAACGGATCATATCGGTCAACGGCACTTCGCACACCAGCGCGCCGATGCTTTGCGGTTCGCGCACGAAGGCGGCGGCGGTAATCAGGCCGCCGTTGCTGCCGCCCTGCAAACCGATGTGTTGGGGCGAACTCATGCCGCGTTCGGACAAATCGCGCACGACTGCCAACAAATCATCAACGCTTTTGTGTTTGCTGATTCCCTGCGCCGCCTGATGCCAGCGCGGGCCGAACTCACCGCCGCCGCGTATGTTCGCCAACACGAAGGCATTACCCTCTTCCAGCCAGTATTTACCGATGCTGCCCAGATAATGCGGCAGCTCGGGCACGCCGAAACCGCCGTAGGCATAAACCAAAGTCGGCGTGTCGGGCGTGGCGTTTTTGCCGACGTGGAAATAAGGAATGCGCTCGCCGTCGGACGACACCGCCCAAAACTGCCGCACTTCGATGCCGTCTGAAACAAACTGCTGTGGCTGACGGCGCATGACGGTCAGTTCCATCACGTTCAAATCCAGCGCAAACAGCGTCAGCGGCGTGGTGAAATCGCTGGCGGCAAGGTAAACCACGTCGCCGCCCCAAGGCTGGTCGGTCATTTCCAACGCACCCGAAGGCAGGCGTGGCAACTCAGCTTCCTGCCATTTGCCATCAGTAAAACGCCACGCTTTCAGACGACCCTGTACGTTTTCCAGCAGGCTCGCCACCACAAAACGCTTGGTCGTTTCCACGCTTTCCAATGCCTGCGTTTCATCGGGCGCAAACAAAAGCTGCGCCGCCCCGAGTTCGCCCCGATTCAGCTTCACCGCCACCAGCGCGCCACTCGGATAGCTTTGGTTCGCGCGGTTCCAGTCTTTGCGCAACGTCAGCAAAAGATGTCCAGCCAGATAGCCGACCACGTCGCAATCATTGGGCAGGTTTAACGGTTTCGCCTCGCCCTCGGCCGACACCTGCAAATAGGTTTTGGTGTAAAAACCGTCCGACGCTTCAATCAAATCAATCGGCGAACCCTGCGGATCGAGATAACGCCACGCGTTCACCATCATGCCGTCTTCGGCAATTTGATACACAGGCAGGCTTTCCTCGAAACTTTTGCCGCGTTCCACCAGCCACACCTCGCGCGGATAGCCCGATTCGGTCAACTGCCGCTCGTCCCAAGCCGGACACACCCACACGCTGTTTTCATCGCGCCACGACACATGGTTTTTGCCTGCCGGAAAGTGAAAACCACCTTCTACCAATTCCCCTGCTTCCAAATCCACTTCCAGCATGTACGCCGTATCGCCGCCAGATTTGCTCAGTGTTAACAACGCGCGGTTGGGCTGTTCCACCAAGTGCGACACCCCTCCCAAATACACATCATCGCCGAGCAATTCATCGAAATCCGCCACTGAAAACAGGATTTTCCACTCGGGATAGCCCGAACGATAAGTCGCCGCCGTACACACGCGGTAAACGCCCTTCGGATATTGCGCATCTTGATGGAAATGGTACATCCGCGCGCGGTGTTCCTGACAAAACGGAATCTGCCGCGTGTCCTGCAACTGCGCCAAAATGCCGTCGGACAATGCGCGCGCCTTGTCGTTTTCTAAAAAACGCGCACGCGTTTCGGCATTCGCTTCAGCAGCAAAGTTTTGCGTTTCGGGAGATTCGAGGTTTTCGAAATGGAGATAGGTATCGGGGTAGGATTTCATCAATATGCCGTCTGAACAGTGGAAGGCGGATTATATCGGAAATTCAGGCAGATGATGATGAAGGCAATTCAGGATGGGAGGAAGTCTTGTTCGCCCGATAGGCGGCAGGTTTGAAAATGTCTGTTTTTGATTCCCGTCCTGCAAAGATTTAAACGATATGCCGTCTGAAGCAGCGTTCAAACGGCATGGCGTTTTTATAAGAGCGTGAGGTAGAAAAGCTGCATGATAAGGACGATAAAGGCAAACAGGGCTGCAATAGTCCAGTTGAACCCTTCCTGACGTACAGGGGCGACCGACGACTCGGCAATCCGGGGGGACGCAGGGGCGGCAGCAGGCGCAGGCGGCGTATCGTGCAGGGTTGTACCGCCGTTGAGGATATCGGCGATTTCGTCGCGGGAAATCTGTTTCTTGCCAATGGCGTGCGTGCCGATACGGTGAACGAGTTTGACATCCGAAACAGCCTCTGGCAAATCGTTGAATATAGGCTCTTTCGTGCTTGCCAGATGGTCTTTGGCTTTAAACATCCCTTCGCATTTTTGGCAGACGACGAAGCCTTGGGCAACATTGAGCTGGGTTTCTTTGACCCAGAGACGGGTTTTGCAGTGGGGGCAGAAACAGGCGGGCATGGTATTTCCTCGTGTGTGTCAGGTTTGATGCCGTCTGAGGCGTAAGGCGGTTCAGACGGCATATGCTTTGTTTTTATTCTACGCCGTACTGCCGACGGTAGGCTCGGACGGGTTCGAGGAACTGTCCGAATTCGGGGTTGTTTTGCAACAGGATAAACAAATCGTTCAGGCTGGCGATGGGGGCGACGGGCAGGCCGTATTGTTTTTCCACTTCCTGAACCGCGCTCAATTCGCCGGTGCCTTTTTCCATGCGGTCGAGCGCGATGGCGACACCGGCGGGGGTTGCACCCTCCGCTTCAATCAGTTTGATTGATTCGCGTACGGATGTGCCGGCGGAAATCACGTCGTCGATAATCAGCACGCGCCCTTTAAGCGGCGCACCGACCAACACGCCGCCTTCGCCGTGGTCTTTGGCTTCTTTGCGGTTGTAGGCAAACGGGACGTTTACGCCTTTTTCCGCCAGCATCATCGCGGTTGCCGCCGCCAAAATAATGCCTTTGTAGGCGGGGCCGAACAGCATATCGAATTGGATGCCGCTTTCAATGATGGATTGTGCATAGAATTTTGCCAGTTGCAGCGTGGACAAGCCATCGTTAAAGAGGCCGGCATTGAAGAAGTAAGGCGACTGCCGTCCTGCCTTGGTGGTAAATTCGCCGAATTTTAAGACGTTTTGGGCGAGGGAGAATTTAAGGAAATCTTGGCGGAAATCGGTCATTTTTTGCTTTCTGTCAGGTATTGCGATGCAGTTGTGATTCTACCGCCCCGTGCGGCCTGCTTCAACTGCCGCCTGCCTGCAAGGCGCGTTTCAACTGTTTCAACACCTGCCAGTTTCGGGCTTTAAGTTCGGGTTGGCGTAAAAGCCGGGCGGGATGGTCGATGATGAAGAAGGGACGGTTGCCGCACAAAGTTTCAATCATCGTTTGCCGTTCAGTCTGGACAAAAGCCTGCCCAAGGAAAAGGACGGCCGGGGCGCGGCAGCCGTCGAGTTCCCTGGCGATTTGACCCAACGCATTCTCGATGGCCTGTTCAGACGGCATCGGGTTGCCGACGGCGGCGGTTTTCACCCAGCTGGTCTTGTGTACATAAGCAGCATCCAGTCCTACGGCTTTGAGTATATTGTCGAGCAGGACACCCGCTTTGCCGTGGAACAGTTGCCCGTAAACCATATCCTCGGTCGGCGGACACAGGCTGACGACGGCAAGTTTGGTTATGCCCGAAGCGGCGGGAACGGCGGCGATGCCGTCTGAAACGCCGGGCAGAGGCGTTTCGGTTTCAGGCATGGGTTTGCGCGTATGTACGGCGGTTGTTTCCAACACTTTCATGGTTTTGAGCCGTGCCTGACCGGTATGCTGTTCGGACGGACGCTGAGGAATGCTGAGGACGGTTTGCTTTTGAGGGCGGATTTGTGTCGGGCTTTCCGGCAATGTTGCTGACGGCAGGACGACGGCTCCCCGCTTCAACCACATCGGGCCCAAACCCAAGGCTTCGTGCAGGTGGAGGTAGCGCGCGCTTAACATATTTTCTCCATTAAGACGGCATCTTCGGTTTTACCGTCGGCTGCACGGTAATAGTTTTTCCGCCTGCCCGCATCGGTAAAGCCGTGTGCCGCGTACAGCGCCTGCGCACCGATATTGCCCGCGCGGACTTCAAGCAGCAGGCGTTGCGTGCCTTCGGGTAGGTGTGCGAACCAGTATTCGAGCAGGGCGGACGCGACACCCCGGCGGCGGTATTCAAAAGCGGTGGCAATCAGGTGCAGTTCGGATTCGTCGGGCAGGTTCTGCCAAACGATAAAGGCGGCCAACCTGCCGTCTTTTTCAGCAAGGAAAACCTGTTCGGACGGCGAAACAAGTGCGGACTCAAATTGGCGTTGCGTCCATGCGGACGGGTTGCAGACGGCATCGAGTGCGGCCAGCTCCTCGCAATCGGCATAAACGGCACGGCGGATGTTCACGGGCGCGCTCTCCGTTCGGCCTGTTCTTTGGCAGTCAGGGCGATTTTGTTACGGACGTAGAGCAAACCGGCATCTGCGGCATGGACGGCAGGATAGCCGCCCTTGGCTGCCAATGCGAGAAAGTCGGCGGCAGTCGGCATATCCGGCCGGCCTGAGAACGGTGGGGCCTCTTCCAGCGCGAACGCGCTGCCTATGCCGTCTGAAAAGGCGCATCCTTCCGGCAGCCGGATGTCTGCCGCCCGCCCGACCTGATAATCGCTCAAACGGCGGCAGTTCAGCGTATCGAACCATGCATAAAATACTTCGCCCATACGCGCATCCGTAGCGGCAAGGATGCAGCTTTGCGGCGGCGGCAGCGAGGCGGCGGCATCAAGCGAGGGTACGCCGATTAAAGGGGTATCAAACGGTGTTGCCAAACCCTGAGCCACACCGATGCCGATACGCAGTCCGGTAAACGCGCCGGGACCCTGTTCGTATACGACCGCACCCAAATCGGCGGCGGTAATGCCCGCATCGCGGAACAGGGTGCGGATTTCCGGCAGAATCAGTTCGGACTGGCGGCTGCCGACTTCCTGATGGAACAGACGGGTTTCGCCGTCGGCACACAGCGCGAGCGACAAACGGGAAGTACCGGTATCGACGGCCAGGACGGGACGGTTAAAATCAGCTTGCATGGCATTCTCTCGTTGGTTCAGACGGCATTATATAGCGGTTGGCCTGAAAATAGGGATCTCCCCCCTCGGACATGCCGTCGGGCGTGCAATACAAAATGCCGTCCGAACGGTAAATTATTGTGTTCGGACGGCATTTTCACAATGGTTATTGCTTGGCGGCAAGGCCGATATGGCGTATGCCGTTTACGGTTTTCACTTCCGCGCTGCCGGCAACTTCCTGGGCTTTTCCGCCAAAGATACCGAGGGAGTAACTGCCTTTCTCGTCTTGGTTGTAAAGGACGGAACCGCTGATGACGGCATGGTGTTTTTCATCCGGCTTGATATCGGCGGCGGCCAGATCAACATTGAGTTCTGGCGATTTCAAATGTTCGATTTTGCCGTGTCCCTGCTTGGCGGCGAAATCTATGGTGTAGGTCAGTTTTCCACCGGCATCGTCTGAACCGAATGCCGTCCCGCGATATGTCGCCCTGCCGCCTTCGGGAAGCTTGTCAAAAGATGTATGTTCACCCGCTATGTCGCCGATTCTGAACCGGCGTTTCGCAACCATCTTCCCGGAATGCTCCGAATCTTGTATTTGCTCGGTCTGAAAGGCGGTTAAGGCGGAATGGCTTTGTTTGTACACTTGGAACTCTCCACTCTCCAAGGTAATGAGCTGCCCGTCCACTTCGATTTGGCGGATAAAGTCGAAACGGCTGACCTTGTCGTTCTTCAATTTGCCCGTATTGAGGCTGTCACCGTTTCCATAAGTTTTTTCCGCACCTTGTGCCGCCAGCTTCAGTTTCTCGTTTTTTCTGACGGACTGATCCAGCGTCAAAGACTGCAAACCTTTGTCTTTATGGTCGAGCGGTGCGGTTAGTGCATCGGCAAGCCCCGCACCGATGTCGGCGGCGACACCACCCCCTCCGCTGCTGCAGGCGGTCAGAATCAGGGCGGCGGTCAAAGAAAGGCAACAGAAGGCAGTTCGGTTCACAGGTTTACTCCTAGTCATACGCAGAATAGATAATATATAAACATTTTGGTTATGGTATCTTTTTTTGCATACCGCATCAATAAGGCAGGTCAAAGAAGCAAAAATCAAATGCCGTCCGAACGGCGGTTCAGACGGCATTTTGTTTACAGGCAACCTGTTATTTGACGATTTGGTTCAATTCGCCCTTGGCATAACGGCTTGCCATTTTTTCCAACGAAACAGGTTTGATTTTGCCTGCCTGACCTTCGCAGCCGAACGCAAGATAACGGTCGAGGCAGATTTGCTTCATGGCCTCAATGGTTTTGCTCAGGTATTTGCGCGGGTCAAAGTCGGACGGATTTTCGGCAAGGTAGCGGCGTACCGCGCCGGTAGAAGCAAGGCGCAAGTCGGTATCGATGTTGACTTTGCGCACGCCGTGTTTGATGCCTTCGACGATTTCTTCAACCGGCACGCCGTAGGTTTCGCCGATATTGCCGCCGTATTCGTTGATGACTTTCAGCCATTCTTGCGGAACGGAGCTGGAGCCGTGCATCACGATGTGTGTATTGGGCAGGGCTTGGTGGATTTCTTTGATGCGGTCGATACGTAATACATCGCCTGTGGGCGGACGGGTGAATTTGTATGCGCCGTGGCTGGTGCCGACGGCAATAGCCAATGCGTCAACGCCGGTATCTTTAACGAAACGTACGGCATCTTCGACGCTGGTCAGCATTTGGTCGTGGGAAAGTTTGCCCACTGCGCCTACACCGTCTTCTTCGCCTGCTTCGCCGGTTTCGAGGTTGCCCAATACGCCGATTTCGCCTTCAACGGATACGCCGCAAGCGTGGGAGAAGTTAACCACGGTACGTGTGGCGTTGACGTTGTATTCGTAAGAAGAAGGGGTTTTGCCGTCTTCCATCAGCGAGCCGTCCATCATTACAGAGGAGAAGCCCAGTTGGATGGAGCGTTGGCACACGTCGGGTGATGCGCCGTGGTCTTGGTGCATGACGACGGGGATGTGTGGAAATTCTTCGACAGCCGCCAAAATCAGGTGGCGTAAAAACGGCGCACCCGCATATTTGCGCGCACCGGCACTCGCCTGTACGATGACGGGGGCGTCGACTTGGTCTGCAGCCTCCATGATGGCGCGCATCTGTTCGAGGTTGTTGACGTTGAACGCCGGCAGGCCGTAGCTGTTTTCGGCAGCATGATCAAGCAGTTGGCGCATGGATACGAGTGCCATTTGTGTCTCCTTGGGCAATAGGTAAATAAGGCGGATTATAATGTTTTTTACAGCAAAAAACCATAAACAGCTCATTGATTTTATATTAACGATGCCAGTATGCAGGTTTGTCGGGTTTTGACGTTTCGGGATTCGGATATTCCGATTTATGATAATGTTTCTAATGTTATTTTAGGTGTGGGAATGGGTTTGGACGGACTTGCGGCATACTTGGACGCTTATTTGGAAAATATCGTGCGCGAGGGTAAATCGGAGCACACGGTTGCCGCATACCGGCGCGACTTGCAGGAACTGCTTGCCCTTCTGGAAGAAATGCCGTCTGCAAACCCTTCAAATTGCACTCGCGGCGACTTCGTACAGGCATTACGCCGGCTGTCCGGCCGCGGTTTGGGGGAACGGACGCTGGCTCGCAAGCTTTCGTCTTGGCGGCAGTATTGCGTTTGGCTGGTAAAGCGCGGCCTGATGCACGCCGACCCGACCGCCGATATCAAACCACCGAAACAGCCGGAACGTATCCCGAAAGCACTGCCTCAGGAATGTTTGAACCAGATGCTCGACCTGCCTGTAGATGACGGCGACGCATTGGCATTGCGCGACCACGCACTGTTCGAACTGATGTACGGCAGCGGTTTGCGCCTGAGCGAGATACACGGCCTGGATACAGGCGATGTGTGGTTGGACGAAGGCTGGGTGCGCGTAACCGGCAAAGGAAGAAAACAACGTCAGGTCCCGCTGACCGGGAAAAGCGTAGAAGCTTTAAAAAACTATTTGCCGCTGCGTCAGACGGCATCGGATGGCAAAGCCCTGTTTACCGGCAGGAACGGCACGCGCCTGAGCCAACGCCAAATCCAAAAACGCCTCGAATCATGGGCGGCGCAAAACGGCGACGGCAGGCACATTTCTCCGCACATGATGAGGCACAGCTACGCCAGCCATCTGTTGCAGTCCTCGCGCGACATCAGGGCGGTACAGGAGCTGCTCGGGCACAGCAGCCTTTCAACCACGCAGATTTACACCAAACTCGATTTCGACCACATCGCCCGCCTGTATGACGAAGCTCATCCGCGTGCCAAACGGCAGGAAAAATAATCCCGGACAAAATCAGCCGTCAGCCCCGCGTGCTTGATATATAATTAGCCGTTGCACCCGGACGATATAAAAAAGACACATCATGAACCCAAGCCCCCTACTCGACCTGATTGACAGCCCGCAAGATTTGCGCCGCCTGGATAAAAAACAGTTGCCCCAAGTCGCCGCCGAGTTGCGAGAGTTTCTGCTGGAATCCGTCGGTCAAACCGGCGGTCATTTCGCCAGCAACTTAGGTGCGGTCGAGCTTACCGTGGCTCTGCACTATGTTTATCACACGCCTGAAGACAAGTTGGTTTGGGACGTCGGTCATCAAAGTTATCCGCACAAAATCCTTACCGGACGCAAAAACCAGATGCATACCATGCGCCGCTACGGTGGTTTGGCGGGTTTCCCCAAGCGCAGCGAATCCGAATACGATGCGTTTGGTGTGGGTCATTCCTCCACCTCCATCGGCGCGGCGTTGGGCATGGCGGCGGCTGACAAAATTTTGGGCAGCGACCGCCGCAGCGTCGCCATTATCGGCGACGGCGCGATGACGGCGGGTCAGGCGTTTGAAGCCTTGAACTGCGCGGGCGACATGGAGGTGAACCTGCTGGTCATCCTCAACGACAACGAAATGTCGATTTCCCCCAACGTCGGCGCGCTGCCGAAATACCTCGCCAGCAACGTCGTGCGCGATATGCGCGGCCTGTTGAGCACCATCAAAGCCCAATCGAGCAAGGTTTTAGACAAGCTGCCCGGCGCGATGGAACTCGCCCAAAAAGTCGAACACAAAATCAAAACGCTGGCGGGTGAAGCCGAACATGCAAGGCAGTCTCTGTCTTTGTTTGAAAACTTCGGCTTCCGCTACACCGGCCCCGTGGACGGTCATAACGTCGAGCATCTGGTTGACGTATTGAAAGACTTGCGCAGCCGCAAAGGCCCGCAACTGCTGCACGTCATCACCAAAAAAGGCAACGGCTACAAACTCGCCGAAAACGACCCCGTCAAATACCACGCCGTTGCCAACCTGCCCAAAGACAGTACTGCGGAAACCCCTATGCCGTCTGAAAACAAACCCGCCGCCAAACCGACCTATACGCAAGTATTCGGCAAATGGCTGTGCGACCAGGCGGCGGCAGATTCCCGATTGGCGGCGATTACCCCCGCCATGCGCGAGGGCAGCGGACTGGTTGAATTCGAACAACAATTTCCCGACCGCTATTTCGACGTCGGCATTGCCGAGCAGCACGCCGTTACCTTTGCCGGCGGTTTAGCTTGCGAAGGCATGAAACCCGTCGTCGCCATTTATTCCACCTTCCTCCAGCGCGCCTACGACCAACTGGTGCACGACATCGCCCTGCAAAACCTACCCGTTTTGTTTGCCGTCGACCGTGCGGGCATCGTCGGCGCGGACGGCCCGACCCATGCCGGTTTGTACGATTTGAGCTTCTTGCGCTGCGTGCCGAACATGATTGTTGCCGCGCCGAGCGATGAAAACGAATGCCGCCTGCTGCTTTCGACCTGCTATCAGGCAAATTCACCGTCCGCCGTCCGTTATCCGCGCGGCACGGGTACGGGCGCGCCCGTTTCAGACGGCCTCGAAACCGTGGAAATCGGCAAGGGCATTATCCGCCGCGAAGGTAAGAAAACCGCATTCATCGCCTTCGGCAGCATGGTTGCCCCCGCATTGACGGTTGCCGAAAAACTGAACGCCACCATCGCTGATATGCGCTTCGTCAAACCAATAGACGAGGAACTCATCGTCCGCCTCGCCCAAAGCCACGATTACATCGTTACCGCCGAAGAAAACGCCGAACAAGGCGGCGCAGGCAGCGCGGTGCTGGAAGTATTGGCGAAACACGGCATCTGCAAACC
The DNA here is from genome assembly GCF_014596375.1 of Neisseria sp. RH3002v2f. NCBI lineage: Bacteria > Pseudomonadati > Pseudomonadota > Betaproteobacteria > Neisseriales > Neisseriaceae > Neisseria > Neisseria sp. RH3002v2f. The sequence goes on from NZ_MAYZ01000021.1 coordinate 194,934, forward strand.
CGTCTTGCTTTTGGGCGTTGCCGATACCGTAACCGAACACGGCGACCCGAAAAAACTTTTGGACGATTTGGGCTTGAGTCCCGAAGCGGTTGAACGCCGCGTGCGTGCATGGCTGCCGGACCGATATGCGGCAAACTAAGCCACCCGTTATCGGCAGGTGAAACCCTTGCGTTTTTTTACCGACGGTTTCTATGCCGACTTGTTCGTCCTAACAGTAGGAAACATTATTGTCCGGCCGGATATCATGCAAGAAAAAATGCCGTCTGAAACCATGACGCGGTTTCAGACGGCATTGTTGCGGTTTTGTTCGGCAAGCTTACCAAATTCCGTCAAAGTTCCTCGTACCGCGCCAGAATTTCCACCTGTCCGCGGCGGTAAACGTCAGCGTGCCGCCGTTTAATCCGTCTGTGGAGATATCCAACCGTTTGATTTTGCCGGTACGGACGGTATCATAAAGCGGCGCAAACCAGCGTTCTTCCCACTGCTGTAAAACCGATGCATACCGCTCCCTGTCTCCCGTCAGTCCGGACAGGCGCAAATCGTCCATAAACAGGATATGGTGCGTATCGGGCAGGTGCGCCGCCGTTTCCGCATAAGCTTGGAAGCTGTCGGGCAATGCTCGGCGGTTCGGGTGAAAACGGCTCCAAACCGTATCGGCAAAAACCGTGCCGCCCAGCCCGCCACCGTTCAGGCCGTCCCAAAGCCACAGCCCGTTCAACTCGGGCAGCCCGCGTTTCCTGCGGTCATGATTGACGGAATGCGCGGCCAGCCACATTTGGATTTCGGTTTGGACGCGCAACCACGTTACCGCATCTTCTCCGTCCGGCTGATCGTCCGCACCCAACAATCCACCCAAATCTAAAACAGGCTTCGCCCCCCAGCGGTATGGCCGTTGCATGGAAACCAGCCATAATTCGGGCAGAATGGGCGTAAAATGCCAGGAAATGTCGCGGTAAAATTCAGACAGGTCAAAACAAAGGCGTTCGGCCTCGCCTTTTCCGATGTCCAAATATTCCGCCGTCAGTACATTTGCCTGATGCATCCCCATCTTTTGCCAGACGGGAGAGGCAAGCGCAACGGCTTCAGACGGCATATTCAGGTCTTTCGCCGCATTTTCCGCCAACTCCCCGCACCACAAATAACGTGCGTAAAATGACGATGGTGCGCAGCGTTGCCGGTGCAGCGTGCCGTATCTCAGCATAGTATTGAATGCCGGCAGGTTCAACGGAATACGGGCTTCGTCTTCATCCAAATTAAGCGAAGGGATGGCGAGTGTGAGTTTCATTGTTGAAATGTTTTCAAAAGACAATTTTAGACGCAACATTATAGAGGATTCGGCACAAACGCCGTAGAAAAGGAGCAGCATGGCAATCTTTCCGCTTTCGGAAAAGCATCGGAAATACGCACTTCGTACGCTTGCCGTTACGATTATTCTGTCATCGGCGGCAATTATCGCCTTACCGGACAAGACGGAGCATATTAAGCCACGGAACATAGAACAAAAGCTGCCGCCGGTGTCTTGGAGCAGCAGCACCCGGACGGCTTATTGGGCGCAGGAAGCCGTACAGCCCGGGGACTCGCTCGGAGACGTGCTGGCGCGTTTGGGCATCGCTCGGGACGATATCGTCCAGATAACGGGAAAATATGGCGGCGCAACCGATATGCGGTATTTGCGGGCTGACCAGTCGGTTCATGTTTTGGTCGGCAGCGACGGTAGTGCGCGCGAAGTGCAGTTTTTTACCGATGAGGAGGGCGAACGCAATTTTGTCGCCTTGGAGAAAAAAGGCGGCACATGGCGGCGGTCAGGTTCCGCAGCGGACATGAAAGTATTACCCACGCTGCGTTCGGTCGTAGTCAGAACCTCGGCACGCGGCGCGTTGGCGCGGGCGGAAGTACCGGTCGAAATCCGCGAATCCTTGAGCGGGATTTTTGCCGGCCGTTTCAACCTTGCAGACCTTCAGGAAGGAGATATCGTGCGCCTGCTCTACGACAGCCTGTATTTTCACGGTCAACAAATGGCGACCGGCGACATTTTGGCGGCGGAAGTCGTCAAAGGCGGCACAAGCTACCAAGCGTTTTATTACCGTTCCGGCAGCAAAGGTTCGGAAGGCGGCAACTATTACGATCAAGACGGCACAGTCGTACAACAAAAAACAGGGTTCAACATCGAACCGCTGGTTTACACCCGTATTTCTTCGCCGTTCGGCTACCGTATGCACCCTACCCTGCACACGTGGAGGCTGCACACCGGTATCGATTACGCCGCACCTTCGGGCACGCCGGTCAAGGCTTCCGCCGACGGCATCATCACATTTAAGGGCTGGAAAGGAGGTTACGGCAACGCGGTCATGATACAGCACGCCAACGGTGTAGAAACGCTGTATGCACATTTAAGCGCGTTCTCACAGGCACAAGGCAATGTGCGCAGCGGAGAAGTAATCGGCTTCGTGGGTTCGACAGGGCGCTCGACCGGCCCCCACCTGCATTATGAGGCACGTATCAACGGACAACCCGTCAACCCCGCCTCGGTCGCATTGCCGACACCCGAATTAACGCAGGCAGACAAAGCGGAGTTTGCCAGACAGAAACAGGAAGCTGACGCGCTGCTGGCATCAATACGCGGCATACCGGTTGCCGTGTCGCAAACGGATTAACCCGAAATTTACGGTTTCTCAATATTTATCCATACCGTAAAAACAACGCTCGGTAACCGTGCAATAAAAATGTGAAGCATACGGAACGGTACTGTTTAAAGTTAAATGCCGTCTGTAATCCATTCGGATTTCAGACGGCATTTTGAAACAACGGCTCAAATACTCAACTCTCTTCCCTTACCGCCGACGGTTTTTATTAACACCCCTATTTCTGGCACTTTGCTCATAAACCGGCATAACAGTCGGCAACAACCGCTTTAGGTTTTCTATACGGGCATTGCCGCATCGGCATAAGGCACCATACGCCGAAATCCCGCCCGAACCCTGCAGGCCGTTTTGGATGTGATATCGACATTGTCGGCAGACTTGTTTAACTCGACCGTTTTCAAATAATCTTTGGCAGATGCTGCATTAGGTGTGGTGGAATCTGCGTATTTTGAACAAAAGGTCGGGCTACTTTATCACAATGGCAGAAAGACGGAAAACGGCGGGGATTGGTGAAAGGTCGTCTGAAATGATATTCAGACAACCTTGAACGGCTGTGTTTTAAATATGGTATTTATTCATTCATTTCACTGTCAGGCAGTCCGAACCACTTTAGGGGAATCGTGTTAAATTGATAATGGCAGTTAACACTGATAATATAATCTAAAACATCTTTATATTCCGGCTTTGTAAACCAATCATTCAAAACATAGACATATTCAACCCGCCAACCTAAAGAGTGAACCAATTTTGTATATTGTTTTCTCTTAAAGTCGCAAGTTTGTAATTTCTCATCTACGGAACCAGGGGTTTGTTGAAATTTGATTTCAATGATAAATAAGGTATCACGGATAATGATAAATAACCCATTGTCGGGCAGTAATCTTTTAGATAGATGGTCTTCCCAAGTAATATTGTATTCTGGTCTTTCCAAAAATCGGTAAAACTCATATTTTTTAAAACAATAAGCCTTCAATTCTCCATTAAACCAAACTTCATAACCCGCATTATCATCTGTTTTTCTTAAGTCATACCCGGGAATTTCTTCAAACAGCTGTCGTAAGTCTGTGCGTTCTTCGAATCTAAGTCCTGTTTGTGTTTTTGCACCGCCGATTCCACCAATAATCATTTTTCTAACCTTTTCTTTGCTAATTCAAAAAAATCTTCTTCTAGTTCGCAACCGCAAAATTTCCGATCATGTTTTAAAGCAGCGACTCCTGTTGTGCCGCTGCCCATGAAAGGGTCAAAAATTAAATCTCCGATGTTTGAAGCTGAGAGTATGCAGCGTTCAAGCAAGGCGAGTGGTTTTTGTGTCGGATGTTTGCCGAATGTTTTTTCAGCTTTATTTGGAGGAGGGAATGTCCAAACACATTTCATCTGTTTGCCATCATTTTGTGTTTTCATGGTTTCATAATGAAACGTGTGTTTAGCTTTTTTATTTTTCTTTGCCCATAAGATTGTTTCTGTCGAATGGGTAAAGAAACGGCAGGACAAATTAGGGGGAGGATTGGGCTTTTCCCAAGTAATATTGTTCAAAATATGGTATCCGATGGTTTGCATCAGGTAGCCGATTAAATAGATATTATGGAATGTGCCGCAAACCCAAATTGTGCCGTTTGGTTTTAATAAGGCGTAACACAGTCGAAGCCATTCTTCGTAAAATTCCAAATCTGCCGCCATTCCTTTGGATTTATCCCAGTTGCCCTTATTGACGGAAACCATTTGTCCGCTTTGACAACTGAAGCCGTTATTGGAAAGAAAGTAAGGAGGGTCTGCGAAAATCATATCAAAACAGCCGTTTGGATGTTTTTCCAATATCTTCCTCATGACATTAAGGGAATTTTCGTTGTAGAGGACAAGGTCGTCTGAAACGATTTTTTTCAAACGACTTTGATAAATGGCAGCTTCTTCAGCCAGTTTATTGAAATCACTCATAAATTGCCAATAATTCTCCGACTTTTTTGCGACTGCTGCCCTTTGCGGCAATATTGCGTTGTACTTCAACCGTTTTCAGAATGGCAGAAGAATAAATATTTCTCGTAAATTCAGTATCATGATTTGAAATCAAAACGCCTTGAGAGTTAGGTGCAATTTGTTGGGCTGCCTGGGAAAGGCGGATTTGATCGTCCAAATTGAAACCTTCTTTGGCATAAGTGGCAAATGAAGCAGTCGGACTTAAAGGCGCATAAGGAGGATCACAATAAACAGTATCGGTATTGTCTATCAGGGATAGGGTCGTCTGAAAATCTCCGCACATTAATTCAACTCTGTCAGATTTTTGAATGAAACCTTCCATTTCTTGTTGTGGAAAGTAAGGAGATTTGTAGCGTCCAAACGGCACATTAAATGCACCTTTGCTGTTATAGCGGCATAAACCGTTAAAAGCATGGCGATTCAGATAGATAAATAGAGCGGAACGTTCGTGCAGATTTTTGCTAGAGTTGAATTGTTCCCGCAATTCATAAAATTTTGAATCGTTATTGTTGTCGGAATTAAAGAAAGAGCGGGCATAGTCAATGAATCCGGACTTTTCTTCTTTTAAGATACGGAATAAGCCGATTACGTCAGCGTTAATATCATTGAGCAGATAATGTTCGAAATCCAATGCAAGAGACAAAGCGGCAGAACCGCAAAAGGGTTCAATCAGGCGTTTTCGTGCAGGAGTAGGTAGATTGTGTTCGATAAAGGGGACAAGTTTATGTTTGCCTCCCGCCCATTTTAGGAAGGGTTTTGAAGCCATTAGGATGCCGAGTACAAGCGTGGTTGATTGGCTTGGAATTGTGCCAAAACATCGTGAGGAATACAACGGATTGTTGGATTTATCAACTCAATCTACCTTAAAAAGGTCGTCTGAAAACCCTATTCCCAAGTTTTCAGACGACCTTTTTTAATTACAGCAATCAATGCCGAATCGGCTTTACACCACGATGTTCACCAGTCTGCCCGGTACGACGATGATTTTCTTGGCAGGTTTGCCTTCCATGAATTTCACCGCGCCTTCGGTGGCGAGTGCGGCGGCTTCGAGGTCGGATTTGGAGGCGTCGACGGCGACAGTGATTTTGCCGCGCAGTTTGCCGTTGACTTGAACCATCACTTCGATTTCGGATTTGACCAAAGCGGCTTCATCGACTGCCGGCCAGCCTGCTTCCCACAGTTTCGCGCCGTTCAATTCGCTCCACAGGGTTTCGCAGATGTGCGGCACGATGGGCCACAGCAGGCGTACGACGGTTTCCAATACTTCTTGGGCGACGGCGCGGCCTTGTTCGCTGCCGGTGTCGGTTTTGTCGTATTGGTTGAGCAGTTCCATCACGGCGGCGATGGCGGTGTTGAACTGTTGACGGCGGCCGTAGTCGTCGCTGACTTTGGCGATAGTGGAATGCAGTTTGTGGCGCAGGTCTTTGAGTTCTTTAGACAAACCGTCTTGGCTGCCTGCGAACGCTTTGACCGCGCCGCCTTGTTTCAGGTATTCGTAAACGGTACGCCACAGACGGCGCAGGAAGCGGTGTGCGCCTTCGACGCCGCTGTCGCTCCATTCGAGGGACTGTTCGGGCGGTGCGGCGAACATCATGAACAGGCGGGCGGTGTCCGCGCCGTAGGCGTTAATAAGCTCTTGCGGATCGACGCCGTTGTTTTTGGACTTGGACATTTTTTCCGTGCCGCTGATGACGACGGGCAGCCCGTCGGCTTTGAGGACGGCGGAAACGGGGCGGCCTTTGTCGTCGAAAGTCAGCTCGACATCGGCGGGGTTGATCCAGTCTTTGCTGCCGTTGGCGTTTTCACGGTAGTAGGTTTCGCAGACGACCATGCCTTGCGTGAGCAGGCGTTCGAACGGTTCGTCCACGCTGACCAAGCCTTCATCACGCATCAGTTTGGTGAAGAAACGCGCGTACAAGAGGTGCAGAATCGCGTGTTCGATACCGCCGATGTATTGGTCAACCGCGCCCCAGTATTTCGCGGCTTCAGTCGATACCATGCCGTCTGAAAACTTGGGCGACATGTAGCGGAAGAAGTACCAGCTCGATTCCATGAAGGTGTCCATGGTGTCGGTTTCGCGTTTTGCCTCGCCGCCGCAACATGGGCAGGTGGTTTCGTAAAACTCGGGCATTTTTGCCAAAGGCGAACCCATGCCGTCGGGTACGACGTTTTCAGGCAGGACGACGGGCAGTTGGTCGGCAGGGACGGGGACGTCGCCGCATTTTTCGCAATGGACGATGGGAATCGGACAGCCCCAGTAACGTTGGCGCGAAATACCCCAGTCGCGCAGGCGGTATTGGGTTTTCGGTTCGCCCGCGTCTTGGCTTTGCAGCTTGGCAGCGATGGCGTCGAAGGCCATCTGAAAATTCATGCCGTCCAAGTCGCCACTATTGACCAATACGCCGTTTTCTTTGTCGCCGTACCATTCTTGCCATTGGTTTGCGTCGAATGCGTTGTCGCCGACGGCAATGACTTGTTTTTTCGGCAGATTGTATTTGGTGGCAAACTCGAAATCGCGTTCGTCGTGCGCCGGAACCGCCATGACCGCGCCGTCGCCGTAGCCCCACAATACATAGTTGGCAATCCACACTTCCAGCTTGTCGCCGTTGAGCGGGTTGACGACGTAGCGGCCGGTCGGCACGCCTTTTTTCTCCATCGTCGCCATGTCGGCTTCAGCAACGGAGCCGGCTTTGCATTCGGCGATAAATGCCTGCAATTCGGGTTTGTTGGCGGCTGCGGCGGTTGCCAGCGGATGCTCGGCGGCAACGGCAACATAAGTCGCGCCCATCAGCGTGTCGGGGCGGGTGGTATAAACTTGCAGGAACTTCGCGTAATCGCCTTCCAAGCCTTGTTTGCTGTCGTCTGAAACGGCGAAGCGCACGGTCATGCCGCGAGATTTGCCGATCCAGTTGCGCTGCATGGTTTTGACTTGTTCAGGCCAGTGTTCCAGTTTGTCCAAGTCGTTGAGCAGTTCTTCGGCGTAATCCGTGATTTTGAAGTAATACATCGGGATTTCGCGTTTTTCGATCAACGCGCCGGAACGCCAGCCGCGTCCGTCGATAACTTGCTCGTTGGCAAGGACGGTTTGGTCGACAGGGTCCCAGTTTACCGTGCCGTTTTTGCGATACACGATGCCTTTTTCAAACAGCTTGGTAAACAGCCATTGTTCCCAGCGGTAGTATTCGGGTTTGCAGGTGGCGACTTCGCGTTCCCAGTCAATCGCAAAACCCAGGCTTTTGAGCTGGGTTTTCATGTATTCGATGTTGTCGTACGTCCAAGCGGCGGGGGCGACGTTGTTTTTCATCGCCGCATTTTCTGCAGGCATACCGAACGCGTCCCAACCCATAGGCTGCATGACGTTGAAGCCGTTTAAGAGTTTGAAGCGGCTCAATACGTCGCCGATGGTGTAGTTGCGCACATGCCCCATGTGCAGCTTGCCGCTGGGGTAGGGGAACATGGAGAGGCAGTAGTATTTGGGTTTGGAAGCGTCTTCGGAGACGTTGAAAATACGGGCGTCGTCCCATTTTTTCTGCGCCGCAGGCTCAATGGCGGCGGGTTGATATTGTTCTTGCATGGTCATTCTGTTTTTCGCTTGAAAACGTTAGAAATATAAAGTGTGAATTATAGCAGGTTGCCAAGATTGGAGAATCGGTAAATTGACGGCAAAATGCAGCAGCGCCGCACAAAACAGATAATTCCCAAAAACATGGCGTATTACATTATTTTGCACACGCCTTACCTGAAAATCACTCATGCCGGTCTAAGTCAAGTTAAAAATAGCCCGTAAAAAACATTATATAAATCAGATATAAATAGAATCAGCCAACTTAAAATAATACTCAGGCACACATCATTAATATATGATATTTAATTATACAAAATTTACTGTTATATACACTTTTTTATGCTAATATCACGAACCGAAATCAAACGTTTAAACTACCTGTAGCAAGTCTGCCAAATCTGACGGCAAACAGGTATCAGACAAAAAGGACTTTGCACATGAAAACAAAACAAATCGTTAAACTTGGCTTGGCAGTATTGGCGGCTGGCGTTCTGTCTGCCTGCGCAACCAAAAGCAACGTCAAAGCCGACGGCACGACCGACAATCCGGTCTTCCCGAAACCCTACTCCCTGACTTTTAACAACGATCGCGGTACATTCCCGACCTATGACGAATTAGACTTGATGCGTCCCGGCCTGACCAAAGACGACATCTATAAAATCTTGGGTCGCCCGCATTACAACGAAGGTATGTACGGCGTGCGCGAATGGGATTACCTGTTCCACTTCTACACCCCAGGCGTAGGTACCGATCCTGAAAACACTTCCGGCGTAGAAGGCGTTACCACCTGTCAATACAAAATTATTTTCGATAAAGACAAATTTGCCCGCAGCTTCTACTGGAATCCAGTATTCCCGAAAGATGCCGTCTGCCCGCCGCCCGCACCCAAAGCCGAGCCGCAAGTCATCATCCGCGAAATCGTACCGGCAACGCCTAAACGTATCCGCCAATAATCCGACATGCCGTTCCGCCTGTTTTTAGGGATATTATGCGGCCTGTCAATGGTTGCCCCCGTATATGCACAGGGGCAACCGGATGCGGTCAACGCTTATATTCAAAAGAAAAAAGTCATCGTAAACACATCCAAAGCGGAACTCTGTTTTGCCGATGACCATCAGTGCCATCCCGTCCTTCTCGGCGTTTCCACACCCAAAGGGAAATTTGGTTTGACACTGAACAGTACCAACAAACCCGGATACGGCGGCGAAGTTATCGGCTTCAAACAGGAAGGCGACTTCCTGTTTGCCCTGCACCGCGTTTGGAATCAGATACCGTCGGAAAGACGGAGCGAACGTATCGCATCTTCGGTTGTGTCCGACAGGATTATGACCAACGGCTGCATCAACGTAAGCGACGCGGTATACGAAAAACTGCGCCATTATTTTGTATTGGAAGTAATTTAAACAAACGGATACCGTATATAGCGGTATCCGTTTTCACATCATGCCCCAAATCCTGATAAAAGCCATGCATATGCCGTCTGAAAAACGTTAAAAACACCTTCAAGATTTCAGGGGGTATTACCGCCTTTTCCAACAGAACAATCAGACAGCACCTGGGAGAACCTTATGCACGAACAAAACCGCATCCTCTGCCGAGAACTGAGCCTGCTGGAATTCAACCGCCGTGTTTTGGCGCAGGCAGAAGACAAAAACGTCCCCCTGCTGGAACGTCTGCGTTTCCTGTGCATCGTTTCATCCAACCTCGACGAATTCTTCGAAGTCCGCATGGCTTGGCTTAAAAGGGAGGACAAACTGCATCCCCGGCGCAAGCTGGACAACGGCAAAATGCCGTCTGAAACCATTGCGGACGTTACTAAGGCAGCACGTTCGCTGATTCAGCACCAATACGACCTGTTTAACAACGTCCTTCAACCAGAACTGGCACAAGAAGGCATCTTTTTTTACCGCCGCCGAAATTGGACAGACACACAGAAAAAATGGATTGAAGACTATTTTGACCGTGAGTTGTTGCCGATTCTGACCCCCATCGGCCTTGACCCCTCT
>NZ_MAYZ01000022.1:0-172104 GCF_014596375.1 Neisseria sp. RH3002v2f
GTCCGAGCAGGACGGCTTTGAACATGGACAACAGTGGATAGGCGGGACGGCCGCGGTGGTCTCTAAGGTAACGGGTTCTTTGACGATTCAGGTACTGTTCGATCGGTTGCCAATCAATCACCTGATCCAACTTCAATAGTGGGAAGCGGTCGATGTGTTTGGCAATCATAGCTTGAGCAGTTTGCTGAAAGAAGGTACTCATGAAAAATCCCCTAAATGTCCGGGTGGGAATTTAGGGGATTTTGGGGGGATTTTGCAAAGGTCTCAGCCTGCACCATTCAAGGCTACCTGAAAATTCATTTCTAAAATAAAAGCTCATTGGTTCAATGCCGCCAATCTCGCCCGAACTTTTGCAGCCGCATCTTCCGTGCTGTTACCAACGATAACGTTTTGCTTGTCGTCGAAATACTGCACGGCAGGCAGGTCGCGCAGGAAGCTGTCAATATCTTGTACGGTCAGGAAACGGCCGTGCATATCCCAGCCGACATTGAGGGCACGCCCTTTGACGGCGGCCATGCGGTCGTGCAGATGGCCGTAGAGGTGGTATAGGCCGTGGTGGATGCCGTCCCATTCGTATAAGGGATAGTGGCACAAAATCGCGGTATTGTTGATTTCGGACAGTTTGAGCCGCAGGTAATGGCTGGCGGACGAGAGTAACGGATGGCCGTCTGCTTTGCGCGTGTTGAGGAAATGTGCTTCTTTTTGCCGAATCAGGTAGTCGTGGTTGCCGTAGATCAAATGGTGTTGCCCGTTAAGCCGTTGCAGCACGGCTTCGATGTGTGCGGGATTTTTGGCAAAGCAGACATCGCCGAGGTTGTACACAGTGTCTTGCGGGGTAACGACGCGGTTCCAGCAGTCGATCAGGTATTCATTCAGCTCGTTGGTGTTATCGCTTTGTAGGCGGAATTGCGGGCAGTATCGGGCGATGTTGGGATGGGAGAAGTGCCAGTCGGCGGTGAAATAGGTTTGAGGCATGGGATACTCGGTTTCTGGTCATCTGACAATAAACAATAAGGTGCAGGCTGCTTTAGAGGCCGTCTGAAACAGGGTTGGGGCGATAAAAAGCAGCCTGCACTTTTTTGCCTGCCTATCTGCCGGTCAATACCAACCGTTGGCAGAAGGCTTCCCAATCGGCAAGGGGTACAACGCGTGTGCCGTCTGCTAACCGGTGTACATCGGAAGCGCAGGCGGTGTGCCAATAGGTGTAAAACGGTAGTTTGGCGATGTCGGCTTCCGATACGGCAGGGGCATTATCCTGTTCTGGCGTATGCACAATCGGCAGGCCGAAATAGCTGTATTGGCCGTCTACGGCTTGGTTGTCTGTGTGGTCGGTTTGGCAGCGGTGTTTACCGGTACGGACAAACCGGCGGCAGAATGCGTTCCAATCGTGCAGAAATACGGCGGCTTGTCCGTCTATCAGGCTTTGGGCGGAACCGATGCTGCTGTCCCGCCAAAATGAATAGAACGGCAATTCGGCGATGTGGCGCTCCATGACGACCGGACTGTCGCCCTGTTCTGCCGGTCGCACCACCGGAACGCCGAAACAAGCGGTTTCAGGCAAGGCATGTGCAGGCTGCATGAAGGCGTTTTGCAGGATAACGGCCGCTTCGGCAGGGGCGATACCTAAACTATCTATGGCAGGCTGCAAAGCTGCGGGCAGGTTGCAAAAGCAGCCTGCACCTTCCGGCAGACAATACACCGAGTTGTTCGTATGGACCAGCGGTGCCGCCCATCGGGTAACGGGCGAGGTGCGGATTCGGCTGCCTGTGGCAAAGCGTCCTGAACCATCTTGGGCGACCGTACCGTACACCACGGCATACCCTGATTTGCCGGGCGTGTGGTAGCGGGTGAAGGTCCAATCAGCCAGCATGCAAGTGGATATTGTACAGTCGTAGACATGCGTTGATTGGATGGTATGAGTGTGGGTGTTTGGCATGGGCTCATTCCTGAAATGGCGAGGTTTAGACAGCCACAGTCATTGCGAGGTATGCAGATTGTCTGAAATTTCGCGTTACACTTCAATTGCGTTCCTGTTCCGATAACTAGTTTGCACAATTATTTTTTGGAATACCTTTGGGATTAATAACCATGCAGCAGTCTTGAATTTTTGCATACATGACCGTGTGCTTGTCTCCGGCAAGACGTGAGCGAGGCTGAGCAAATCCATATTGTTAACAAAATAAAGATTTAGTGGAGACTACTGCAAGTTGGGGTGCGGGCTTGAGCAGAAAGTAGTTCAGTACAATAGTGTTTGACGCGCCATTAAACTGCTATATTTCTCCGGCCAGAAGAAGTAGATGTTGACGAAAATTGTTTTCTACTCTACCCATCAAGAAGTTTAATAGGTATGAAGAGATTGTCTGAAAATTGATTTTCAGACGATCTTTTGTAGAGACTACTATAGTAAAAATAATTTACCTTACATCCTATAAATTACCTACGTTGACGGTTAACAGCAATAAGAGGTTTATTTAGTGTGTCTTGTGTCATCCCATGCATATATGCATTATATTGCCATACAATAAATTGCTGTTTATATCGCTCATTAATTTCTTCCAAGCGTTGTACCTGAGCCTTCAAATTATTAACTTGTTTTAGCAAATAATCCATCGTGATATTTGGTACTGGTTCTTTTTTTGCATCCTCCTTCATTTTTTGCTTCTGTTGGCTAAAGGCTTTTTGTATATCAGGATAATTAGACAGTGACTGCCTCTCAATACTCTTAATATTCAATAACTCTGAGACTTTAGAGCAAAGTAATTTCCATGTTAACTTCCCCTCCCAGGTTTTAATCAACATAATGATATCTTCCAAATTTTCTTCTGTAATAAGAATTTTTGGCATACTACATCTCCATTAACCTATATAAATCATCATCAAGTTTAGCCGTTTCTGGTTTTTTAACATCTATATCCATTCCTTTTTCCAATAAGGCTAACTTGACTGGTGAAGGATCATATTCGTCAGGTATTCGTAATAGTGCACCATTTGGAATTTCACTATTTTCCAAGAATGCAATTTTGGTTCTTATATGTGCCAATCTCCACCCTAGGTTACTTATCCAACGATCTGCACCAAAAGCTCCTAATTTATGGTGTTCTTTTGCTTTATTAATTTGCTCTGTAAGCTGAATTTCTCTATGCTTTAATATTTCTAAAGATGATTCTAATCCTTTAATACAAATAAGTTCTTTACATGTTTCACAATCTCCATGGCGAGAACATGGCGACATTGCATAATCATGCTCACAAATGCCTATTTCTGTTATAGTTGCAATTCCAATTCTATTTTTTCCTAAGTCTTCATAGGTAATAGGAAGATTTAAATGAATTTTGTCTAATATTGAAATATCCTCAGGAATGAGTAAATCTCGAACAGCCTCACTTTTTTCTTCTTCTGTTCTGTGATCATAAGCTTTATTATCTGCCACTCTAGCTCTGCCTGCCCAGTTAGCTAAAGTTAATTCATCCATTCCACCTCGCTCAGCTTTTGTACTCAACCAATGCCTTGCATTATGCGATGGCAATCTAATAAATTCTCCTTTAGATGTACCTATACAATGTTTTTCCCATAATGATGTTTTAGGACGAGTTTCTGAATAGCAAAATCTATCATTAATTTGATTCACTGTTGGTAACACAAAAGAAAAACGTTTAGGGGAAAAATCATCATGAAATTCATTTTCTCTGAATAATAATAAGGCTTCAGAAGCTTTAACGTTTCTATTTTTATCAATATATGGCCAGTAATTAAATTTTGAGGTATATTTTTCGTATAAGTACTTTCCCAAAACATTAGAAGTTATAACGCCATTATTTTCTTTCATTAACTTTTCAAACCACTTAGTTTTAATCCCATGCTTTCCATTAATTTCTAAAATCTTACCTATTTCTATTTCAGTTAAAGGTTTTTGAGATAAATAATGGGATACTTGCATACCTTGATCTGGTGATATCATTACTGTGTTAGGATTTTCTTCTGCAAACTTTGCTGCTTTTCTTGCTAAAGCTCCTATATCTGTTAAACGTTTGACTGCTTCAATAATCACATCTTGCATGCTACTAGGAACCCATTTCAAACCCTCTTTTCCATTTTTTGCAGGTATCCATCGAATACCTAATTGCCTATTTCCTAAGCTATCTTCTTCCCATTCTAAGCAATTAACAGATAAAGACATCAACTCAGAACAACGAGATGGAGCAACCATAAGTAGAGCCATAACTGCTGTATAATACTCAGTTTCTTTATCTAAATTTGGTGCATCATGAAAGAGTTTTGCTGTAAGTAGCATTTCCTCATCAGATGGCATTTTTTTGGAACGATAATCTTTTCCTCTCTTATCTAATAATATTGTTAAATCTCTAGGACGACTATAAGGATTAGTCCATATAGGGGGCTTTAGAACAATTTGATATTCTATACAAAAATTAAATAATGTTTCTAATTGATAACCTAGTTTATTTGTTGATTCATTCATTTTAGGATATTTTTTAGCAACTAAATTTTGAACTTCTTGAATAACTAAACTATCCAAATATAGAATATCTGCTTTTTTCTTTACATTATGTAAAGCCATTTCAACAAAACGCAATGCTTCCATATGTCTAGCGAATTGACGAATAGGTCTTAACGAATAAGTATAACGGATATAAGCCTTAGCAAACTCAATAAATGGTGAAGATAACGGTTCATATTTATAACTATTTGATGGAAATCTATCTGTAGAAAATCGAACTTGTACTGAATGGATATTAAACTTTGTTCTCCATTGATTATTTTCCCAACAATCAGCACCAAAAGCATCTAATCTATATCTACAGAAATAAATGAACTGTTCTAGATTTTTAGTAGGGGAATTACTTATTGGTTCAAAAATTTGGCTACTCATATTAATGAATCTCTCGAGATTTTTTCATTTGGCTACAAGCTTTAACTACATACTCAACCGCTAAAATAATGCGATCTTTAGAATTCGCATAATCTATGCTTTTAGACACTCTCAGTCGCTCTTCTTTTTCTCGATATAATTTATCTAATATCTGTTGATGAGGGCCATCAAGAAGAGGCCTAAATTTTCTACATAGATAACAGTTTTCATAAGAACTTATACAAAATTTATTTGTACTACAAGCCCCAACAGTGTCTGATCCATTGTTTGTTATAAAAGATGTTGGATCATTCCCCCTCTCACCTTCATTCAAGCTAGAGATTATTCTTCCAGAAAAGGCATGAGCCAATTTCCCCATTTCGGCACCCATTACACGATCAATATACTGAACAGTATCGGCAGTATTTTCTGTATAAACTTTTACATTCTGTATATCTGAGTGATCTAATAATTCTGCAATAACTGTGGCACCAACACCTTTCCGCCCCAAATTAGTTCCACGTGTGTAACGAAAACGTCTTGCATTCACATATATAACTTTTCCAGTACGCTCAGAAATAGCATGTTGGGCATTATTGAATTCCACCATGAGTTTCTTCATTTCTTGAATAGTTGAATGTAATAAGTCTTTTTCTAGATACAGTCCCACATTACCCTTATTAATCTCTAATAAAGTTTGATGACTCATGAAAATAGGTATTAATTTTCTTTGTTCAAAAGGTAAAGTATTACCAATATGTGTTTCAATTTTTTTAATTTGATCTTCAGCTAAGTTTCTTATAATTAAATACAGATCTTCAGTAACTGCTAATTTCCTAAATGACTTCCTAAAGTTTGAATGCCGTTGTTTAACTCTTGGTATATTAATATAATAATCATTATTATCCTTAATCAAATCACACATTTTTAGTTGCTTCAACTGCGAAGGACGTCTAGCAGTTATTATTAGAGCATTAATATATGCGTAACACTCAAAGCTGATTCTGTTTTGTTTCCATAGCTCATTAAGTTCACTCACTAGGCTTAATAGTTCATTATTCGTCATCGGTCCTGCGTATGGACAATGATTAGCAACTGATTTCCCCTTTTTATTTCCTTTTATATTAAATGTTTCTAATAATTTAACTACTTCCAGAGAAATTCCTAAATAACCTCTTTTATACCAAGTATGTAAAAATCCTTTTAATGATCCTAAATACCATTCATTTTCCCTAGTTAAACTTGCACGCCAATTCAATATACTGTCTGTTGTAATAGCATTCCCATTAGAAAATTTTATTAACCGCCTAAACATAAACAACATATTTCTAGTATGATGAGCTGACATCTCTTGTGCATAGTCAGATAAAATATTTTTAAATCCATCTAGCAATGAGCTATCCAAAGATAAAATATCTCTTGTTAATTTTATCTTTATATCTTTATTTAATATCCATATCGTATCATTCTGATTAAATGAATATCCATCTCTTGAAATTTTAGTCATTTCTTTCAACAATTTTATTAGAAAGTTTACCTAATAATTCTTCTTGCTCAAGAAGAACTAATTTATTAGCTTGTTCAATAATATGTCTCTTGTTATAAATATATGAACTTTTCTCTGATGTATGCCCCATCCAGTGTTGTCTATACTTAGCTTCATTCTCAGGAGTAATTTCAGTATGATTGGTTTTATTCTCTTTAGCTAATTTATTATTAAGATCTACTTTTCTAGAAAAATCTAAGTTCCACTCATGTCTAAATATATGAGAATGAATAATAGAAAATTTTTTGTCTACTTTTTTCATAGTAGGTATTATAATATTATCAAAGGAACTAATACTAAGTGGTTTTCCTTGTGAAATTCCTTTTTTATGTGTTACAAATAAATAAGGGTGCCTATTCGAATTTGGTATTTTATTTCGATAATTAAGTATATATTCATCTATAAGATTTGATAATTCAAGACTGATTACTAAACGTCTTTCTTTTGTCTTCGCTACAGCCTGATTCATTCTTGAATCTATTGGATCATCATGTGTACGTCTTATAAATATAGCAGGATGATTTCCTGTTAAAATTAGATCATCGACTCTTATTGATAGAAGCTCTCCACGTCTAATGCCTAATTTACGCAGCAGCATGAACATTAAATAGTTTCTTTTTCTTATTCCTTCATTCTTAAAAGGATTTTTTGGGTTCAGATAATCCGCAATACCAAGAAATTCATCGAGTAAACCATCTGTAATACTAGCATTATCAAAAATTTCAGAAGAATAAAAACTCCGAATATTCGGTCTCAGGTTTTTAAACGTAACCGTCATTTTTTCTACATCTTTTGGTGTATATAATCCTTTATTCATAAAAAGACTGGATATAAACTCCAAGTACTCAATTGCAGCTGTCATCCTATTGTATTGATGAGAATGGCTAATAATTATTGAATTGATACTTTTTTTATTTCCAGATAGTCTATTACTAAAACTTAACTTCTTTTTATCTGTTTTCTCACTTAGCCTAAAATGCTCTCTTAAATTAATCATATCCTTATAACTTAAAAGATTCCCATTTTTAAATTCATTAACAATATTTCTATTATTACTATACTCCCATTTAAAAAGCCACCGTATAGCATATAGCTTATTGCGAATCGTATTTACAGAGCAACTACTCCTTAAAATAGATGTGGTCCACAAAGTAGAATAATAATGTGGAATATTTTTTCCATTATCTATAAGGATAGGATATCGTTCACCATTAGTGAAAACTATAATTTCCAATCTAACCATAGCAAATTTTAATTTTACAATTTTATATATAAATACTAACAGAATGATAAAGATCATTCAATTTTTGTGCAAAAAAAAAGAACCTAGTCAACACCTAGGTTCTCCAGCTATTTAAATATCAAATTTAACACTTATAGGATATATGGGTGCTAGAACGGGATATCGTCGTCAATATCCTCAACCGGTATGGCATGAGCTGCGGGAGCCGGTTGGCGGCGTGGCGCGGCAGGTGTTTCTTCGTGTGTTTCTTGGGGATAAGACGTAGCAGCAGGAGAAGCTTGCTGCCTTTGCGGTGCAGGACGTTGATAACCCTCTTGATTCTGACCGTAAGCTTCGTCATAAGGCACGCCGCCGCTGTTTTCATTTCGACTGCCAAGCATCTTCATTTCACTGGCAATAATATCGTAGGCAGTACGTTCAATACCGTCTTTACCTTGATATTTCCGGCTTTGGATCCGCCCTTCCAAATAAACCAGCCCGCCTTTTTTGAGGTATTGGCCGGCAATTTCGGCCAGTTTGCGGTACATGGTGATGTTATGCCACTCAGTACGCTCTACACGTTGGCCGTTGCGGTCGTTCCATGTTTCGCTGGTAGCGACTGAAAAATTGCAGACGGCTTCGCCGTTGGGCATATAGCGCACTTCGGGATCGCGTCCGAGACGGCCGATAAGGATAACTTTATTTAATGACATTTTAAACTCCTATAATGATGTCTTCAGCGGCAGCCTGATCGAAACCCTTCTGCAACACTTTGATATAAACAGTTTGCCTGTCGAAACTGAAACTGATGTCTTCCACGCCCTCAAGCCCAGATAAGGCACGGTATAACCCTTCCTGATTGCCCTGCCATACGCTGCCGACAGGATAACTGAGGTTTTTGACAGGTTTGGGAGCGGGAGACAAAACGGCAAGAACCAGCCACAGCAGCATTAATGTACTGCAAAAGGCAAACACGCCGACAAAGCCGTATTTTTGGAACAGCAACCCGCCTGCCGCACCGCCGGCAAACAGTCCGACCGACTGCATCGTGTTGTACACGCCCATCGCCGTACCTTTCAGGTCGGACGGTGCAATTTTGGAAACCATAGACGGCAAACTGGCCTCTAACACATTAAAACCGATAAAATAAACAATCAGATATACGGTAATCAGCCAGACAGAATGCATGTCGGACAAAAGACCTATCTGTGCCGCCGCAATACAGACGATACCTAAGATAAAAACCTGCTTGAGCCTGTTACGTGTTTCACCGATGATAATCAGCGGAACCATTACCACCAAACCGGCAACGGTAGAAGGAAGATATACTTTCCAATGCTGTATTTTTTCCAAGCCAAGCTGCGTCATGGCGAAAGGAAGGGCGGTAAACAATGCCATTTGCGCGGCATGCAGGGCAAAAATACCGAAATCGAGGTTAAGCAGTTGGCGGTTTTTCAAAACTTCGCCTATACGTGCAGGCTGGGCCTGCGTATCTTCGTGCAGCTTGGAAACCTCCGGGTCGGGAGTCATAAACGCCACCACGCCGATACTGGCAACGGTCAAAATGCCGGTCAGCAGGAACAAGCCGCGTACGCCGACCACGTCGGCAATCATCGGGGCAACCACCAGGCTGACCGAAAAAGTCAAACCGATACTCAAACCTATCATTGCCATCGCGCGGGTACGTACACCGTCGCGCGTCAAATCCGCCAGCAGCGCGGTAACCGCCGCACTGACCGCTCCCGCACCCTGTATGGCACGGGCTGCAACCAATAAGGGCAATGTATCGGCGGCGGCGGCAAGGAAGCTGCCCGCTGCAAAGACGACCAGTCCCGCATAAATGGTTTTTTTGCGTCCGAATTTGTCGGAAGCAATACCCAAAGGCAGCTGCAGCAGCGCCTGCGTCAGACCGTAAATACCCATTGCCAGCCCGACCAGCGTTTTATTGTCTTCCGCGCCGGGCAGCGAAGCGGCATACATCGCCAAAACAGGCAGCACGAGGAACATACCCAGCATACGCAATGCGTACACGCCGGAAAGCGTAGTGCTTGCGCGCCATTCGTGCGGAAACATTTGAATTCGGTTATCTCTTGCCATAATACTTTTTCAGACGGCATCAGCTGCTGCTGTGCCGTCTGAATTTCCAATAAACAGATT
This sequence comes from Neisseria sp. RH3002v2f, assembly GCF_014596375.1. Classification (NCBI taxonomy): domain Bacteria; kingdom Pseudomonadati; phylum Pseudomonadota; class Betaproteobacteria; order Neisseriales; family Neisseriaceae; genus Neisseria; species Neisseria sp. RH3002v2f. Next base: position 9,793 of record NZ_MAYZ01000022.1, read on the forward strand.
TCAGATTATACAGGATTCGCTACGTTTCGGTTGCAGCCCGGATTCAAAATCAGTGCCACTGCCAGCGGTTGCGCCATGCACCCAAAACGGCATTCGGATACTTATTGCTGCCGAGACTGCCGTTAAAACGGGCAAGTGCGCGGACGATGTTGCCTTTTTCAAGGTTCTGGTAATGGCGCAGAATCGTGCAGCCGTAACGCAGGTTGGTACGGATGTCGAACAGGTTGTGCGCCGGTTTGCCGATGTAGTTTTTCCAAAACGGCATAACCTGCATCAGGCCGCGCGCACCGACTCCGCTGATTGCATACTGGCGGAACGCGCTTTCCACCTCAATCAGCCCCAACACAATCTGCGTATCCAAACCGGCCCGACTGCTTTCATACTGGATATTGACCAGCAGCCTGCGCCGCTCCTCCTCATCGGGGACAAACCTTGCCAAACGTACCGACATGGCGGACAACCAACGTTCGCCCTCTTTCGGATTGTCAAACACCAGCCTCGGCGGATTTATGCTGCCGACAGAGCTCCTCATCACGGAAGCCACATCGTCGGCAAGCGTTTCTTCACGTTGCGCGCCGGCTTGTGCCAGCGGGCTGAGCAACAGCGCGCCGGCAGCACACAACAGGCGGCGTCGGTACGTGTTGACGGATAAATTATCGGTCGTTTTATTCATAATATCTGGATGGCTACGCGCCCGAATGTTTCAGACGGCATTCAATATTCAGGTTTCCATATCCGAAACGCACATAAGGCAACACTATGCGCTGTTTCGTCCGCAAAGAAACCGTCCCTCGCGGAAAGCACCGATTCTACCGCCATGAAGAACGCTTGTCCAAGCATACTGAATACCTTACATCGGGAAAATCCGGGTAAAACATCTGTGAGCGTAATCAAAAACAACCTCATCATTTATTGTCAACGCCCATACCGGCAGAGTAACATTGCGTTTTTCCCCACCGGTATCCACCACATGACTACCACCCCCGCAAACATCCTCGCCTCCGTCGATTTGGGTTCCAACAGTTTCCGCCTCCAGGTTTGCGAAAACAACAATGGACAATTAAAAGTCATCGATTCCTTCAAACAGATGGTCCGTTTTGCCGCCGGTCTGGACGAACAGAAAAACCTCAGCGCATCCTCGCAGGAACAGGCTTTAGACTGCCTGGCAAAATTCGGCGAACGCCTGCGCGGCTTCCGCCCTGAACAGGTACGCGCCGTAGCAACCAATACATTCCGCGTTGCCAAAAACATCGCAGATTTCCTTCCCAAGGCCGAAGCGGCACTGGGTTTCCCCATAGAAATCATCGCCGGGCGCGAAGAGGCCCGGCTGATTTATACCGGCGTCGTCCACACCCTTCCCCCGGAAGGCGGCAAAATGCTGGTTATCGACATCGGCGGCGGCTCGACAGAATTCATTATCGGTTCAACCCTGCGCCCCGACATTACCGAAAGCCTGCCTTTAGGCTGCGTTACCTACAGCCTGCGCTTCTTCCAAAACAAAATCACCGCCAAAGACTTCCAATCTGCCATTTCTGCCGCCCGTAACGAAATCCAACGCATCAGCAAAAACATGAAGCGCGAAGGTTGGGATTTCGCCGTCGGAACTTCGGGTTCGGCAAAATCCATCCGCGACGTCCTTGCAGCCGAATTGCCGCAAGAGGCAGACATTACCTATAAAGGCATGTGCGCCCTTGCCGAACGCATCGTCGAAGCCGGCTCGGTCAAAAAGGCCAAATTTGAAAACCTGAAACCGGAACGCATCGAAGTCTTTGCCGGCGGGCTTGCCGTGATGATGGCGGCATTTGAAGAATTGGAACTCGATAAAATGACCGTAACCGAAGCTGCACTGCGGGACGGTGTGTTCTACGACCTGATAGGCCGTGCGCTGAACGAAGACATGCGAGAACAAACGGTTTCGGAGTTTCAACACCGCTATCACGTCAGCCTCAATCAGGCAAAACGCGTTGCCGATACCGCACAAACCTTTATGGACAGCCTCTGCCACGTCAAAAACGTTACCGTCCAAGAGCTTGCCCTTTGGAAACAATATCTCGGACGGGCCGCGCGCCTGCACGAAATCGGTTTGGACATCGCCCACACGGGATATCACAAACATTCCGCCTACATCCTGGAAAACGCCGATATGCCGGGGTTCTCACGTAAAGAACAGACCATACTTGCCCAACTGGTCATCGGTCATCGCGGCGATATGAAAAAAATGGGCGGCATTATCGGCACCAACGAAATGTTGTGGTATGCCGTTTTGTCCCTGCGCCTTGCCGCCCTGTTCTGCCGTTCGCGTCAAGACCTGTCTTTCCCGAAAAACATGCAGTTGCGCACGGATACGGAAAGCCACGGCTTCATCCTGCGTATTGACAGTGAATGGCTGGAACGCCACCCCCTGATTGCCGACGCATTGGAATATGAAAGCGTCCAATGGCAAAAAGTCAATATGCCGTTTAAAGTTGAAGCCGTCTGACCTTTACAAACCAAATGCCGTCTGAATGATGTTCAGACGGCATTTCCCTATCCACAACACCCAAAAAACCGACTGCCTTGTATCTATAACGGCAGACGGGTCGATTTGCAACTCCAAGCAAAAACCTGCTTATATGCGCGGCAAATTCAGCCAACCCGGATAAGAACAAGCAAGTCTTTCCATAACCCGCGTGCATGGTGCAGTCTATCCCGTCCAAGCAAAGCCGGACTTAAGGCATAGATAAAGCGGCAACCGGATGGCTGCCGCTTTTTTAAACAGTCAAAAAATTATTTAGCAGCGTCTTTCATTTTGTCTGCCGCTTCTTGAGTCGCATCAGCAGCTTTGTTCAAAGTATCTTTAGCTGCTTCAGTTACAGCTTCTTTGGTTTCAGTCACAGCTTGATCGGCACTTTCTTTTGCATCAGCTGCAGCATCTTTGATTTTATCTTTCGCTTCTTGAGTAGCAGAAGCAGCAGACTCAGCGACAGAAGCCGCGGTATCTTTAACATCGGACTGAACGGCTTGAGCCGCTTCCTTAGTCTCTTCTTTAGCCTCTTGTGAGCATGCCGCCAGAGCAGCCGCCATCATTGCAGCAATCAGTAATTTTTTCATATCCTATCCTTCTTACATTTTTGATTTAAATTTCAGTTAAAAAACTATTTTATGAAAACAGCGGGAAAATTGTAACACACATTCTCCTCATTTTGAGTTTCCCGTCAGTGTAAACTCGACCAAATCGCCATCACGGATGGATAGATTATCCAGCTGACAGAAATGCTCCTTACCGTCCTCTTCTCTATGTAGCTATTGCCCCTATTGGAACAAAACCACTTTTATATTTACTTTTCCTATCTGACGAATTTCCATTTCTGCAAACAATTCCCTGACCGTCTCCATCAGGACAAAAAACTTGTTGCAGCCACTTTCCTGAAAGGGCTAGGAAAACTCAAATGCATTATGGGATTTTTGAATACCTCAATAATGGCGGCGGCGGAAATAAAACATCCCCTCACTGTCGATTTCCAGCACATAGCGTCCGTTCTGCACGGCTGCATATCCGCTTTTCCCTGTCTGGTAAGGTTGCAGTACGGCATGCGAAACTAGGTAATCCGTCAGCTTCCCGCCGTCTTGTGCGACATTATCCACCAGTTTGGCAAACAAGGTATGACACACGCCGTTTGCCGACCAACCTGCCGGACCACCCTTATCGTCGGTTTCCATGCATTTGCCGCTGATGACTTCCAAGTCGTTGGGATGCTTGCCGATCAGTTGCAACACATTCTGTTCCGACAAGCCCTCAATCGGATAAGTCAGCTGTTTTTTGCCTTCAGCCGTTTTTCCTTCTTGTACCCCGCCCAGAGCCAAGCCAGCAATCGCCGTATTGTCGATATATTTGACTTTGAAAACCGGTTTCGGTGCACCCTGCACTGCATTTTGCGGCTGTTCCGCCGTATTTTCAGATTTACCGCAGGCTGCAAGCAGCAGGCAGCCACTTAACACGACAAAAGATGTTTTAAGCATTCCACACTCCTGATGGTTTCAAAATGCCGTCTGAAACACGGACAATGAATGTTCAGACGGCATGGGTTTATTTCAAAGGACGGATACCGACCGCATCACGTACCTTATTCAAAAGTTCGCGCGCTTCTTTGCGCGCTTTGGCCGCGCCTGCCTGCAGGATGTCTTCGATTTGCGAAGGATTGGCGGTCAGCTCGTTGTAGCGTTCGCGCGGTTCTGCCAGCTCGGCGTTGATTTTGGCAGCCAAGAGTTTTTTGGCTTCGCCCCATGCCAGGCCTTCGGCCAGCATTTGTGTGAACGCTGCTGTTTCAGACGGCATGGAGAAGGCCTTGTAGATTTCAAACAAGGGGCTTTCGTCAGGCTGTTTCGGCTCGCCAGGCTCTTTCATGTTGGTGATGATTTTGTTGACCGATTTTTGGGTTTTCTTGTCGTTTTCCCAAAGCGGAATGGTGTTGCCGTAGGATTTGGACATTTTGCGTCCGTCCAAACCGACCAAGAGTTCGACGTTTTCATCGATTTTCACTTCGGGCAGGGTGAAAAGTTCTTGGAAGCGGTGGTTGAAGCGGCCGGCAATGTCGCGCGCCATTTCGACATGTTGGATTTGGTCGCGTCCGACGGGAACTTCGTTGGCGTTGAACATAAGGATGTCGGCAGTCATCAGAATCGGATAACTGAACAAACCCATTTCCACACCGAAATCAGGATCTTCCTGATTGTTTTCTGCATTTGCCTGTACAGCGGCTTTGTAAGCATGGGCGCGGTTCATCAAACCCTTGGCGGTGATGCAGGTCAGAATCCAGTTCAATTCCATCACTTCGGGAATGTCGCTTTGGCGGTAGAAGGTGGTGCGCTCGGGGTCGAGTCCGCAGGCAAGCCAAGTGGCGGCAACAGCTTGGGTGGATTGGTGAATCATCTCCGGTTCGTGGCATTTAATGATGCCGTGGTAATCGGCGAGGAAGAGGAAGGATTCGGTATCGGGGTTTTGCGCCGCGCGGACGGCGGGGCGGATAGCACCGACGTAGTTGCCCAGATGCGGGATGCCGGTGGTGGTTACGCCGGTCAGAACTCGTTTTTTGCTCATAAAATGTCCTTACGGCATCAATGCCGTCTGAAAGGGAAAAGAATGTGCCGATTATACCCGATTTGCCACATACATCCAGCCGACAACAGACTTTTCCATATTAAGAAGATATAGTTATACACATTATTATATATTTTTATATACTTTAAATTCAATAATATATCGAATTAAATATAAAAAAACAGAAAACAACACTTGAGTTATCCACAGTCATGCACATATAGGCTTCAACAATGGACGTTTCCAAAAGGAAAAGAAAATGCGATTCGACAAATTAACCGCCAAATTCCAACAAGCCCTTGCAGAAGCTCAGAGTTTGGCGTTGGCTGCAGACAGCAGCTATCTGGAAGCGGGCTTTGTACTGAAAGCCCTGTTTGACGACCAAAATAGCGGAGCTGCCGCGCTCTTGGCTCATGCGGGCGTGAACGTGCCGCAGGTGAAGCAGCGTTTACAGCAGCATTTAAACAACCTGCCGAAAGTGTCCGGCCAGGGCGGCGACATTATGCCCAGCCGTGAATTGCAGGCGGTGTTGAACCTGATGGATAAAGCTGCAACCAAACGCGGCGATGCCTATATCGCCAGCGAACTTTTCCTACTTGCCTTGGTGCAGCAGAACGATGCGACCGGCAAAATCCTGAAAGAAGCCGGCGCGACCGAACAAAACATCAATGCCGCGATTGACGCGGTACGAGGAGGACAAAACGTGAACGATGCCAATGCCGAAGACCAACGCGATGCGCTGAAAAAATATACGCTCGACCTGACCCAGCGCGCCCGCGACGGCAAACTCGACCCTGTTATCGGCCGCGACGACGAAATCCGCCGCGCAATTCAGGTGCTGCAACGCCGAACCAAAAACAACCCAGTGTTGATTGGTGAACCGGGTGTGGGTAAAACCGCCATCGTTGAAGGCTTGGCGCAACGCATCGTCAACGGCGAAGTACCCGAATCCCTGCGTAACAAACGCCTTTTGGTTTTGGACTTGGCGGCTTTGATTGCCGGCGCGAAATACCGCGGCGAATTTGAAGAACGCTTGAAAGGTGTGTTGAACGATTTGGCGAAAGACGACGGCAACACCCTGATTTTCATTGACGAAATCCATACTTTGGTCGGCGCGGGCAAAACCGACGGCGCAATGGATGCGGGCAATATGTTGAAACCGGCTTTAGCGCGCGGTGAACTGCACTGCATCGGCGCGACCACCTTGAACGAATACCGCCAATACATCGAAAAAGACGCGGCACTGGAACGCCGCTTCCAAAAAGTATTGGTCGGCGAACCCAGCGTGGAAGACACCATCGCCATCCTGCGCGGTTTGCAGGAACGTTACGAAATCCACCACGGCATCGACATCACCGACCCCGCCATCGTTGCCGCCGCGGAATTGAGCGACCGCTACATCACCGACCGCTTCCTACCCGATAAAGCGATTGATTTGATCGACGAAGCAGCCAGCCGCATCAAAATGGAGTTGGACAGCAAACCTGAGCAAATGGATAAACTTGACCGTCGCATTATCCAGCTCAAAATGGAAAAAATGCACGTTGCCAAAGAAACCGATGATGCCAGTAAGAAACGTCTGGAATTGATAGACGAAGAAATCGACGGGCTGCAAAAAGAATACGCCGATTTGGACGAAATCTGGAAAGCCGAAAAAGCGGCATCATCCAGCACTGCCGACATCAAGAAACAGATGGACGACATCAAAGTCAAAATCGAGCAGGCCAAACGCCAAGGCGACTTCGCCCGCGCGTCCGAACTCGAATACGGCGAGTTGCCGAAATTAGGTGCGCAGTTGCAGGCGGCGGAAAGTAACCCTGACGGCAAAAAACAAAACAAACTCTTCCGCACCGAAGTCGGCGCGGACGAAGTGGCCGAAATCGTATCGCGCATGACCGGCATTCCTGTGTCCAAAATGATGGAAGGCGAACGCGACAAGCTGCTGAAAATGGAAGAAGTATTGCACCGCCGAGTGGTCGGTCAAGACGAAGCCGTGCGTGCCGTGTCCGATGCCATCCGCCGCAGCCGCTCCGGTCTTGCCGATCCGAACAAACCCTACGGCAGCTTCCTGTTCCTAGGCCCGACCGGCGTGGGTAAAACCGAGTTGTGTAAAGCTTTGGCAGGCTTCCTGTTCGACAGCGAAGACCACCTTATCCGTATCGACATGTCCGAATACATGGAAAAACACGCCGTTGCCCGCCTGATCGGCGCGCCTCCGGGCTATGTCGGCTACGAAGAAGGCGGCTACCTGACCGAACAAGTGCGCCGCAAACCGTACAGCGTGATTCTTTTGGACGAAGTGGAAAAAGCGCATCCCGACGTGTTCAACATCCTGCTGCAAGTATTGGATGACGGCCGCCTGACCGACGGACAAGGCAGGACGGTAGATTTTAAAAACACCGTGATTGTGATGACTTCCAACATCGGCAGCCAGCACATCCAACAAATGGGCATTCAGGATTACGAAGCGGTGAAAGAAGTTGTGATGGAGGATGTGAAAGAACATTTCCGTCCTGAAATGATTAACCGCATCGACGAAGTAGTCGTGTTCCACGGACTGGATCAGGCAAACATCCGCAGCATTGCCAAAATCCAGCTTAAAGGTTTGGAAAAACGTTTGGAAAAACAAAACCTGCGCCTGACTGTTTCCGATGCCGCACTGGACATCATCGCCAAAGCCGGTTTCGACCCCGTCTACGGCGCACGTCCGCTCAAACGCGCCATCCAGTCGGAAATCGAAAACCCGCTGGCCAAAGCCCTGCTTGCCGGAAACTATGCGCCCGAAAGCGAAATCAGGGTGGAAGCCGACGGCGACAGACTGGAATTTGCCTGATTCGTTCCTGCTGTTGAAAATGCCGTCTGAAACGGGAATCTCCGTTTCAGACGGCATTTTATATCTCCGGCAGACAACCTGCCCGTTCCCCCTTATTGGCGGTAGGTTTGCAGGAATCTTGCCAACCTGCCCATCGCCTCTTCAATCTGATGGACGTAAGGCAGTGTGACAATGCGGAAATGGTCGGGTTTAATCCAATTAAACCCTGTTCCCTGTACCAGCAAGACTTTTTCGCGCACCAGCAAATCGTAAACGAATTTCATGTCATCGTGGATACGGTACATTTCGGTATCGATTTTTGGGAACATATACATCGCGCCCATCGGTTTGACGCAGGATACGCCGGGTATCTGGTTGACCAATTCCCACGCCCTGTTGCGCTGTTCCAAAAGCCGTCCGCCCGGCAAGATGAATTCGTTAATGCTCTGATAACCGCCCAATGCCGTCTGAATCGCATGCTGCATCGGCGTATTGGCACACAGGCGCATGGACGAAAGCATATCCAAACCCTCGATGTAACCTTTTGCATGATGTTTCGGCCCGTTGAGCACCATCCAGCCTTGGCGGAAGCCGGCGACGCGGTAGGCTTTGGACAAACCGTTGAACGTTACCGTCAAAAGGTCGGGGGCGAGCGCGGCAATATGGTGGTGAACCGCGCCGTCATAAAGGATTTTGTCGTAAATCTCGTCGGCGAAAATAATTAAACCATGCTTGCGCGCCAGTTCGGCGATTTCGAGCAGGATTTCCTTGCTGTACACCGCTCCTGTCGGGTTATTGGGGTTGATGACGACGATGGCTTTAGTTTTGGGCGTAATTTTGGCTTCCATATCGGCAAGGTTGGGGAACCAGCCGTTTTCTTCGTCGCACAGATAATGGCGTACCGTACCGCCCGCAAGCGTTGCCGCCGCCGTCCACAAAGGATAATCGGGCGCAGGAATCAGGATTTCGTCACCGTCGTTCAACAGCGCCTGCATAGACATAGTAATCAGCTCGGACACGCCGTTGCCGATATAGACATCATTAACCGTAATATCGCGCAAACCTTTGGTTTGATAGTAGTGAACGATGGCTTTGCGTGCGGAATACAATCCCTTCGAATCGCAATAGCCTTGAGAAGTCGGCAGGTTGCGGATGACATCGACTAAGATTTCATCAGGTGCTTCGAAGCCGAACGGCGCAGGGTTGCCGATATTGAGTTTAAGGATTTTATTGCCCTCTTCTTCAAGCTGAAGAGCTTTTTTATGTACGGGGCCACGAATGTCGTAACAGACGTGATCGAGTTTTGCAGACTTGGGAAATTTATCCATGATGTGTTCCGTTATTTTTGGCGATGGATGGAAATGTACTCTTTTTAACTTCGAATTTAAAGCATCAAACCAAGATTTTCAGGCTTTTTACCTGCCCTCTTTGCGCCGTTCGCTGACACTTTTCCCGCCTATGCCCCAGTTATCGGTATCCACTTCATCGATAACGACCACTGTCGTCTCAGGATTTTTACCCAATACACGACCCAACAATTCCGTTACACCTTGTATCAGCTCCGCCTTCTGCTCCGTACTCGGCGCTTCCTTACCACCGGTTACTTTAATATTGACATAGGGCATGATTGATCTCCATTCAAAAATTTTACCATCTTATCAGACAACGCCATTACACCCAACCCACTTTTTCATTTATAACAAAATATATATAAAACAGAATCTTATTCATAAATAACAAACATCCTTCACATATAATTATATGTGTTATATTATAACATTATTTTAAACCCGCCCTGATATGAGGACTTATCATGAAGAAGACATTAATGCTGCTTGCCGCATCCGCACTATTTGCCACATCCGCACACGCCCACCGCGTCTGGGTTGAAACCGCCCACACACATGGCGGCGAATACCTTGAAGCAGAATTAGGTTACGGTGAGTTTCCCGAATTAGAACCCATCGCGCGTGACCGCCAGCATATCTTCAGCAAACCGATGCAGCTGGTTACCGAAGAAGGTAAGGAAAACATGATTCAACGCGGCACATACAACTACCAGTACCGCAGCAACCGTCCCGTCAAGGACGGTAGCTACCTCGTTACCGCCGAATACCAGCCGACCTTCTGGTCGAAAAATAAAGCAGGCTGGAAACAGGCGAACATCAAAGAAATGCCTGATGCGGATTATTGCGAGCAAACCCGTATGTTCGGTAAAAACATTGTCAACGTCGGCCATGAAAGCGCAGATACCGCCGTTATCACCAAGCAGGTCGGACAAAACCTTGAAATCGTCCCGCTGGACAATCCTGCCAATATCCATGTCGGCGAACGGTTTAAAGTACGCGTACTCTTTAACGGCGAACCGCTGCCCAATACAACCTTGACGGCAACCTTTGACGGCTTCGACACCAGCGACCGCAGCAAAACGCACAAAACCGAAGCACAGGCATTCTCCGACAGCACAGACGACAAAGGCGAAGTAGACATCATCCCGTTGCGCCAAGGCTTCTGGAAAGCCAGTGTCGAACACAAAGCCGACTTCCCCGATCAAACCGTGTGCCAAAAACAGGCGAACTACTCGACTTTAACCTTCCAAATCGGCCATTCGCACCATTAATTCCGTCCAAACAAAAATGCCGTCTGAAATGGTTTCAGACGGCATCCTTCATTCAAACATCAATACCAGCCGCGCAGTTTCATCGCTTTTTCAACACGACGGATACTCATCATGTAAGAAGCGGTACGCAGGTCGACATCGTATTCTTGAGCCAAGTTCCAAATATCGCGGAACGCACGGCGCAGGACAACGGTTTCTTTCTCTTGAACTTCGTCAAACTCCCAGTAGTAGCCTTGCAAATTTTGTACCCATTCAAAATAGGATACCACCACGCCGCCGCAGTTCGCCAGAATATCGGGCACGACCAATACGCCGTTTTGACGCAGGATAACGTCGGCTTCGGGAGTAGTCGGGCCGTTTGCGCCTTCAACCACGATTTTCGCGCGGACTTTACCGGCGTTTTCAGAAGTTAGTTGGTTTTCCAACGCGCAAGGGGCAAGTACGTCCACATCCAAAGCCAAAAGTTCGGCGTTGGTAATTTCTTTGCCGTAACCAGCTTCGTTGGTGATGAAGCCTTTTTCTTGGAACTCTTTAAACAGAGCTTCCATATCCAAGCCGTTTTCATTGTAGATAGCAACGTCAACAGTAGAAACCGCAACGACTTTTGCGCCGGATTGATGCGCGTAATAACCTGTGTGGTAACCGACATTACCGAAGCCTTGAATGGCGTAAGTGGCACCCTTCACGTCTTTGCCCAGTTTTTCCAAAGCTTGGACCGCAGCGAGGTTCACGCCGTAACCGGTAGCCTCGGTACGCGCCAAAGAGCCGCCGAACTCAACTGGTTTGCCGGTAAATACGCCCGGTGCGGAATGTTTCATCACGTTTTCATAGGCATCAACCATCCAAGACATGATTTTGCCGTTGGTGTTCACATCAGGTGCGGGAATGTCGATTTTCTCGCCAATCAGCGGAGAAATGGCTTCGGAATAAGCGCGTGCGATGCGTTCCAGTTCCGCTTCGGAATAATCGCGCGGATCCAAGGTAATGCCGCCTTTGCCGCCGCCATAAGGAATACCGGCCACGCAGCATTTGATGGTCATCCAAATCGACAAGGCTTTGACTTCGTCCAAATTCACACCAGGATGGAAGCGCACGCCGCCTTTGTAGGGACCGACGGCGTTGTTGTGTTGCGAACGGTAACCGGTAAAGGTTTTAACCGTGCCATTGTCGAGTTTGACAGGAAAGGTAACTTCCAAAACGCGCTTCGGACTTTTCAGAATTTCATAAACAGCCGGATCGGTTTTCAGTTGGTCACAGGCGGTTTTCACCTGTTTGCGGGCAATTTCAAACGGATTGAGGGTTTCTTTTACAGCAGCATGAGACATTTTGCTTCCTTTCACAAAAAGATTTTCAGCCATCACAGTTATAACTATAACCAATTTCCAAACAAAATGTAATAGCATGTAGTCCAAACCGAGGGGATTTAATTAATCTATATATGATTTTCTTTTCCATGCTGCATGAAAAAAAGCCGGACACTGCCACTAAAAAGTAGTTTTTCATCTTAAAACAGAATGTCCAATTAAATAAAAATATGGAAATCTTTTTATTTTTTAAAAATTTAATCGATATATTGCAAGCCTGCCAGCCACCACGTCCAAGCAATGTACCGACCATCCATCATCACCATTGAAGTCCATTATGATTGTTAACAATCCATACATCGCACCCCGGCTCAAACAATGTTAAAATAAACTCTTGCAATCTACAGGAAGCCAAACTATGAACGCTGCCATCGAACACGTCCAGGCCGTTGCCTTTGACTTGGACGGCACACTGTGCGATTCCGTTCCCGACCTTGCCGCAGCAGCAGAAGCCATGTTGGAACACCTCGGTATGAAACCGCTGCCTGCCAAAGTGGTAGAAAGCTACGTCGGCGACGGCATCGGCAAACTGGTTCACCGTGTTTTAACCAACGACCGAGACCGCGAAGCCGATCCCGAACTGTGGGAAAAAGGTTTCATATCCTATATGGAATACTACCGCGACCATTTAAGCGTCTTCACACGCGCCTACCCCGAAACTGAAGCCGGGCTAGCATTGCTCAAATCTTTGGGCATCCCGCTGGTAATCATTACCAACAAAAACGAAATCCTTGCCGCCGAACTGTTGAAGCAGCTCGGACTTGCCGACTATTTCAGCCTGATACTCGGCGGAGACAGCCTGCCCGAAAAAAAACCCAGTCCCCTGCCGCTGCAACACGCTGCCGAAGTTTTAGGAATTGATGCCGCCAATATGCTTATGGTCGGCGACTCGCGCAACGACATCATTGCCGCCAAAGCCGCCGGCTGCCTGAGTGTCGGCGTTACCTTCGGTTACGGAGACATGACGCTGCTCTCGCAAGATGATGCGACCCGTCCCGACTGGATTATCGGCTCGCTGCCCGAAATTTACGAAAACCTGCAACCGCAGAAAAATAAAGAAGAATAAACAACGCATTCAGGCGACGTAGGAGTCTGCCCCTATATCGTTTAAATGCTGCCGCATACTGAAACCGCCTCATGAAAGCGCAAAAATCACTCCGAGCCCGAGCGATGGACATCCTGTCCCGTCAGGAAGTCAGTCGCCTCGGGCTGCAGCGCAAGCTCGCCCCACATGCCGAAAGCGAAGAAGAGTTGGAAAACGTCTTGAACGAATTTTCCGAACGCAACTGGCAGTCGGATTTACGCTATGCAGAAGCCTATATCCACAGCAAAAGCCGTAAACACGGCTCCCTGCGCCTGAAACAAGCCCTGGCTCAACAGGGCATAGACGAAGAGACAAGCCGAAAGCTGCTTCCGGACAGGTTGAGCGAAAAACAGACCGCCATGGACGTGTTGCGTAAAAAATTCAAACATCCGGCCGCCGACCTTAAAGAAAAACAAAAACAGGCACGCTTCCTCGCCTATCGCGGTTTTGATGCTGATACCGTTCAGACGGCATTGAAACATGCCTGGGATGACGGCTGGGAGGAAGACTGCTGAACTGAATCCTTGAATCTTTTTGCATGACGGCGTAACCTTACCTCCATTTCCAACTTTTCTGATTGAGAATAAAATGTCCGAACAATCCGAGAAAAATCACAACCCGCTTCTTGAAGATGAACGCAAAAACCCGGTTTACCGTATGGGTCAGGCAGTTGCCGGATTCATGCTCGTCGTTTGGGCCGCCGTATTGGCACTCGTGTTTTTCCTAGTCTTCCGTTTTTGGCTTTCCTAAACAAAATGCCGTCTGAAACCTTCAGACGGCATCGGCAGCCCATTTTGGCAGGCTATCCCATCATAGCTTTTTTTAGCTTGAATTCCACTTTCCCATTCCCTAAAATTTTTCCACACTCATTTCAAAATACCCTTTCTTAAAACAGGTACACTATGACACAACAACGCCAACTGCCTTCCCACGAACTCATTATGTCCGAACTGATGATGCCGGACACCGCCAATTTCAGCGGCAACGTACACGGTGGCGAACTCTTGCGCCTGCTCGACCAGGTTGCCTATTCCTGTGCCAGCCGTTACAGCGGCAACTATTGCGTAACCCTTTCAGTAGACAAAGTCCTGTTTAAAGAACCCATCCATGTCGGCGACCTGGTTACTTTCTACGCCAGCGTAAACTACACGGGGCGTACCTCTATGGAAATCGGCATCCGTGTCGAAGCACAAAACATCCGTACGGGAGAAATCCGCCATACCAACAGCTGCTACTTCACCATGGTTGCAGTCAAAGACGGCAAACCCGTTCCCGTACCGCCACTGGAAATCCAGACCGACCGTCAACGCTGCCGCTACGAAAAAGCCAAAAAACGTAAAAACATCAGCCTGCAAGCCTCTGAAGACATGTCCTGCGGCTGCTGACGGCGGCATCCGAAACAGGCATATAGGCCGGTTATCGCCGTCAACCCAAACTATCCTTAAATAAAATGCCGTCTGAAAAGCTTTCAGACGGCATTTTTAGCCTGATTTCAAACAGAAAGTCAGAACGGGATATAGCTGTTCGGGTCAACTGGTTTACCGTTTTGCCGAACCTCGAAATGAAGCTGTGTTCTGGAAGCATCGGTATTGCCCATCAAGGCAACCTGCTGCCCGCGTTTAACCTGCTGACCCTCTCCGACCAGCAACTTTTGATTGTGTCCGTATGCGGTCAGGAAAGAAGAATTATGCTGAACGATAACCAGGTTTCCATACCCCCTCAAACCGGAACCTGCATAAACTACTTTGCCGTCTGCCGCCGCCAAAACGGGCTGTCCCGCATTTCCTGCAATATCAACACCCTTGTTGCTGCCTCCGAAATCGGCAATCACTTTACCTTGCGTCGGACGCTGCCAAACAATGCCGCCAACCGAGCGCGTACCGGATGACGAAGAGGCAGAAGCCTGTGAAACGGCTGGCGCAGGAGCAGAAACTGCTTTATTTTCTACAACGGGAGCGGCAGGTTGCGTCGCTGTTTGTACGGCAGGTTGCGCAGCAGGCTTCACTGTCGGCTGTGCAGCGACTTGTGCAGAGGGCCTACTTTCTGCAACGGCGGTTTTCGGTGCGGTATATCCTGCCGGTTTGACCTTCACGACCTGACCGATGCTGAGCGTATTATCCGCCATCCCGTTCCATGCGCGGAAATCTTCTTGGGAAACATGATAGCGTTTGGAAATATTGTATACCGTATCACCACGCACGACCGTGTGCGTCGCCGCATTGATGTCGACAGGCGCATAAGAAGGAATATATGCACCCGAAACCGCCGGAGAAGGCGGCACATAAGCAGGAGGCGTATAAACCGGCGTACTTTGCACCGGCGGCACATAAGGTGCATCGTTGGCAGGAGCAGGACTGTACGGCGTTGCACCATAAGGGTTGTTGTAGACCGCCGCAGACTGTACAGCCTGCATTCCTGAATTTCCTGCAATGACGGGGGCAGGCTGTTGGGTGGCACAACCGCCCAACAGTGCGGCAACGGAGGCACAAGCTGCCAAAAGTGTCGTTTGTTTCAACATAAGATAACCTTCATGTTCCGATATATAGCCTGAATGCGCTATATCATAATAAAAATGCGCGTTCTTCTCAAGCGCAAAGCCCATCCGCCTTTGAAGAAAGGCTTAGTCCGCATGCCAAAAAGCCGCCGTATCCGCCATCTCCGAATAAGCGGTCAGGTCAATTTGCAGCGGCGTTAGGCTGATAAAGCCTGCCGCGCATTCTCCGAAATCCGTTCCCTCTTCATTATCGGAAACCCTGCCGACCGGACCTATCCAGTAAATCTGCTCACCACGCGGATTTCGCGACGGTACAATACTCTGCTCGTGATGCCGCCTGCCCAAACGGGTAATCTTAATTCCCCTGATTTCATCCGGGGCGACGGCAGGAATATTGATATTCCATAAAACTGGTGAGGAAGGCGGATTCTTGAAGAAATGCGCCAACACCGCCCACACAGCCTTCTCTGCGGTTTCCCAATAGCGTCCCAAACTGTCATTCAAGGAAAAAGCCAATGCGGGAATACCCATCAGATAGGCTTCGGTTGCTGCAGCCACCGTTCCCGAATAAAGCGTGTCATCCCCCATATTTGCGCCACGGTTGATGCCTGAAAACACAACATCCGGCTTGAAGTCAGACAAGGCGGACTGACCGACATGGATACAGTCGGTCGGCGTACCGTTGACATAGTAAAAACCGTTTTGCGCCTGCTTCATCTCCAAAGGCCGGTCCAACGTCAGCGAATTGCTGACACCGCTTCTGTCGCGCTCCGGCGCAACCACCCTGACATTGGCGAATTCTGCCGTTACACGCGCCAAAATGGCAATGCCTTCGGAAAGATAACCGTCGTCATTGGAAATCAAAACATTCATTTCTTATCCTGAATCATTCTTCGGAGAGTTTGGTAATCCTGACCCGTTCGATGCGCTGTCCTTCCTTCTCGATCACTTCAAACCGCCAACCGTGAAAATCGGCAAAATCTCCAACATCGGGAATATTTTGCAGCTCTTCCATAATCAACCCTGCAACTGTATGGAAATCAGCATCTTCCTCCTGCTGCGGCAAATTAAGTTGAGGGGCAAGTTCGACATATTCTAACGAACCTTCCACCGTCAGGCTTTCGTCGGGATTTTCTTGAACGGACGGCTCTTCTTCCCGTTCGAATTCTTCAGGGAAATCGCCGGCAATGGTTTCAAGCAGGTCTTTCATGGTTGCCATACCCAATACCGCACCAAACTCGTCTACGATGAGGGCGTAATCCGCACTGCTTTGCCTAAAGAGCTCGATTGCCCCCAGCGCAGTGGTACTGTCGGGCAATACGAGCGGTTGGCGCAATGCCGTCTGAATGTTGAGTTCCCCTGTTTCGAGCAGTTGGGCAAGCAAGTCTTTTTTATTGACATAACCCAACGGTTCGTCAACACCTGCCTTACCGACAACAAGCAGGCGGCTGTAAGGCGTATTTTGCAGTTGGGCATACTGTTCTTCCCGGCTTTGGGAAATATCCAGACGCTCAATGTCGCGCCGAGGAATCATGATGCCCGGAATCGGACGCTCGGCAAGCGTTAAAACACTGCGTATCATGGATTTCTCGTTTTCTTCAAAATGGGCGTCGTCTTCGGCTTCATTACCCGCTTTGGCCAGCACGCTCTCGCGTATACCCATCATACCCAAGACATTTTCAGCAGTCCGTTTGCGCCAAGAGCTGCTGATATAGTCGTTCTTACGGCTGTTCCTCTGTGAAATCTGGTTAAACAGTTCTATCAGGATGGAAAAACCGATAGCGGCATAGAGATAACCTTTAGGGATATGGAAATGGAACGCTTCTGCAATGAGGCTGAAACCGATCATCAACAAAAAACCAAGGCAAAGCATCACGACCGTAGGGTGTCTGTCGACAAATTCGGTCAAGAGTTTGCTGGCGGAAATCATTACAGCCATCGCGACGACCACCGCACCCATCGCCACGACGATATGGTCAACCATCGCCACTGCGGTAATGACCGAATCAATGGAAAATACGGCATCCAGTATCAGGATTTGTACGACCACGCCCCAAAACGGCGCATGTTTTTTCTGGCTGTCGGCAACGGTAAAACGGTTATGCCCTTCAAGGCGTTCATGCAATTCGGTTGTGGCTTTGTACAGCAGGAAAATGCCGCCGGCAAACATAATCATGTCCTTGCTGGAAACAGAAAGGCTGCCGACTTGGAACAGAGGCCGGGTCAGCGTGATGATATGTGCCATAAAGGCAAGCATGATGATGCGGATAACGACTGCCAACCCCAGGCCGGTAATCCGTGCACGATCCCGCTTTGCGGGTTTGACCTTATTTGCCAAAATCGCCACAAATACCAGATTGTCTATCCCAAGAACAACTTCCAAGACCAAAAGTGTGGCAAAACCTATCCAAGTATGCGGTTCTGCCAACCAACTGAAATCCATGATTTTTGTATTCCTTAATGTTCCAACGCAGAAAGGCAGCCTGAAACGTTCAAGCTGCCTGAACAAACTGCATACGCAAAAAACAGCAGGCGGAACAGCCGCCCTGCCCGCAGTATTTCATATATACGCATACCTTCCGTAAAAACGGGACACACAGTTTAACATCTCATAATGCAACGGCAAAACAAGCCATGCCGTCTGAATCGGATTCAGACGGCATGGGAAGCTACTTGGAAATAAAACCGTCTATCGGCGCATAACCTTGAGCATTTCCCTGCTTGTCCATCACCACAATCCAATCTTTCTGCCTGCTGCTGGTAAAAGGCAGGTAATACCAGTCTTTATCTTCAGAAATACCTGCCTGTTTCAAGATTTGGGCGACCGTGGTCTTTCTTGCATAAGCCAGTTCTTTCAGTGGTTTCATCGCCTTACGTATCCTCTCCGCCTCTTGGTCGGAATAAGGCAGCCACTGATCCGGACGCATGCTCGGCT
Organism: Neisseria sp. RH3002v2f; assembly: GCF_014596375.1. Classification (NCBI taxonomy): domain Bacteria; kingdom Pseudomonadati; phylum Pseudomonadota; class Betaproteobacteria; order Neisseriales; family Neisseriaceae; genus Neisseria; species Neisseria sp. RH3002v2f. Next base: position 28,179 of record NZ_MAYZ01000022.1, read on the forward strand.
CTATGCCCTGCAACGACAACTCCAACGATTTGTTTTGCTCATCCGCATCGGCAGGTTCTTTCAGCGCAACCCGGCGGATACCGGACAACGACAGGCTCTGCAGCCCTTCCGGCGCCTTGTGCAAATCCTCAACCACCACTTCGGCGGCGGTAACAATATTAATCCTGTCTTTTTCAAAAGCCTCTATCACAGGACGCGCCAAAGAAACGCTGTGCAAACCGTACACCAGTGCTGCAAACTGAATCATACCGATCAAAGAGAAATCAACCACGCGCTCTTTGATTTTCTTTTTCGGACTTGCCAATATCAGCGTCAACAGGGGTCCGCATACAATATCGACAGCCACCACCAGCTTATAAAGCGACAGCCCTCCCGTCAGCTCGGCATAAGGATAAGGATACCAAACCTTAAAAACCAGCAATGCCGCCAGCCCTGCAACCGATAGGCTGATTAAGAGGTGCCAGCCCGCACTTTTCAAGGCAAAACGCCATCTCGGGACTGTTTTTCCGTTTTCCATCATATCTTAATTCAAATCAAAAATAACCGTAAAAACAGGGCGCATTGTACAACAGATAAAGACTCCTTAAAATGCGGCACCGTCTGAAAACCTGCCGTTCAGACGGCATCCGTCACCCGACATCAATGCACAGATATTTCAATTCTAAATATTCGTCCGCACCGTATTTGCTGCCTTCACGTCCCAAACCGCTGCGTTTCACGCCGCCAAACGGTGCTACTTCATTACTGATTAAACCCGTATTGATGCCGACCATGCCGTATTCCAAGGCTTCACCGACGCGCCATTGACGGGCGGTGTCGGAGGTGAAAAGGTAAGCTGCCAAACCGTATTCCGTATTGTTCGCAGCCTCGATGACCTCGGCTTCGGTTTCAAAACGGAATACCGGACACAAAGGCCCAAAGGTTTCCTCGCGAGCTACCGCCATTTGCTCCGTAACGCCGCTTAAGACAGTCGGTTCGAAAAACGTTCCGCCCAACGCGCTGCGTTTGCCGCCGGTCAGACAACTTGCGCCTTTAGCAAGCGCGTCAGCAATGTGCTGCTCGACTTTTTCCACCGCTTTTTCCTCAATCAGCGGCCCTTGGTTTACGCCATCCTCCAAGCCGTTGCCCAATTTGAGCTCGGCTACTTTTTCACTCAATTTGCGGCAAAATTCGTCGTAAATCCCCGATTGAGCGTACACGCGGTTGGTGCAGACGCAGGTCTGGCCGCTGTTGCGGAACTTGCTGGCAAGCGCGCCTTCGACGGCTTTGTCCAAATCGGCATCGTCAAACACGATAAATGGCGCGTTGCCGCCCAGTTCCAAACTGAGTTTTTTAATGTCCGCCGCGCTGTCGGCAAAGATTTTCGCACCGACTTCGGTCGAGCCGGTGAAGCTGATTTTGCGTACAGTCGGGTTCGTGGCAAATTCATGGCTGATTTCCAAAGCGCGGCCGCTAACGACGGGAAGCAAATCCTGCGGCACGCCCGCTTCGTAAGCCAATAGCGCCAGCGCATACGCGCTCAGGGGCGTGAGCGATGCAGGTTTGACTATTATCGCACAGCCCACCGCCAAAGCAGGTGCAGCCTTACGTGCAATCATCGCAGATGGGAAGTTCCACGGCGTAATTGCGGCAGTAACGCCGACAGGCTGTTTCAACACGACCAGTTTTTGCGATGCTTTCACACTCGTCAGCACATCGCCGTCAATCCGCCGCGCCTCTTCGGCAAACCAGCGCACAAACGAAGCCGCATAATCAATCTCACCGCGCGACTCGGTCAGACTTTTGCCCTGCTCCATCGTCATGAGACGCGCCAGTGCTTCTTTGTTTTCCTTTATCAAAAAATACCAACGCCACAACACATCGGCGCGTTCCAACGCAGTTTTTGCCGCCCATAATTTTTGCGCTGCCGCCGCCTTTTGAATCAACAACTTGAGGCCGTCTGAACGGGTTGTGCGGACAAACGCCAAAGTCTCGCCTGTTGCCGGATTATCGACTTTGATGCCGTCTGAAACCGGGGAAAGGAAAATATCGGGGTGCGCAATCAGATATGAAAAATCATACATTTCGTTTCCTTATATACAGGGTTGCCGACTTTGGATATCTGTTTGATGAAGCAATATACCTTTTTGCAGAAATCATCATCTTCATCCCCGAAAACTGCAAACTCTTCCATGCTGTCTGAAATATCCGCCCCAGACGGCATAAAAGAGAAAACCGTCCGACACAATCGGACGGCAACCCGAACCTTGTTCTATTTAACGGATACGGCAGGAGGTTTCAACAACATTGCCGTACGCATCTGCAAAACCGAAGAAGGCTTCGCCACCTTTCTGATGCCACTCCGCCCCGTGTCCGAACAGACCGTTTTCTGCAGTATAACGTTCACCTGATGCAGCAACGGCGGAAGACAAAACAGCACGTTTGTCATCCAAACGTAATTCAACCTTTCCGCTGCCTAGCTGACGGACATGTACGGACAAACCGTTCTCACATGAGAATACCCCATCCGAAACCTGAGTAACCGTATGTTGAACAGGCTGCATAGAATCGTATCTGCCATGATGATGAAGTTCAGGCGCGGCACAAGCAGCAAGAAGTAAAACCGATACGGCCGGTGTAAAGAATTTGATATTCATGAAAACTCCTCAATAAGAAACAAAATATAAATTAACCGCCCTGATTCCTTACCGACGGCTGTATCATACTATAAACAGATTCCCTTCTGCACAAGCCGGATAACCCGAATTTACCCAAAGTCCATGAATATACAGATTATATAATCCATCTTTAACATTCTGATATTACCATTCTGTCTGCCTATGCCTTCCGAATACGCAATCCCCCTCCCGTCACTCCGGCAGAAATGTAAAATTCCCTCAAATAGCAGGTAAAAACTATTATCACAGTGTCAACTTGCGTTAAAATTACTCACGCTGTTCAGTGGTTTTGCACATATTTTCCCATTCCGTTTTTACGCAAAGGTAAGAATAGGTGCTCTGCTAAACCCACTGTCTCGGCCACTTTATCAATCAGTCAAACTCCGGTTTGTGTCGGCATCGGATTACGGGTAGCCAACCGTTACCCGTCCGCTCCGACATATCCCGACAGTATGAGATAAGGATTAATTCCATGAAATCACTCAAAACGTTCCTCATTTGGGGTATTGTGGTTTTGGTCGGCGTAGCGTCCTTTACCACTTTAGCCCTCAGTCGGGGCGAGCAGGTCAGTGCGGTATGGATGGTCACCGCCGCCGTATCGGTGTACTGCATCGCTTACCGTTTTTACAGTCTCTACATCGCCAAATATGTGATGCAGCTTGATCCGAACCGCCTCACGCCCGCCGAACGGCACAATGACGGTTTGGACTATGTGCCGACACACAAAGGCGTATTGTTCGGACACCACTTTGCCGCGATTGCAGGCGCAGGTCCCTTGGTCGGTCCCGTACTGGCTGCGCAAATGGGTTATCTGCCTGGTACGCTGTGGATTATCTTCGGCGTAGTGTTCGCCGGTGCGGTACAAGACATGATGGTTTTATTCGTCTCCATGCGCCGCGACGGTAAGTCTTTGGGTGATATCGTCAAACAAGAACTCGGCACCGTGCCGGGTGTGATTGCGTCTATCGGTATTTTGATGATTATGGTCATCATCATGGCTGTGTTGGCGCTGATTGTGGTGAAAGCACTGGTTCACAGCCCTTGGGGTACGTTTACCATTGCCGCAACTATGCCGATTGCGCTGTTTATGGGTATTTACACCCGCTATATCCGTCCGGGCAAAATCGGCGAGATTTCCATCGTCGGCTTTATCCTGCTGATGCTAGCCGTAATTTACGGCGACAATGTGGCGCAAAGCTCCATCGGTCACTGGTTTGACCTTGACGGCATCCAGCTCACCTGGGCGATTATGATTTACGGTTTCGTGGCTTCCGTATTGCCGGTATGGCTGCTGCTGACTCCGCGCGACTATCTCTCTACCTTCCTGAAAATCGGTACGATTGTCGCACTCGCCATCGGTATCCTCATCGTAGGTCCTGCGCTGCAAATGCCTGCCGTGACCCACTTTATCGACGGTTCCGGCCCTGTATTCTCAGGCGCATTGTTCCCGTTTCTCTTTATCACCATCGCCTGTGGTGCGGTTTCAGGCTTCCACGCGCTGATTTCTTCCGGTACTACGCCGAAAATGCTGGAAAACGAAACCCACGTCCGCATGATCGGTTACGGCGGTATGTTGATGGAAAGTTTCGTAGCCATTATGGCACTTGCCGCCGCCGCATCGCTTGATCCCGGCGTGTACTTCGCCATGAACAGCCCTGCCGCCCTGATCGGTACGGATGCCAATACCGCCGCCGAAGTGATTACCACTAAGCTGCAATTCCCTGTCGATGCCGCAACCCTGTTGCACACCGCTAAAGAAGTCGGCGAAAACACCATCCTTTCCCGTGCAGGCGGTGCACCTACCCTCGCAGTCGGTATGGCACACATTATGAGCCGTCTGATTCCGGGCGAAGCCATGATGGCATTCTGGTATCACTTCGCCCTGTTGTTTGAGGCCTTGTTCATCCTGACTGCCGTCGATGCCGGCACGCGCGTCGCACGCTTCATGATTCAAGACTTGGGCAGTATCTTCTACAAACCTTTCGGCAACACCGACTCCATCCCTGCCAACCTGGTTGCGACCTTCTTCGCCGTGGCATTGTGGGGCTACTTCCTCTACACCGGCGTGACCGATCCGTTGGGCGGCATCAACTCACTCTGGCCTTTGTTCGGCATCGCCAACCAAATGCTGGCAGGCGTAGCCTTGATTATGTGTGCCGTTGTGTTAATTAAGATGAAACGCGACCGTTATGTCTGGGTGGCACTCGTTCCTGCCGTCGGCGTACTGTTTGTAACCTGCTACGCCGGTCTGCAAAAACTGTTCCACAACGACCCGCGCGTCAGCTTCCTCGCCCATGCCGGCAAATACAGCGACGCATTGGCTAAAAACGAAGTCCTTGCACCCGCTAAAGACATCGGCGAAATGTCGCAAATCATCTTCAACGACCAAATTAATGCCGGTCTGACCGCATTGTTCCTCTTAGTCGTCGTCATCGTTGCCATCTACGGCGTACGTACCGCCATGAAAGCACGCAAAGTCGGCTGGCCAACCGCCAAAGAAATCCCGGCAGTGTACCGTGACGGCAAACAACCGGAGGCACAAGGTGAAGCGTAAACTCGCTGCTTGGTGGGAAACCGCCAAACTGACCGCCAACCTCATGGCAGGCGTGCCCGATTATGAAAACTACGTTGCACAACAACGCAAACATAATCCCAACGCCCCCGTCATGACCGAGCTGCAATTTCAAGACTACTGCCGCAAACGCCGCTGCGGTGCAAACGGCGGACGCTGCTGTTAAACCTGCTTGAAAACAAATGCCGTCTGAAACCAATTTCAGACGGCATTTTATCTTGAAGTTCCACACCAAAAGGCAAACGGCTACAATATCCGGCATCAAGCCCCTATAGACCAACCATGAAAAACCTTATCATCTTCAATAAACCCTATGGCGTTATCTGCCAATTTTCACCGCACGAAAAACACAAAAGCCTGAAAGACTTTATCGATCTTCCCGGTTTCTACCCTGCAGGCAGGCTGGATACCGACAGCGAAGGGCTGCTACTGCTGACCGACGACGGCTGGCTTCAGGCAAAAATTACCGACCCCAAATTCAAACACCCCAAAACCTACTGGGCGCAACTGGAGGGCATACCCGACGAAACCCGGTTGGAAAGGTTAAGAAAAGGAATAGACTTAGGCGATTTCGTTACCCGTCCGGCAACCGTCCGCATCTTGAAACACGAAGAAACAGATCCGTTATGGGAGCGTATCCCCCCGATACGCGTCCGCAAAACCATTCCCGATTTTTGGATAGAAATCACCATCTCTGAGGGAAAAAACCGCCAAGTCAGACGCATGACTGCCAAAGCAGGATACCCCTGCCTGCGCCTGGTCAGAGTAGCCAGCGGCAGACTGAAACTATTTGATTTGGATTTAAAACCCGGAGAATGGATATACGCTCCGTTCAAGCCATAAAGCCGCATTGCCCTGCCATTATCCTTTTAAACCCGCTTCTGCTGCTTCTGTACAGTTTGACCGCATCGGCATTTTACAACAGCCGGCAAACCTTATTTTGCATCGGATTACCATTTAGAAAACTCGGATCTGCATTTGAAAACAAACAAAACTCATCATTTTAAATACAAATAGCATCAATATTTATCTTTATTCCAACTTTTCTTCATCATTCTGATGTTTATTTATATTGAAAAGTGATATCATGGCAAATTTATTTGATTACATTTGAGGAAAATATGAGATCTTCTTTCCGGTTAAAGCCGATTTGTTTTTATCTTATGAGTGTTATGTTATATCATTATAGTTATGCAGAAGATGTAGGACGCGCGGGCAGTGAGGCGCAGATACAGGTTTTGGAAGATGTGCACGTCAAGGCAAAGCGCGTACCGAAAGACAAAAAGGTATTCACCGATGCACGTGCCGTATCGACCCGTCAGGATATATTCAAATCCAGCGAAAACCTCGATGCCATCGTCCGCAGCATACCCGGTGCGTTTACACAGCAAGATAAAAGCTCGGGCATTGTGTCTTTGAATATTCGCGGCGACAGCGGGTTCGGACGGGTCAATACGATGGTGGACGGTATCACGCAGACCTTTTATTCGACTTCGACCGATGCAGGTAGGGCTGGCGGTTCTTCGCAATTCGGCGCATCTGTCGATAGCAATTTTATTGCCGGCATGGATGTCGTCAAAGGCAGCTTCAGCGGCTCGGCAGGCATCAACAGCCTTGCCGGTTCGGCGAACCTTCGGACTTTAAGCGTGGATGACGTCGTACAGGGCGACAATACCTACGGACTGCTGCTAAAAGGTCTGACCGGAACCAACTCAAACAAAGGCAATGCGATGGCAACGCTAGGTGCGCGCAAATGGCTGGAAAGCGGAGCGTCTGTCGGTTTGATTTACGGACACAGCAGGCATAGCGTGGCTCAAAATTACCGGGTGGGCGGCGGCGGGCAGCACATCGGAAATTTTGGTGAAGAATATCTGGAACGGCGCAAACAGCAATATTTTGTACAAGAGGGTGGTTTGAAATTCAATTCCGACAGCGGAAAATGGGAGCGGGATTTACAAAGGCAATACTGGGGAACCAAGTGGTATAAAAAATACGAAGACCCTCAAGAACTGCAAAAATATATCGAAGACCATGATAAAAGCTGGCGGGAGGACCTGGCGCCGCAATACGACATCACCCCCATCGATCCGTCAAGCCTGACACAGCAGTCGGCAGGCAATCTGTTTAAATTGGAATACGACGGGCTGTCCAACAAATGGACTGCTCAATTTCGCGATTTAAACACCAAAATCGGCAGCCGGAAAATTATCAACCGCAATTATCAGTTCAATTACGGTTTATCTTTAAACCCATATGCCAACCTCAATCTGACCGCCGCGTATAATTCGGGCAGACAGAGATATCCGAAAGGGTCGAAGTTTACAGGCTGGGGACTTTTAAAGGATTTTGAAACCAACAACAATGCAAAAATCCTTGACCTCAATAATACTTCCTCCTTCCAACTGCCCCGTGAAACCGAGTTGAAAACCACTTTGGGTTTCAATTATTTCAACAACAAATACAGCAAAAACCGCTTCCCTGAAGAATTAGGCCTATTTTTCGACGGCCCCGACCAGGACAGCGGCCTTTATTCCTATTTGGGGCGGTTTAAGGGCGATAAAGGACTGTTGCCTCAAAAATCAACCATTGTCCAACCGGCTGGCAGCCAATATTTCAACACTTTCTACTTCGATGCCGCGCTCAAAAAAGACATTTACCGCTTAAACTATAGCACCAATACAATCAACTACCGTTTCGGCGGCGAATATACAGGCTATTACGGCTCGGAAGACGAATTTAAGCAGACATTCGGAGAAAACTCGCCGATATACAGGGAACATTGCAATCCGAGCTGCGAGCTTTATGAACCCGTATTGAAAAAATACGGCAAAAAGCGCGCCAACAACCATTCGGTTAGTATTAGTGCGGACTTCGGCGATTATTTCATGCCATTTGCCGGCTATTCGCGCACACACCGTATGCCCAACATCCAAGAAATGTATTTTTCCCAAATCGGCGACTCCGGCGTTAACACCGACCTAAAACCAGAGCGCGCAAACACTTGGCAATTTGGCTTCAATACCTATAAAAAAGGATTTTTAAAACAAGATGATATATTAGGATTAAAACTGGTCGGCTACCGCAGTCGCATTGACAACTACATCCACAACGTTTACGGGAAATGGTGGGACTTGAATGGGGATATCCCGAGCTGGGTTGACAGCACGAGGCTTGCCTACACCATCCAACACCGCAATTTCAAAGACAAAGTACACAAACACGGTTTTGAGTTGGAGCTGAATTACGATTATGGACGTTTTTTTACCAACCTTTCTTACGCCTATCAAAAAAGCACACAACCGACCAACTTCAGTGATGCGAGCGAGTCCCCCAACAATGCCTCCAAAGAAGACCAACTCAAACAAGGTTATGGGTTAAGCAGAGTTTCCGCTCTGCCGCGAGATTATGGACGTTTGGAAGTCGGTACGCGCTGGTTGGGCAACAAACTGACTTTAGGCGGTGCAATGCGCTATTTCGGCAAGAGCATCCGCGCTACAGCGGAAGAACGCTATATCGACGGCACCAACGGGGGAAATACCAGCAATGTTCGACAACTAGGCAAACGCACCATCAAGCAGACTGAAACCCTTGCCCGCCAGCCTTTGATTTTTGATTTTTACGCCGCTTACGAACCAAAGAAAAACCTTATTTTCCGCGCCGAAGTCAAAAATCTGTTCGACAGGCGTTATATTGACCCACTCGATGCGGGCAATGATGCGGCAACGCAGCGTTATTACAGCTCGTTCGACCCGAAAGACAAGGACGAAGACGTAACGTGTAATGATGATAAAACGTTGTGCAACGGCAAATATGGTGGCACAAGCCAAAGCGTATTGACCAATTTTGCACGCGGACGCACCTTTTTAATAACGATGAGCTACAAGTTTTAAAAGCGGGAAAGGGTTTTATCCGTCCGGCGAATCAAAATATGCCGTCTGAACGTTCAGACGGCATACAAAACGGCACAGCCCGATAAAGGCTGTGCCGTTGCTAATTAGACACCGACTCAGGCAATCAGCCCAAATCAAAGGCTTTATGCAATACCCTGGTTGCCAGTTCCATATATTTTTCATCAATCAATACGGAAACTTTGATTTCAGAAGTTGAAATCATTTGGATGTTGATGCCTTCTTCTGCAAGGGTACGGAAGATTTTGGCGGCTACGCCAACGTGCGAACGCATACCCAAACCGACTGCGGAGACTTTGCACACGGTGTCGTCGCCGTCGATAGAAGCCGCGCCGATACTGTCTTGACGTTCCGACAGGATTTCCAAAGTCTGTTTGTAATCTCCGCGCGGTACGGTGAAAGAAAAATCGGTTGTGCCTTCGCTGCCGACATTTTGGATAATCATATCGACTTCGATGTTAGCATCGGCAACTGCGCCTAAAATCTGATAGGCAACGCCGGGCTTGTCGGGTACGCCGCGCACGTTGATGCGGGCTTGGTTTTTATCGAATGCGATACCGGTTACGGCAGCTCTTTCCATGTTGTCGTCCTCTTCAAAGGTAATTAAGGTGCCGTTGCCGCCGTCTTGCAGGCTGCTCAGTACGCGCAGGCGCACTTTGTATTTTCCGGCGAATTCTACTGAACGGATTTGCAAAACTTTCGAACCGAGGCTGGCCAGTTCAATCATTTCTTCAAATGTAACCGTATCCATGCGGCGCGCTTCGGGTACGACGCGGGGGTCGGTGGTGTAAACGCCGTCTACATCGGTATAGATTTGGCATTCGTCCGCTTTGAGGGCTGCAGCGAGCGCAACGGCGGAAGTGTCGGAACCGCCGCGTCCGAGCGTGGAAATATTGCCTTCACTGCTGATGCCTTGGAAGCCGGCAACGATGACGACTTTGCCATCAGCGAGGTCGGCGCGCATTTTTTCGTCATCAATGCTTTCGATGCGGGCTTTGGTGTGGGCAGTATCGGTTTTAAGGGCGACCTGCCAGCCTGTGTAGCTTTTGGCATCCACGCCGATATCCTTCAATGCCATTGCCAAAAGGCCGATGGTTACTTGTTCGCCGGTAGCTAAGACGACGTCCAGCTCGCGCGGATCGGGATGCTCCTGCATTTCGTGCGCCAACGCAACCAGACGGTTGGTTTCGCCGCTCATGGCGGATACGACAACGACGATATCGTGTCCTTCGGCGCGGGCTTTAGCGACACGTTTGGCTACGTTTTTAATGCGTTCGGGCGAGCCTACGGATGTGCCGCCGTATTTATGTACGATTAACGCCATGTTTCGTGCTTTCTTGTGTAGGGTTGGTCGGGCAGCATGGTTTGCTGGAAAAGGGCTTATTATTACTATTTTTTATACAGAGTTCAAGAACGGGCAAAGATTTCTCCGACCCTTTTCGAAACCTGCCCTGCAAATGCCTGTTGTTTCATATTGCCGACAAAATGCCGTCTGAACGGTTTTCAGACGGCATACGGACAATAATTAAGCAACGGACAATGCATTTTGCTGATATCGCACCAGCTCTCTTATGCCTTGTTCGGCCAGTCCGATCAGTTTGCCCAATTCTTCCAAACTGAATGGCGCGCCTTCCGCCGTCCCCTGTATTTCGATGATTTTCCCCGATGCGGTCATAACGATATTCACATCACTGTCGCAACCGGAATCTTCAGGATAATCTAAATCTAAAAGCGGCACTCCACCGACTATGCCGACGGATATGGCGGCAACGGCCTCACGAATCGGATTTTCAGTCAATATGCCGTCTGAAATCAGCTTTCCGACGGCAATGTGCAGTGCCACAAATGCGCCGGTAATAGATGCCGTACGCGTACCGCCGTCTGCCTGAATCACGTCGCAGTCAATCAGGATTTGGCGTTCGCCGAGTTTTTCCATATCCACGACCGCGCGCAGCGACCGTCCGATAAGGCGCTGGATTTCCTGAGTACGCCCGGACTGTTTGCCCACCGAAGCTTCGCGGCGCATCCGGGAAGCGGTGGACGCAGGCAGCATCCCGTATTCTGCCGTTACCCAGCCTTGGTTTTTACCGCGCAAAAACGGTGGGACATTTTCATCCACGGAAGCGGTACAGATAACTTTGGTATTACCGCATTCAATAAGACACGAACCGTCCGTATGCGGCAGGAAATGAGGGGTGATTTTGATATCGCGCAGGCTGTCGGCGGCGCGTGAGGTGCGGATGTAATCAGGCATACTGCCCTCCCGTTAAAAACAGATAAATTAAAAAGCCTTAAATATGAAAAATCACATTTAAGGCCTTCAAACTGAAAATTTCTACGCCTCTTCGGCTTTGCTGCGGATAATCAAAAGCGGCAGGTGGCTTTGGCGCATTACCGTTTCGGCAAAACTACCCATCAAAAGGTGCATCAGCCCGGTACGTCCATGCGTACCCAACACCAGCAGGTCGGCACCGTTTTCATCGGCATAATCGACCAAATCCTGTGCCATTTCGCGCGCGCCTTTATTCGCCACCAAGAGATGTTTGACCGTATTTCCAACCCCCAGTTCGCGGGCACTCCGCTCGGCATTATCCAAAACCTCGTTACCTTGTGCAATGGCGGCTGCCTCGTAACTCTCGTGTTGCAAAAATTCAGGAGCAAGCGCCATATATTCGGCAGGATTGGCAACGTGCACCAAAGTCAGGCGCGCGCTGTTGACTCCTGCAAGTTCGGCGGCATGTTTCAGGGCATTGATGGAAGTTTCACTGCCGTCAACGGCAACGACCAGATGTTTGTACATATCGTATTCTCCTTTTGCACCGTCTCACGGTGCCGTCTCTTCAGGTTTGCGCAAAGGCAGTCTGCGCCGTTTCATTATAGACCCGCCGTCAGGTTTTATACAACAGCGCGCCCGCTTTCCAGTATAATGTGCGGCTCGGACGGACAGTTCTGCCGTCTTCTGTTTATTTATTTCCGACTTCCCCTGGATTTGACCATGTCCGATACCGGTTTGACTTCTTCGCGACGCTTCGGAGGCATTGCACGGCTCTACGGAGATGAAGCTCTCTCACACTTTGCCCGCGCTCACGTTTGCGTGGTCGGCGTAGGCGGAGTCGGCTCTTGGGCTGTCGAAGCTTTGGCAAGGACGGGCATTGGACATTTAACCCTGATTGATTTGGACAATGTCGCCGAATCCAATGTCAACCGCCAGCTGCACGCCCTGACCGACGACTTCGGCAAGGCGAAAGTTACCGCCTTGCGCGAACGCGTCGCCCAAATTAACCCAGAATGCCAAGTATTTGAAATTGAAGATTTTGTCAGCGAAGACAATATCGAAACCCTATTTGGCAAGGGCTTTGATTTCGTCATTGACGCCATCGACCAAGTCCGCGTCAAAGCGGCAATGGCTGCTTATTTTGTGAAAAACCGTCAGCCTTTTATCATCAGCGGCGGCGCAGGCGGACAGAAAAATCCCGCCCTGATTCAAACCGCCGACTTAAGCCGCACCACACACGACCCTTTGCTTGCCAACCTGCGCTATACCTTACGGAAACGCTACGAATTCAGCCGCGATACGAAAGCAAAAATGCGCGTGCCTTGCGTGTATTCGACCGAAAATATCGTGCCGCCACAGTCTGGGGAGGCTTGTTCGGCAGATGCCGCACCTCAGGGGTTGTCATGCGCGGGCTACGGTGCAAGCATGCTCGTTACCGCTTCGTTCGGACTATATTGCGCACAGGCGGTGGTGGAACACATCGCAGGCAAAAAATAAAATGCCGTCTGAACATCTGCCCGACCACATTACGCGTGAATGCCGGCGGATTGTTTTCTTTTGTTAACTTATATTAAAATGCATTATTCGATTCACGCCATGCCGCCCATCCCTGCCCTATCCGCACCATCCGAGCACACTGTCGCATGGGTATTCGGTCAACCCGTTACCGATTTGCCCCAGGATTTGTTTATTCCGCCCGATGCATTGAAAGTCGTATTGGGCAGCTTCCAAGGCCCTTTGGATCTACTGCTGTATCTGATCCGCAAACAGAATATCGACGTACTGGATATTCCGATGGTGAAGATTACCGAACAGTATCTGCACTATATTGCCCAAATGGAAGCATATCAGTTTGATTTGGCGGCGGAATACCTGCTTATGGCGGCCATGCTGGTTGAAATCAAATCCCGCCTGCTGCTGCCACGCCCCGAGGAAATCGAGGAAGGCGAGGTCGACCCGCGTGCCGAGCTGGTACGCCGCCTGTTGGCTTATGAACAGATGAAGCTGGCGGCACAAGGATTGGATGCACTTCCTCGTGCAGGCAGGGATTTCGCATGGGCATACCTACCTCTGGAAATTGCCGTCGAAGCCAAGCTGCCCGAAGTCTATATTACCGACTTGACGCAAGCGTGGCTGGGTATTTTGTCTCGGGCAAAACATACGCGCAGCCACGAAGTGATCAAAGAAACCATCTCCGTGCGAGCACAAATGACGGCAATCCTGCGCCGTTTGAACGGACACGGAATATGCAGGTTTCACGACCTGTTCAATCCCGAACAGGGTGTGGCTTACGTGGTCGTTAACTTCATCGCACTGTTGGAGCTTGCCAAAGAAGGATTGGTCGGAATCGTACAGGAAGACAGTTTCGGAGAAATCCGAATCAGCCTCCATCATGAAGGGGCGCATTCAGACGGCACGACCGGGACAGAAACACCGGATTGACCTATTTAAAAAGGAACATGATGACAAGCAAACAAAACCAAGCCTCATTATGGGCGGTCGGACTCATGCTGTTTGCCCTGTTTTTCGGCGCAGGCAACCTCATCTATCCAGCGTATCTCGGCCAACAGGCGGGAGAAAACTGGCTGATTTCCATGCCCGGCTTCTTATTGACCGGCGCAGGCCTGCCGCTATTGGGCGTAATCGCCATCGGCTACTCGGGTTCCCGTGATGTCGAAGCACTCGCCTCGCGTGTCGCGCCCTGGTACGGCGTAGCGTTTGCCGCCTCCCTCTACCTTGCCATCGGTCCGCTGTTCGCCATGCCTCGGACGGCGACGGTTTCCTTTGAAATCGCCGTTTTACCGCTGATCGGCAATCTTTCCCCGAATATGGCTCAGGCAGTATTCAGCCTGCTTTTTTTCGGGCTGACTTACTGGCTTTCGATGTCTCCGGGCAAATTGGTTGACCGCATCGGAAAAATCCTGACGCCCGCACTCCTGCTGACCATCGCCGTATTGGTCGGTTATGCCGCACTCAACCCTATCGGCGCACCGCTTGCCGCACAAGGTGATTTTGCCGTCCGCCCGATGATTAAAGGCATTTTGGAAGGCTACGGCACGATGGACGCCCTCGCCTCACTCGTCTTTGCCATTATCGTTATCGACGCCGTCCGCGCCATGGGTGTCGACAACCGTTCGGACCTGCTGAAAACCACCGCCATATCAGGCCTGATGGCTGCAGGCTGCCTTGCTGCAGTTTACCTGCTGATAGGCTATATGGGGGCAACCAGTGTGGCGGGAATCGGTTTACAGGAAAACGGTGCGCTGGTATTGTCGAAATCGGCACAATACTATTTCGGACTGGGCGGCAACCTGCTGCTGGGCGTTATCGTACTGCTTGCCTGCCTGACCACCGCTGTCGGCTTGGTTACCTCATGCGCCGAATATTTCAACCGTCTCTGTCCGGGCATTTCCTACAAAACCTTCGTCATCATCAATACGCTGGTTTCCATTGTCTTGACAAACAAGGGTCTGTCAGCCATCCTGCAGATTTCCGTCCCCATGCTCATGCTGCTTTATCCGCTGACCATTGTACTCATCCTGCTGGCCCTGACCGACAGGCTGTTCGGCAGCAGCCGCATCGTCTATTTCTGCACCATAATGCCCGCACTGGCGGTCGGCCTGCTCGATGCATACAAAACCGCCTTCGGTTTCAGCGAAACGGCAGCAAAAGCCATCGACAAAGCCCTTCCCCTATACAGCATAGGACTGGGTTGGATTATTCCCTCTTTAACCTGCTTTGCCTTAGGCTGCCTGCTCAATGCGGCCGTAAGGAAAAAATCCTGAAACCATGCCGTCTGAAAGACCTTCAGACGGCATTTTCGGTACACAGTGCAAATGTGATGTGTTCTAATACGTCCTAAGCCGCCACCAGAAACCGGGAGAACCGCCGCATGACAGGCATCATACATTCACTTCTTGACACCGATCTCTACAAATTCACTATGCTGCAAGTGGTTCTGCACCAGTTTCCGCAGACACACAGCCTTTACGAATTCCGATGCCGCAATGCCTCAACTCCCTATCCGCTTGCCGATATCAAGGAAGACTTGGAAAAGGAACTTGACTCACTCTGCCAACTGCGCTTCACCCATGACGAACTCGGCTACCTCCGCAGCCTGCGTTTCATTAAAAGCGATTTTGTCGACTATCTCGAACTCTTCCAGCTCCAGCGCCGCTTTGTCGAAGTCGGCACCGATGCCGAAGGCCGTCTGAACATCCGTATCGAAGGCCCCATGATTCAAGCGATGTTCTTTGAAATCTTCATCCTTGCCATTGTCAACGAACTTTACTTCCGCCGCCTGGAAACCCCTGCGGTCATAGAAGAAGGCGAACGCCGGCTTCAAGCCAAAGCCGCGCGTCTGAAAGAAATAGCCGCCACACAGAATCCGGACGATCCGCCCTTCCTGATTTCCGACTTCGGCACACGCCGCCGCTACAACCTCCCATGGCAGGAACACGTCATACGCACCCTGCTTGAAGCCGCCCCCGGCATCGTACGCGGGACCAGCAACGTTTATCTCGCCAAAAAACTCGGCATTACCCCCATCGGCACCATGGCGCACGAGTTCCTGCAGGCATTCCAGGCCCTCGACGTACAATTGCGGAATTTCCAAAAAGCCGCGCTCGAAAGCTGGGTACACGAATACCGCGGCGACCTCGGTATCGCATTGACCGACGTGGTCGGCATGGATGCCTTCCTGCGCGATTTCGACCTTTATTTCGCCAAGCTCTTCGACGGTTTGCGGCATGATAGCGGAGACCCCTACGAATGGGGGGACAAAGCCTACACACACTATAAAAAACTCAAAATCGACAGCCGAACCAAAATGCTGACCTTCTCCGACGGACTGGATATCGACCGATCTTGGGCTTTGCACCAATATTTCAAAGACCGCTTCAAAACCAGTTTCGGCATAGGCACCAACCTGACTAACGATATGGGACATACGCCTTTGAATATCGTGTTGAAACTGGTCGAATGCAACGGTCAGTCCGTCGCCAAGCTCTCCGATTCCCCCGGAAAAACCATGACCAACAACAATACCTTCCTTGCCTACCTGAGGCAGGTATTCGGCGTTCCCGCCGTACAAACATCCTAGTCCCCGGCAACAATCCCACAATTCCTATTGCTGCCGTACAAATTCTTTTAAAATACCGCCTGATTTGAATTTAACCGAAAGACCGAACTTCATGAACCTACACCAAACCGTCGAACACGAAGCCGTCGCCGCCTTTGCTGCCGCAGGCATCGCCGACAGCCCTATTGTTTTGCAGCCGACCAAAAACGCCGAACACGGCGATTTCCAAATCAACGGCGTGATGGGTGCGGCGAAAAAAGCCAAACAAAATCCGCGCGAATTGGCGCAAAAGGTCGCCGAAGCATTGGCCGACAACGCCGTGATTGAAAGCGCGGAAGTAGCCGGCCCGGGCTTCATCAACCTGCGCCTGCGTCCTGACTTCCTCGCTCAGAACATTCATGCTGCCTTAAACGACGCGCGTTTCGGCATAGCGAAAACCGACAAACCGCAAACCGTCGTCATCGACTATTCCTCACCCAATCTGGCGAAGGAAATGCACGTCGGCCACCTGCGTTCCAGCATCATCGGCGACAGCATTTCGCGCGTGTTGGAATTTATGGGCAACACCGTCGTCCGCCAAAACCACGTCGGCGACTGGGGTACGCAGTTCGGCATGTTGGTCGCTTATTTGGTCAAGCAGCAAAAAGACAACGCCGCGTTCGAGCTGGCGGATTTGGAGCAGTTTTACCGCGCCGCCAAAGTACGCTTTGACGAAGACCCTGCCTTTGCCGACATCGCGCGCGAATACGTTGTGAAGCTGCAAGGCGGCGATGAAACCGTATTGGCATTGTGGAAACAGTTTGTCGATATTTCGCTCTCGCACGCCCAAGCCGTTTACGACACGCTGGGCTTGAAACTGCGCCCTGAAGACGTGGCGGGCGAATCGAAATACAACGACGATTTGCAAACCGTGGTCGATGATTTGGTTCAAAAAGGTCTAGCGGTCGAAGACGACGGCGCGAAAGTCGTGTTCTTGGAGGAATTCAAAAACAAAGAAGGCGAACCCGCCGCATTTATCGTGCAAAAACAAGGCGGCGGCTTCCTCTACGCCTCCACCGATTTGGCGTGTCTGCGCTACCGCATAGGCCGTCTGAAAGCCGACCGCCTGCTGTACGTCGTCGACCACCGCCAAGCCCTGCACTTCGAACAACTTTTCACCACTTCACGCAAAGCAAGCTATCTGCCAGAAGATGCAAAAGCCGAGTTTATCGGCTTCGGCACCATGATGGGCAAAGACGGCAAACCGTTCAAAACACGCAGCGGCGACACCGTGAAACTGGTTGATCTGCTGACCGAAGCCGTCGAGCGCGCCACCGCTTTGGTGAAAGAAAAAAATCCCGAATTGGGCGCGGACGAAGCCGCCAAAATCGGCAAAACCGTCGGCATCGGCGCGGTCAAATACGCCGATTTGAGCAAAAACCGTACCAGCGATTATGTGTTCGACTGGGACGCCATGCTCTCGTTTGAAGGCAACACCGCCCCTTACCTGCAATACGCCTACACCCGCGTACAAAGCGTGTTCCGCAAAGCCGGCGAATGGGACGCAACTGCGCTAACCGTTTTGACCGAACCTTTGGAAAAGCAACTGGCTGCCGAGCTGCTGAAATTTGAAGACGTACTGCAAAGCGTGGCAGATACCGCGTATCCGCACTATCTCGCTGCCTACCTCTATCAAATCGCTACCTTGTTCAGCCGCTTCTACGAAGCCTGCCCGATACTCAAAGCCGAAGGCGCAACCCGCAACAGCCGCCTGCAACTGGCGAAACTGACCGGTGACACGCTGAAACAAGGTCTGGAATTGTTAGGCATTGATGTGTTGGACGTGATGTAAGACTCATCTCCATAGTCAAAATGAAAGCCGTCTGAATACCGTTTCAGACGGCTTTTCTACATATCCCGTTCAGTCTGCCAATTGCAACAACACATCTTTCTATTTGATTTCTTGTAGAAATTTAGATTAGAAGCCGCCCCGAGACTTTGGGTAAATAGCAAGCCTAAACATAAAAACAGGGACTAATGCCACATCTGACCGATATATCCGGTCGATTACACAACCTACATTCTCCACAGAGGTACGCCGCCGCAAGCAAATACCGTCCCCAAATCCGTCAAACGGCATTAAAAAAGGCTGCCGAAGCAGCCTCTTTGCGTATCACCTCTATCAACGGTGTTGCGGATTGTAACGGTTTTCCAAACGCAGGAATATCCAGCCTAAGAAAGTCGTCATCAGAAGATAAATCAGGGCGACGGTATAAAGCGGTTCTTCATAAACCGAGTACCGGCCCGTAATCGTATTCTGAACATAGGCCAACTCCGCCACAGCAATCACCGACAACAGGGAACTGTCTTTCAGCAATGTGATAAATTCGCTTGCCAAAGGCGGCAGCATACGGCGCAATGCCTGCGGCAGAATCACATAGCGCATGGCTTGCGGATAGGTCATACCCAAAGAACGCGCAGCCTCCATCTGCCCTTTGTCGATAGACTGGATGCCGGCACGGAAAATTTCACAAATATATGCTCCAGAGTTGGCAACCAGAGCCAACGAACCGGCAATCAAAGGACCGTATCCCCGACGCAACTCGATTGCCGCTTCCCCGCTGACCAAAATGCCGTCTGAAGGGTGGACGAAAAACGGAAACCACACATATGCCCAAATCACAATTTGAACAAACAGCGGCGTACCGCGGAACAAGGTAACGTACAACAGGGAAAACTTACGCAGCACCCATGCCAAAGCACGCATCGGCGCACTGGCTTTTTCCAAGTGAATCAGGCGCGCCAACGCCAAAAGCAATCCTAATACCGAACCGCCCGAGGTCGCCACGACCGTCAGCCCCAGTGTCGTCAGTGCGCCATAAAGGAACATCCAGCGGTATTCGTAAATAATATCAAAACGAAAATCCATATAGTGTCCGTATCAAAAACCGGCGAAACTGCCGCCGTTTCAAAATAATCTGCCATTCTACCGTAAAAACCGCTTTTTGGACTTTTTTATCGAGGCAAACGGCAACTTTGCGCTTGCGCCGCGGATATCCTCCGAAAGTTTTCAGACGGCATTCTTACCGGATTCCCAACCATTCGCCCACGGTATCTGCCCAATCCCTGTTGCTTCCGCCGTTTCTCCCGGCTTTGCGGTATGCCCACGGTGCCTGCGGTTTTTTGTCTTTCCACAAACCTTTACGGTCTTTTTTTGCCCGATTCTGTGCATCCGCATAATCGGCAAAATCTGCCTTATCCTGCTGTTTCCTGGCATAGCTTTCGTAATGCCATGCAGCCCCGTCCTCAACCTGCATCAGGTTCAAATCGGTTTTGCCGGCGGATACCTGCGCCACTTCGCGCTGATAGCGGTCGGTTTCAAACACACGTACGCTGACTTTCCTGCCCTCCGCCGCCGTCCGCAGGTTATCGCGCGAACGTGTACCGTAAGCCTGTTTCATCTCCGGCGCATCGATATACGCCATACGGATTTTGTGCTTTGCGCCGTTAACATCGATAACGTGCAGGGTGTCGCCGTCATAGACTTTAGACACCGTACCTTTGTAGCTGCGCCCGGATTTTGCCGATGTCTGACGGTGCTCCGGCGTTCCGCTCCAATCCGCACCTTCCTGCACACCCGCTCCGTTGAGTACGGCGATGGCGGTTCGCACCGGTTCGCTGTCGTACCCCGTATAACCCAAAGCACCTAAAAGAGACAAGACGACGGGAAGCCATTTCATGATTTTTCTAATCTGCATATCATTCGTACGGTGATGCCGTCTGAACCGGGCAAAGCCTTTCAGACGGCATTTTTGTCTGAAATTTACCCTTGGCAGGGATAAATGACTTTCGCACCTGCTGCCGTCCCCAAAATCAACACGTCGGCGGCATCGCGGGCGAATATTCCGTTTTCGAGTACGCCGGTGATTTTGTTGATTTCATCTTCCATCGTCAATGGTTGATCGATATTCAAACCGTGGACATCGACAATTTGGTTACCGTAGAAAGTGGTATAGCCGATACGCAGTTCGGGCTGCCCGCCCATGGCAAGCAGGCGGCGCGACACGAGCGAACGCGCGCTTTCGACGACTTCCACAGGCAGAGGGAATTTGCCCAAACGTGAAACATATTTGCTTTCGTCCGCAATGCAGATGAATTTTTCTGATGCGCTGGCGACAATTTTCTCGTTGAGGTGCGCACCGCCGCCACCTTTAATCATTTGCAGGGCGTGGTTGACTTCGTCCGCACCGTCGATATAGACCGCCAAACCGGACACTTCGTTCAAAGAAACGACGGGAATGTCGTACCGTGCAAGCAGTTCGCTGGATTTTTTGGAAGTAGATACCGCGCCTTTAATTTTTTTGCCGCTCTTACCCAAGGCTTCGATGAAGAAATTGATGGTCGAACCGGTACCGATGCCGATATATTCGTTTTCAGGTACGAATTCGACTGCCTTTTCCGCTGCAATGCGCTTAAGTTCGTCTTGTGTTGCCATATTTTTGTCCTTTGGGAAACCGTATCAACAAACAACCGGAATCTTAACATTTTTTTTGCATGTTATGCCCGATTGTTATCATCGTATTCAAATATGCGCCAGCAATACCGCCGCCTGCGCCTCTATGCCTTCCATGCGCCCGAGATAACCGAGTTTTTCGTTGGTTTTCCCTTTAATGTTGACACATGAAACATCTATGCCCAAATCGGCGGCGATGTTTGCCCGCATTTGAGGGATGTGCGGCGCGAGTTTGGGTTTCTGTGCAATCACGGTCGTATCGACATTGACGACACGCCACCCCTTAACTTCAACGCTCCGATAGGCCTCGCGCAGCAGGGCGCGGCTGTCCGCATCTTTAAACTCTGAGGCGGTATCGGGGAAATGGCTGCCGATATCGCCTAAACCTGCCGCACCGAGCAGAGCGTCGGTAATGGCGTGCAACAGCGCATCGGCATCGGAATGTCCGAGCAACCCTTTCTCAAACGGAATCTTCACGCCTCCGAGTATCAAATCCCTGCCTTCTGTCAGCTGATGGACATCATAACCCTGCCCGATACGGATATTCGTCATAATTTTTGTTCCTGATGACTTGATTAAATTTCAGACGGCATTGAGCAGCAGCCTGACCAGCCGCTCGTCCTGAGGCTGCGTCAGCTTCAAGTTGCATACATCGCCCTGCACCAGCAAAGGCCGGATGCCCAATTTTTCTACGGCGGATGCTTCATCGGTAACGCCATCCGAGTTTTCCGCAGTCAATGCGCGGTACAGCAGCCCGGCACGGAAAAGCTGGGGCGTTTGCGCCTGCCAAAGGCCCGTCCGCTCAACGGTTGCACTAATATGCCCACCGTCCGCACGCTTGAGCGTATCTGCAACGGGAACCGCCAAAATACCGCCCTGTTCCAAATTTCCCGCCTGCATAATCAGGTGCGTCAATGCTTCAGACGGCAGGCAGCAACGCGCGGCATCATGCACCAAAATATTGTCATCCGCCGATGCCAAGCCGGTTTCCAACAGTTTTGCCACACCGTTGCGGACGGTTTCGGCACGTGTCCGCCCTCCGATTTTCCAGACTTCCACACCGGCAAATGCCATCTGAAAACCATCGGCAAGAACATCTTCCGGCGATACGATAACAACCGTCATATCGATGGACGGATGATTTTGAAAAATGCAAACCGTATGCTCCAGAACCGTTTTTCCACCGATTTCGACATATTGCTTAGGCTTACCAGCACCAAAACGCAAACCGACGCCCGCAGCGGGAATCAGCGCGATATTTTTGCGCTTCATGCGTTTTCCCCGCCGTTTTCAGACGGCACGGCTTCCTTACGCCAAATACAGGACTCGCCCAAGCCGTCGAGATATTCTTCATGTGCAGCCAGTTCGGCTTCATCTGCCTTAATCACTTTCAGTTTGGCACCGAGTTTCATTTCGGCAGATGCAACCGGTTTGGCTGCTGGCCCTTCCTCCTCTGCCTCCCCCATCAAGTCGAACTGCTGGCGTGTCATGGCAAGATAGACCTCGCCCAAAAGCTCGCAGTCAATCAGTGCGCCGTGCAGAACGCGCTTGCTGCGGTCGACGGAAAAACGGTTGCACAAAGCATCCAGACTGGCCTTCTGCCCCGGAAACATCTCGCGCGCCATTGACAAAGTATCGGTAATAGTACAGCCGAGTTCCTCGACGGTCGGCAGACCCATCCGGCGGAACTCCATATTGAGGAAGCCTACGTCGAATTTCGCATTGTGGATAATCAACTCCGCACCGCGCAGGAAATCGGCAATCTGCCTGCCGACCCGGGCAAAAGGTGGGGCGTTTTTCCCTTCCAAAACCTCTATCGTCAGACCGTGCACCCTCGCCGCCTCTTCAGGCATATCGCGCTCGGGATGGATGTAGAGGTGCAGGTTTTTGTCGGTCATTTGGCGGTTGACCATTTCCAGACCGGCAAACTCGACCAAGCGGTCGCCGCCGTCGGCATACAGACCGGTGGTTTCGGTATCGAGGATAATCTGTCGTTTAATCATGTCTGTTTTCTTTCTTCGGTTTTACATTGGCTGACTATTTTTTAGGCAGAGCATTTTTTTGTTTTTATTTCAATGCACAAACCCACTTATTCACAGTGTGTTCACAACATTGGGCAGGCGTATTGTGTATTGCGGGGACAAACTTTTCAGACGGCATTCAACGTTTTTTCCTGATTGCCGCCACTACGCCTAAAAACTGCCTTTCACGTTTTACCAAAAATACCGACAACGGAATATTGCCCAAAGCGACAATCAGATACAACAAGGAAATGCTGTCAAACAAAAACAGCAGTACCGCACTCAAAACGGCGGCGGAAACCATAAAGATACCGTTAATGATATTGTTGGCGGCAACAGCGTGGGCACGGAAAGTTTCACTGCTGGCGGTTTGCAGCCAAGTATAGAGCGGGACGGAGAAGAAACCGCCGAAAAAGCCGATCAGCAGCATCACCAGCATGACGGGGTATGCCCATCCTTGCGACAGGAACCAGAAAATGCCGTTCAGCCCTTCAAAACGATGACCGTGCGTCAGCCACACCAAAACCAGGCCGCAAACCGTCAAACCGAACGCACCAACCGTTACCCAACCCAACATTAGGCGTTCCCTGCTGAACTTGGCACACAGTACCGAACCGGCTGCAATACCGATGGAAAACAAAGCAAGCATCAGGTTAAAAACATTGTCGTTGCCGCCCAAATGGATTTGGGTAAAGGTCGGCAGTTGCGTAGTATAGACCGCGCCGACAAACCAAAACCACGAAATACCGATAATGGCGGTAAAGACGGGTTTGTACCGCACCGTTTCACGAAGCAGGGATTTTGTACCCCGGACAATATTCCACTCGATTTCCGTATCTGCTGCTTTGGCGGGTACGGACGGCATAAGCAGGCTGCTGACCGTCCCTCCGACGGCGACCAGCAAAACCAGTATCCCAACAATATAAGGCGGCGCACCTGCCACCGCAGTCCCCAGTATCTGACCGAACAGGATGGCGATAAACGTACCGGATTCAATCAGGCTGTTTCCCATAATCAGCTCTTTGTCGTTGAGGTAATCCGGCAGGATGGCGTATTTCAGCGGGCCAAACAGCGTCGATTGGGCGCCCATGCAAAACAGACAGGCCAAAAGCAGCGGGGCAGACCGGATATAAAACCCGTATGCCGCCACTGCCATAATGATCATTTCCAGCACCTTAATCCAACGTGCCAAAACAGCCTTATCGAATTTATTGCTCAACTGTCCCGACAGTGCAGAAAACAGGAAATACGGCAGGATAAACAGCAATGCACCCAAATTCAACATCTGTCCTGCAGGCAGGAAGCCGTTTTTTCCCAAACCGTAAAAGCTGATCATCACAAACAGCGCGGTTTTGAACACATTGTCGTTGAACGCGCCGAGAAACTGCGTGCCGAAAAGCGGGGCAAAACGGCGGCTGCGGAACAAAGGCTGCCCCCCGCCCTTAGCACTCATCTTTTTCCTCTTTTCTTTCAGTCAGTTTACTTGTCGAATCATCATCCATCAGAATGCGGTGCGCCGGTCCTTCCAAGTCGTCAAACTGCCCGTTTTTACCCGACCACCAAAAAAACCAGCCGATAACAAATGCCAAAATAATGCTGATAGGCACCAGTATAAACATACTTTCCATCACACCGCTCCGGTCAGGTCGGTCAGAATAAAAGTCTGCCCCGACACGTTCAAATACTCATTGCGTAAAGTCCCTACGGCCGCTTCGTCAAAAAACAGCTCGATACGGTCTTTGACGACACGCCAATACTGGGGAACTTCCGTCTGACCGAACGGCGAAAGGACATGGTTGCCCGCCCCATCTTCCAATTTAACGGCAAAACGTCCGCTCTGTGGCCGTGCCTCCGACTCATCATCGGCAAGCAAGACAAAGAAGCCTATATGCTGTCCAGATTGGTCATGAATACTGAAATAATGCATAAATTCCCCACCCGCCTTTTTCAGACGGCATCAACTAAAAACAGGGTGAATGTACCAGCTTGAACGGGAAAAACGCAAAGAACCCTCTCCGCAACCTCGAAAAATACCGACATACCGCATATTTTCCCTTCCCCGTCAAAATACCCAACTTCCGCCATTTTCACGCAAACTCCCGATTAAGCCAAGCAGCCGCAACTGTTTTTTGATAAAATAGCGCGTTTTTATTCATCAACCGTTTCAGCCGGCCCCACTACTTTCCCGTCAAGGAAAGCAAAACGGTTTCGGCACGGGACTTGGTTAGTATCCGGGTCCGACTCCAATGCCGTCTGAAACTTTCCGGAGCTAGAAAATGTCCCAAAAATTAATCTTGGTTTTGAACTGCGGCAGCTCGTCCCTCAAAGGTGCAGTCTTAGATAACAATAGCGGCGAAGTGCTGCTCAGCTGCCTTGCCGAAAAACTCAACCTGCCCGACGCGTACATCACATTCAAAGTAAACGGCGAAAAACACAAAGTCGACCTGTCTGCCAAGCCCGACCACACCGGCGCAGTCGAAGCCCTGATGGAAGAACTCAAAGCCCACGGCCTCGATAGCCGCATCGGCGCCATCGGTCACCGCGTCGTCAGCGGCGGCGAACTGTACAGCGAATCCATCCTCGTTGACGACGAAGTCATTGCCGGTATCGAAAAATGCATCCCGCTCGCCCCTCTGCACAACCCCGCCCACCTCTTGGGTCTGCGTGCCGCACAAAGCATTTTCAAAGGCCTGCCCAACGTCGTCGTTTTTGACACCGCCTTCCACCAAACCATGCCGGAACACGCCTACAAATACGCCATTCCGCAAGAATACTATGAAAAATACGGCCTGCGCCGCTACGGCGCGCACGGTACCAGCTACCGCTTCGTTGCTGACGAAACCGCACGCTTCCTCGGCAAAGACAAAAAAGACCTGCGCATGGTCATCGCCCACCTGGGTAACGGCGCATCCATTACCGCCGTCGCCAACGGCGAATCACGCGACACCAGCATGGGCCTGACACCGCTGGAAGGCCTCGTAATGGGTACGCGCAGCGGCGACATCGATCCTGCCGTATTCGGTTTCCTGGCCGATAATGCCGACATGTCCGTCAAAGAAGTAACCGAGATGCTGAACAAAAAATCCGGCCTGCTCGGTTTGTCCGGCCTGTCCAACGACTGCCGCACTATCGAAGAAGAATCCGGTAAAGGCCATCCCGGCGCGAAACTCGCCCTGGACGTCTTCATCTACCGCCTCGCCAAATACATCGGCAGCATGGCTGTGGCTGCTGGCGGTCTGGACGTACTCGTCTTCACCGGTGGTATCGGCGAAAACTCCGACATCATCCGTGAGCGCGTACTCGGCTACTTGGGCTTCCTCGGTCTGAAAGCCGACCACGAGGCCAACCTGAAGGCACGCTTCGGTAACGCAGGCGTAATTACGACAGCCGATAGCACGGCCGTTGCCGTTGTGATTCCGACCAATGAAGAATTGATGATTGCACACGATACCGCTCGCTTGAGCGGTTTGTAAGATTCAATCCGCACGCAAACTGCCTCTGGAAACAGAGGCAGTTTTTTTCTATCCTAATGCCAAACAATACACACTTGATGGCTTCAAGGTATCGGCACTTATCGGCACCCATTCAAACCGTGCAGCTGACTATTTTTTAATCAATACGTTATTTTCTATAAAATACATATTCTTAAAATATTTATCCACAAAAGGTACACACACCGGCAAACACTTCCTGTGTTTACTTTTGACTGCTTATTTTTCCATCAATTATTTTTTCTGCTTTATTTTCAAATGACAAACCGGCTTATACACAAGATTTTCACATCTTCAGGCGGTTTCCATGTGTATAGCGGGCATTGCCCTGCCAAATAAAATGCCGTCTGAAATTTCAGACGGCATTATAAAAATCGGATTAACGGTTCCGTTCATACCACTCGATAAACTTGTCTGCTTTGACAAACCCCAACAGCGGTTCGCTGTGGCTGCCGTCCGCGCGGACGACAAATACACCCGGCGGCCCGAACAATCCGTATTCTTTCAATAATGCCTGATGATCCGGCGTGTTGGTAGTTACATCGATTTGGAAGAATCGTCCCATATCGACTGCCTGATGAACTTCCGGCTGATTGAGCGTATACGCCGCCATTTCTTTACAGGAAATACACCAGTCCGCATAAAAATCCAAGATAACCGGTTTATCGGGATATTCTTTCAATGCATCCGCCATTGCAACTTTCAGTGCCG
Source organism: Neisseria sp. RH3002v2f (assembly GCF_014596375.1). NCBI lineage: Bacteria > Pseudomonadati > Pseudomonadota > Betaproteobacteria > Neisseriales > Neisseriaceae > Neisseria > Neisseria sp. RH3002v2f. The sequence continues at coordinate 55,386 of NZ_MAYZ01000022.1, forward strand.
CAACATCGGTAAACATTTTTCCATGTTCGGCAGGGTTACCTACTCCAGACGGCGGATTGAGCGTCAGAAAATGGTGAAGTGCAGTCGTTTTCCCATTTGCACTCTGCCAGCCGAACCATACACCGCCTATCAACAATACGCCCCCAAATGCATACGCCGCTGCTTTCAGACGGCATTTCTGCTTGCGTCCGTTACCCAAAAGCATAAAGGCCGGAACCAGCATCAAAAGGGTGTAAAGCACCACTACCAGATAATAAGGCAGATGCGGTGTGGCAAGATAAACTGCTACGGCCAAAAGGATAAAGCCGAAAGCGTATTTGATGGCATTCATCCAGTCGCCGGCTTTAGGGAGGATGTGTCCGCCGAATGTACCAATAATAATCAGCGGTACGCCGGTACCGAGTGCCAAGACATAAAGTGCCAAACCGCCGAGGACCGCATCACCCGTCTGACCGATGTAACCTAAAGCAAATGCCAGCGGCGGAGCGACACACGGCCCGACAATCAATGCGGACAATATGCCCATTACGAAAACGGATACTATCTTGCCGCCGGAAAGCCTGCTGCTTTGATTCTGAAAATATGACTGTACGGCATTGGGCAGTTGGATGTTGAACAGGCCGAACATGGATAACGCCAATATGACCATTAAAGCCGATGCCGCCAAAACCACCCATGCCTGCTGGAGCCAAACTGTCAGCAGCGCACCCGTCAGTCCGGCAATGATACCGACCAATGTGTAAGTCAACGCCAACCCCTGAACATAAACGACGGTCAATGCAAATGCCCGTCCCTTGCTCGCCTTTTTATCCCCAACCACGATGCTGGAAACAATCGGAAGCAAAGGATACATACAGGCGGTGAAGCTCAGGCCCACACCAGCGAGAAAAAACGCCAAAAGATTGGCGTTGAGCGTATCCCAAGACAGTTTGAAACGGCTGCTGTCCGGAGTATTTTTCGGACTTGTAGAACGCTCACCGCCTGAAGGTTCTTTTTGCAGGAACCGGTCTTTTGCCGATACAGGTTCATCACTCTGAGCCTGATAAACACCGTTGCCGGAAATGTCGAGTTCCGTATCTACAGGCGGATAGCATACACCTGCTTCCGCACACCCTTGATAGGTCAAGACCAATTTATACGGCTTGCCGACAGGTTTGGTGTATGGGAAGGCAACCAGAGCCTCTTGATGAAAAACCGTCTGTTTGCCGAAAAACTCATCTTCTTTTTCCTCACCCTTGCCAAACGAAGGCTGGCCCAACAAACCCGCGGGATTGGTTTGCGCGATAATTTTTGCCTGATACATATAGTATCCGTCGGCAATCTTGAAGCGGACGTTTACACCATCATCCGCCACGCTGACCTGAGGCACAAATGCCTTTTCCGGCGGTAACAAATCGTTCGCGTCCAGCGCAAAAGCCTGACCGCACAAAACGAAAAATAAGGTAAAAAAGTAAATCAGTTTTTTCATAACCAAGCCCGTTTCGGACAGATAAATTTCCGACATTATATAGGGTGCGGTTGACTGCTGAATTTAATTTATGTAAAACCACCATTGATCAAACCTATAAACACCCTACCTGATAATACGCCATGTATGATGTAAATACACACGATGTCCGCCGATTTTTCGCCAAAGTATGGGAACACCGTCTCCGCCCGTTACAGCTGAGCGCATTAGAACAAAAGGCTCTTCGCATTATCGAAGCACATCCCGAATACCACCGTTACCTCGAACATATTGAAAACCATCTGGATACCTGCTGGCTGCCGGAAAACGGAGAAAGCAACCCGTTTCTTCACATGTCGCTGCACCTTTCCATCCAAGAACAGGCAGGCATAGACCAACCGCACGGGATACATGCCATCCATAAAACATTGTGTGCCAAAAACGGCTGGCTCAAAGCCGAACACGACATGATGGAGGCCTTGGCAGAAACCTTATGGACGGCGCAGCGCTACGGAACAGGATTAGATGTCAACGCCTACATGACCAGGTTACGCAGGCTTGTCGGTTTGGGGGCTGAAGACAATGCCAGACCCAACCCTCACGAAATCTCCTAGGAGCATCGAACCGGTTGCAATATGCCGTCTGAAACCGAACAAACCTTTTCAGACGGCATATCGGTTCGAATATGCCGCCTTATCGCCATACCGCACGTTTCAACATAATCAGCCAATCTTTCTTGTCCAAAAGGGGACGCTGGGCAAACACATCATATCGACACGCATCCAGTTTCTGCAAAATCATCTGCGCACCCAACACAATCATACGAAGTTCCAAACCGATTCGCCCCTTTAATTCCTTTGCCAAGGGGGAACCGGCCCTCAGCATACGGAATGCGCGTCGGCATTGGAAGGCCATCAGACGTTGAAACGCCGCATCCGCCCTGCCTGCCGCAATCTGTTCTTCAGCAACACCAAATTTCAGCAAATCGTCCTGAGGGATATAGACACGCCCTTTACGCCAATCGACAGCCACATCCTGCCAAAAATTTACAAGCTGCAAAGCCGTACAGATGCCGTCGCTTTGCGCCACGCTCACCGCATCTGTTTTTCCGTATAAAGCCAACATGATGCGTCCGACAGGATTGGCAGAACGCCGGCAATAATCGACCAGTTCGCCAAAATTTCCATACCTTGTTTTAACCACATCCTGAGAAAATGCAGAAAGCAAATCATAAAACGGCTGTAAATCCAAACCAAACGGTGCAACAGCCTCGGCATCCAACCGGGCAATCAAAGGATGTGCAGACTGTCCGCCGGATGCCAACACATCCAACTCGCGCCGCAATACGTCCAAATTTTCCAACCTCTCCTCAATCGGAAAATCCCCCTCATCCGCCATATCATCCGCAGTCCGTGCAAACGCATATACAGCATGGACCGGCTTTCTTAACCTGCGCGGCAAAATCAATGAGCCGACAGGAAAATTCTCATAATGCCTAACCGACATAATTTAACCCCCATACGGAAAAATGCCGTCTGAAACGGAGCAAACCATTTTCAAACGGCATCCAATATTGACAAGTTGCCGGCACATCAATGATGGTGATGACCGTGCGGGCCATGGACATGTCCGTGTGCGATTTCCTCATCAGATGCATCGCGCACACTTTCAACCGTTGCCTTAAAGCGTATCTTCATACCGGCCAAAGGATGGTTGCCGTCCACTACCGCCTTGCCGTCGGCAACATCGGTTACACGGTAAATAATAACTTCGCCGGTTTCCGGATCGTCGGCTTCAAACATCATGCCGACTTCGACCTCCACAGGGAACACGCCGACATCTTCGATACGCACCAAATCCGGCTCCTGCTCGCCGAACGCATCATCTGGAGAAAGCACCACATCTATCGTATCGCCGACACCCTTGCCGTGCAACGCCTCTTCCACCAAAGGGAAAATACCGTCATAACCGCCATGTAAATATACAATCGGTTCTTCAGTCTTATCCAGAAGCTGATTATTGACATCATACATTTCATAATGCAGAGAAACTACGGAATTTTTCACGATAGCCATATTTATCCTTTCAGGGACAGCAGATTGATTACAGGCGAATTCTAACACAACCCCCTCCCCCATCGATTACCATTAACCTATTCACAGACTATTCCCCGCTTGCTAAAATGTAAAGTTTTGTTATTTTGTTATCATGTTGTTTTTATACAACATGAAATAAATACCGCTCTTTTCATCCAACATCCTCCCTGTCATGCCCCAATAAATCATACAACATACTGAATTATATCAATCTATACAATGTTCCTAACCATCAGGCTTTCAATGAGACAGTTGTTTTACAGGATTTATCACTCTCCCTACCTAAAAACTTTTCATTCAATCTTTACTTAGCATTTTTACGACATTGCAATCCCTTATTTCATGGTGCATAATTACGCAAAATTCAGCAATGAATTTCCAACCCAGTTTGTAGTACGGTCAATGAAGACCAGTTTGTTTCAATAATTTAAATTGATTTTAAAGGTTACTAAAATGAAAAAATCCCTGTTTGCTGCTGCTTTGTTGTCTTTGGCTCTGGCTGCCTGTGGTGGAGAAAAAGCTGCTGAAGCTCCTGCTTCTGAAGCCGCTGCTTCCGAAGCTCCTGCTTCCGAGGCTCCTGCCGCTGAAGCTCCTGCTGCCGAAGCTGCTGCTTCCCAAGCTCCTGCTGCTGAAGCCCCTGCTGCTGAGGCTGCTGCTTCCGAAGCTCCTGCTTCTGAAGCTGCAAAATAAGCATTTTCTGCTTGCAAAAAAGCAGGATACTTTGTGTATCCTGCTTTTTTAATTTCCCGGACGCATCTAATCCTATTTCTCAATCTCCACTCTTTTTCCCAAAAACATGATTGACCTGCATACCGAATTTTCCCAACTCCTTCCGGCAGACGAAATCATTGAGCCTTCCCCGATACTTTTAAAAGATCAGCGCAACCGTTTTACCTCCACGCCCGATATCATTCTGCAACCTCACTGCGTCAAGAATGTGCAAACCATAATGCGCTTTTGCCACCAACACCATATTTCGGTAACTCCTCAAGGCGGCAATACCGGTTTATGCGGTGCCGCAGTGGCACAAGGCGGTGTATTGCTTAACCTTTCCAAACTTAACCGCATCCGCAACATCGATTTGGCAGACAACTGTATTACCGTCGAAGCAGGTACGGTCCTTAAAACCGTACAACAAACGGCAGAAGCTGCCAACCGTCTGTTCCCGCTCAGTCTTGCTAGCGAAGGCTCCTGTCAAATCGGGGGAAACATCGCCTGTAACGCCGGCGGATTGAACGTATTACGCTACGGTACAATGCGCGATTTGGTCATCGGACTGGAAATTGTCCTGCCAAACGGCGAACTGATTTCCCATCTTCACCCGCTACACAAAAACACCACAGGTTACGATTTACGCCATTTGTTTATCGGTAGCGAAGGTACATTGGGCATTATCACCGCAGCCACGCTCAAGCTGTTTGCCAACCCCTTAGACAAAGCAACCGCATGGGTCGGCATACCCGACATCGAATCCGCAGTCCGCCTGCTGACCGAAACCCAAGCACACTTTGCCGAACGCCTATGCAGTTTTGAGCTGATCAGTCGTTTTGCTGCCGAGTTGTCCTCCGAATTCAGCAACCTCCCCCTGCCGACACACTCAGAATGGCACATCCTGCTTGAATTGACCGATTCACTGCCAAACGGCAGCCTTAACGGGCAACTTGCCGAATTCCTATATGAAAAGGGCTTTACCGACAGCGTATTGGCACAAAGCGAACAAGAACGTAGCCATATGTGGGCATTGCGTGAAAACATCTCCGCTTCACAACGCAAACTGGGCACCAGCATCAAACATGATATTGCCGTCCCCATCGGGCGCGTTGCCGACTTTGTCCGCCGGTGCGCCAAAGATTTGGAACAAAGCTTCAAAGGAATACAAATTGTCTGCTTCGGACATTTAGGCGATGGCAGCCTGCACTACAATACTTTTCTGCCGGATATACTCAGTAACGAGGCATATCGTTACGAAGATGATATCAACGGCACGGTTTATCGCAACATACTTACCTGCAACGGTACAGTTGCCGCAGAACACGGCATAGGTATCATCAAAAAACAATGGCTGGACAAAGTACGCACCCCTGCCGAAATCTCCCTGATGAAAAGCATCAAACAACACCTTGATCCATATAACATCATGAACCCTGGAAAACTGCTTCCATAAACGGTAGGCCGACCATATCTTGTACTGACAAAAACGACCGTTATTTCTGATTTTCATACACAATAAGGAAAGGGACAGTAATAAACTGTCCCTTTCCTTACCAGCATCATTTCTATAAACAGAAACCGTATCAGACGGCAGCCTTACCCATGCCGTCTGAAACACTGCTTCCACAATCAGCGCGTATGCTTAATCAACCGCTGTTTTTCACGTTTCCAGTCGGCTTCCTTCATACTTTGTCGTTTATCGTGCTGTTTCTTACCTTTTGCCAAACCGATTTCCATCTTGATTTTTCCACGTGAAAAATGCAGGTTGAGCGGCACGATAGTGTAACCGGCACGTTCGGTTTTTCCGATTAACTTATTGATTTCCGACTGTTTCAACAAGAGCTTGCGCGGGCGTGTGGCATCAGGCTTGATGTGTGTCGAGGCTGTGGGCAACGCAGTAATATGGCAACCGACCAAATAAAACGCGTCTTTTTTCCAATAAATATAACTCTCTTTAAGCTGTACGCGTGCAGCACGGATCGCCTTGACTTCCCAGCCTTCCAATACCAAACCGGCTTCAATCTGGTCTTCAATAAAAAAATCGTGAAATGCTTTTTTATTATTCGCAATAGCCATAAACACCCCTATCAATAATCAGCCGCCGCCGGGCAAAATTAGAAAACAAAAACATCATACCGCTTCTTCAACCGCCTGCACAATCCTGTCGGGATAAAGCTTATTGAGGCAGTCTGTATGCCCCAGCGGACATTCCCGCTTAAAACACGGGGAACATTCCAAATGGAGGCTGACGATTTTTGCCTTATCGCTCAAAGGCGGCGTGTGTGTCGGACTGGACGAACCATATACCGCCACTACCCTCCTGCCCAAAGCTGCCGCCAAATGCATCAATCCGCTGTCGTTACACACAACCGTATCTGCCAACGACAACAAGTCCATTGCCTGAGACAAATCGGTCTTACCGCATAAATTCACACACATGCCGTCTGAAAGACAGTTGATTTCCTCGGCAATTTCATAATCTTTTTGCGAACCGAACAGCCAAACCTGCCAGCCCGCTGCCAGATAATGTTTGCCCAACTCGGCGAAATGCTTTGCCGGCCAACGCTTTGCCGGTCCGAATTCCGCACCCGGACAAAAAGCCAAAACAGGCTTTCCAATATCCAAGCCAAAGGTTTCGACAGAAATTTTCCTCCGTCTTTCATCAATTGAAAACTTGGGAAATCCTGAACGCCCGTCAAAATCTTTCTGACTCTGATGCGCAAGAGCCGTATATCTGTCCACCATCAACGGCAGACGCCCTTTATCCAGCTTCCGTATATCGTTCAGCAAAAAATAACGGCTTTCACCGACATAACCCGTCCTTTTACCGATACCTGTCGCCAGGGCGATGATTGCCGATTTCAAAGAACCGGGCAGCACGATAACCTGATCGTAGCCGCGCCGTCCCAAATCCCTACCGACCTGCCAACGGCGTTTCAACTCCAACGCACCGTGTCCGAACGGATTTTCAAGAATCTCATTCACTTCAGGCATACGCTCAAACACCGCCATCGACCACTTCGGAGCAAACACATCAATCGTGCAACCGGGGTGAAGTTCCTTCAAACGGCGGAACAAGGGCTGGGTCATCACGCAGTCGCCTATCCAACTGGGAGAAATAATCAGGATTTTTATGGACATAAAACGAAACCGAAATCAGACAGACAGAATTTTACCGCGAAACCGTTGGAAAACCTATCTCGCCGTATCCCAGACACTAAACCCGGCATCTTCACGGTTAAAGCAAAGGCACACCTACTGAAGTTTACGATATATTGTGCACACGACAACAACGAGGGTTTCCACTTCATACCCCATTTTTACCAAGCATACCAAGTGAAATCCAATACTTTAGGAACACTTCACAATCTGCTCCCCACATCCCCAACCTGACGGGTAAAAATTTACAAAACATCTGGGAAAACAATAAAAAAGCCTGAACAATCATGTTCAGGCTTTAGAATTTTGGCTCCCCGACCTGGGCTCGAACCAGGGACCTGCGGATTAACAGTCCGTCGCTCTACCGACTGAGCTATCGGGGAATGGGGCGTATTATAGCGTCCACAAAAAAAGTGTCAATCCTTAATCTCGGAAAAATGGGAAACAAAACTACAAGCATATGAATGGAAAAGATATTTAAACCGATGCCTTAAAAGGATTGCCGTTGTATGAGTTTCCACAGCCGTCATCACACCATATTTAAGCTCAGTGAACCGTTCTGCATTTCCCCGCTTAAAATAATGCCGTCTGAACTTCGCCGCGTTCCAAAGCAAGCAGCGATTGTTTGCGGTTCAAGCCGCCTGCGTAGCCGGTCAGTTTGCCGTCGCTGCCGATGACGCGGTGGCAGGGAATCAGGATAGACACTTTGTTCTGCCCGTTGGCGGCTGCAACGGCTCGGACGGCTTTGGGATTGCCCAAACGCTGCGCCTGCTCTTTGTAGCTGCGCGTTTCGCCGTAAGGAATCGCCAAGAGCTCATCCCATGCCTGCTTTTGAAACTCGGTACCAATCTGCTCTAAAGGCGTGGAAAAGATTTTCAGACGGCATTTGAAGTATAAGTCCAATTCCTGCCGCAGAAGTTGCGTTCGCTCATCTTCCCGAAACACAAACCGCCCGCGCAAAGCTTTTTGGACGGCAGTAATTTCCTGCTCCATATGTTTCTGCCCGACAAACTCCAGCAAACACAAACCCCTGCTGCCGAACACTGCCAGCATCTCGCCCAAAGGCGTGGCAATGGCGGCAGTAGTTAATTCGTTCAGGCTGTCAAGATAACGCGCTTCCAACAGACGGATGGCTCGGCGGATACGGACATATTCTTCAGGCGCGCAGCCGATACGGTCGATAAAATCCTGCTCGAACTGCTTGGCTTCGTGTTCCGTCAAACATTCATACATCAGGGTTTCGAGGTCGGCGGGAAAATCGGTTTCCAGTCGCTCGCGGATTTCATCCCATTTTGAAGGAAAGCCGTTCAAAGAAGGCAAGGTAATCATGTTTTACCTCTTTATCTGACCAAGTGTCAAAGTCGAACCAAAATAGCAGTATAGCAATACTGCCACTGACATACCGTTTTCAGACGGCCTTTTCAGCCAACAACCGCGCCAATATCCCCTCATACACCGTAGACAGCCTCGGAATATCGTCCAGCCGCACGTTTTCGTTGATTTGGTGGATGGTGGCATTGGACGGACCTAATTCGATGAGTTCTTTCGCAATGGCTTTAATGAAGCGTCCGTCCGAAGTGCCTCCGGTGGTGGATAATTCGGTCTCTACGCCGCAGGTTTCGGCAATGGCTGCGCGTGCCACGTCGGTCAGTTTGCCCGCGTGGGTCAGAAAGGGCTGCCCCGAACACGACCACTGCAAATCGTATTGCACGCCGTGTTTGTCCAAAATGGCGTGAACGCGTTGTTTCAGCCCTGCTTCGGTGGACTCGGTGGAGAAGCGGAAATTGAATTTGACGTTCAGCTCGCCCGGAATGACATTGGTCGCGCCTGTACCGCCGTTGATATTGGAAATTTGAAAGCTGGTCGGCGGGAAGTATTCGTTGCCTTCGTCCCAGACTTCCTGCGTCAGCTCTAACAAGGCCGAGGAAAAAGTGTGCACAGGATTGATTGCCAAATGCGGATAAGCAATATGGCCTTGCTTGCCTTTGACGGTCAGGTTGCCCGACAGCGAGCCGCGCCGGCCGTTTTTAATCATATCGCCCAATTTGTCCACGGCGGTCGGTTCGCCGACGATGCAGTAGTCGATAAGCTCGTCGCGCGCTTTCAACACATCGACGACTTTGGTCGTGCCGTCCAGCGCGTCGCCCTCTTCGTCGGAAGTAATCAGGAGCGCAATGCTGCCTTGATGGTCGGGATGTTTGGCAACGAAGCGTTCGCAGGCGGTAACGAAGCAGGCGATACTGGTTTTCATGTCCGCCGCGCCGCGTCCGTATAGTCTTCCATCGCGTTCGGTCGGCTCAAACGGGGGCGAATCCCATTTTTCAACAGGGCCTGTCGGTACAACGTCGGTATGCCCGGCAAAACAGACGACGGGAGCTTTCGTGCCGCGTCGCAACCAGATGTTTTTAGTGTCGCCGAAATCGAGTTCTTCAGCCGCAAAACCGATTTTGTGCAGGCGTTCAGCAAGCAGTTTTTGGCAATCTCGGTCGTCAGGGGTAACGGATGGGCGGGAAATCAATTCTTTGGCGAGTTCTAGGGATCGGGTTTCGGTCATTTTTCGGCTTTTCTGTTTGAGATGCCGTCTGAACAGATTTTCAGACGGCATTTGATGTTGAATGGAACGGGCTAACGATAGCGAAGCGGATTCTTCAGGTCAAGCACCATGACAGGCTTCGTAAAGCGGCAGCAAATCTTCCACCGTTTCGGCTATCCATTTTGCTACATCCTGCTTGCCCAAATCATCGCGTTCAATGTGTTTGCCAATGCAGAAGAAGTCTTCGTCGTTTTGCAATTTTCGGTCGGATTCGCTTTGTTGCGCGACGGTGCGGTAGTCGTCGTATTCGCTTTCTGCGCCGTGCCACATATCGAATGCGGCGTATTTTTCGATATCAAAATTGTCTAGCCAGCGATTGTACTCGGGCAGCGCAATCGGCGACACATCGGCTTTGTAGCAGTGCCAGTCCAAGCTGACGCTCAGGCGGCGGCGGTTGAGCAGTATCGACAGGATGGCGGCGGAGTTTTTGTATTGTGCGTATTTGAAGTAGGCGAAAAAATGGGCGCGCACCTGCCAGCCGTTACACCAGCGTTCGATATGCGGCGGGGCGAAAGGTTCGCCCAAGTCTGCAGCGACCTGCTGTATCAGCTGCTGCCATATCTGCCAGTTTTCCTTGTAGTCAGCTTTGATTTGCGGAATGCTTTCGGGCTGGTATTTCTTGAGCTGGGCAAACTGGAAAAACGGGATATTGAACAAATCGCAGCTTTTCGGGGTCAGCATGGTTGGCTTCCTTTTCAGACGATGTGGTTGTGTTACGGGGATACTGGGGTCGCCTGAAACTCTGTTTTCAAGTTTTCAGACGACCTTTGTTTGAAGAAACGGTAATCTACAAACGACCTTATCTGCGTCGGCGCGCCGCCATGATTTCGCCGATCTCGGTCAGTTTCTCTTTGGGGATAAAAGTTTTGCCCATGTCGAACAAAGGCTCTTCAATCGCCAGATGCACATCGTAACCCGCCACAAAGCGTTTGAACGCTTCCGCATCAGGGATATAGGCGTTGTCTGCTTTGAGTTTAGCAAATTCGGCAGCCACGGCATCCCAGTTGCCATGCAGGCTCACATGTTGGCGCAAAAGCTCGTCCACGCTTTCTTGGGCTTGCGGCGCGTATTGCAGCAGGAGCGGGAAGAAGTTTTTTTCTTCGTCTTCATGGTGCAGCGGCGCGGCAACGTTGAAATACTGGGCGATTTGGCGGATGGTTTGCAAAACAATCTGATTGCAGCCGTTTTCGGCAATGTAGTCCGACAGCATGGCGACCTGGCCGCAGAAACGGCGCACTTTGCCGTGACAGGCATACAGCATTTCAATCGGTTCGGCAAAGGTAACGCTTTTGGTTTCAAACGGGTTCATGGTTCTTAGGTTTTATTCTTAAATTAACGTTTCCAGATTATAACAAAACAGCCTGCGCAAGGCAGGCTGTCTGTTTCCAAGCTTTAGACGGATTAGTCAACCAAAGTCACTTTACCGTTCATCAAAGCACCGTGACCTGGGAAGGTACAAGCGAATTTATATTCGCCGCCGGCCAATTTGGCAGGATCCAGAGTCAGGGAAGCTTCTTCGCCGCCGCCAATCAGTTTGGTGTGGGCAACAACGCGTGCATCATCAGGTTTAACATAGTCGGTTGTAGCTGCGCCAACACCATCTTTGAAAATACCATCCATGTCTTCGGATTTACCGATAACAAGGTTGTGACCCATGCTGGTTTTAGGTTGGGTACCGGTGTGTTTCAGGGTGATGGTAAATTCTTTACAAGCTTTGCTTACTTGGATTTCTTTAGTGTTGTACTGCATAGCATCGTTGGCTTCAACAGTAGTTGCACAGTTGCCGGCGGCAGGGGCGGCTGCGGTATCAGCCGATGCAGCCTCAGAGGCCGCAGGTGCTTCGGCAGCAGGTGCTTCAGCGGCAGGGGCCTCAGAAGCGGCAGTTGCCTCAGCAGCCGGTGCAGCAGGTTCTTGAGAGCAGGCAGCCAAACCGATAACGGCAGCAGAAATCAGAGCCAGATAAGCTTTCATAACAAATCTCCAATTGATGAAATTGTGTTAAATTTTACGAAAATTAAAATGCAACCGATATTAACAAACCTTAAAAAAAGTATGGTAACGATTGCATAAACAGATGTCTCAGTACGGTATTTTGCTACAAACTTTACTTGAAATCAAAGCCTGTTTGTAAGTTTACACCAGTTTACCCAAAAACCAGGAAGACTCACCTTAAGGCTATGTATTTAGTATTAGATTAACCACCATTTTACTTCGCAAATTAACTGAAATTTACAATTTTCCGAAAGTAAATTTTATGCACCGTGTTTCCTGACCAATTCCGCCAAAGCTTCTGCCAATTCAGGATGTCGCTTTTCCAGCCTGGCTGCCGCCGAATCAAAACTTTCCAATGCAGCTTTACTCAAGTGTAGATTATTCGTTTTCGGCCGGCTTTCGGGCTTCGGTACAACCTTAACCGAAACAGACCGTATTGCCTCATCCAAACCGGTCAATTGCGGCAGAACCGACGGCACAATCATCTTCAAACGCGATGCCGCCATATTGTTTGCCGCCAAAAGGATAAGCCCTCCATCTTCAATGCATGCCGTCTGAAAGTGCGGATGCAGATTAGGGGGAAGCAATTTTTTTACCGCAGCATCCAAACGCCGCCATTTCCCCGCCTGTTTCAAAAGCTCCGAAAGCAGTGAATCCTGCCTGCCCAGATGTTCCAGATTCATAAAACGCACACCCCGAAAGATTGAAATACCGCAAACGCGCCTTTATTTCAGACGGCATTAGCACTTTACGCAACCGCTTGTGTTAAAATTACGTTTTCGCCCACTATTATATCAGGCGTAGGAATTATTCATGCTGACAAACATCGCTAAGAAAATTTTCGGCAGCCGCAACGATAGGCTGCTCAAACAATACCGCAAATCCGTTGTCAAAATCAACGCACTCGAAGAACAAATGAAAGCCTTGAGCGATGCGGATTTACAGGCCAAAACAGCCGAATTCAAACAACGCCTGGCCGACGGACAGACTCTGGACGACATCTTGGTCGAAGCCTTCGCCGTCTGCCGCGAAGCATCCCGCCGCGTGCTCGGCATGCGCCACTTCGACGTGCAACTGATCGGCGGCATGGTGCTGCACAACGGTAAAATCGCCGAAATGCGCACCGGCGAAGGTAAAACCTTGGTAGCCACCCTTGCCGTTTATCTCAACGCACTTGCCGGCAAAGGCGTACACGTCGTAACCGTCAACGACTACCTTGCCTCACGCGATGCGGGCATCATGGAGCCCCTCTATAATTTCCTCGGCCTTACCGTGGGCGTGATTATTTCAGACATGCAGCCGTTCGACCGTCAAAACGCCTATGCCGCCGATATCACCTACGGCACCAATAATGAATTCGGCTTCGACTACCTGCGCGACAATATGGTTACCGACCAATACGACAAAGTGCAGCGCGAATTGAATTTCGCCGTCGTTGACGAAGTGGACTCCATCTTAATTGACGAAGCGCGTACTCCGCTGATTATTTCCGGTCAGGCGGACGACAATATCCAGCTCTACCAAATCATGAATACCGTTCCGCCCCACCTCGTCCGTCAAGAGACAGAAGAAGGCGAAGGCGACTATTGGGTCGACGAAAAGGCACATCAGGTCATCCTGAGCGAAGCAGGTCACGAACACGCCGAACAAATCCTGACCCAAATGGGGCTGCTGGCAGAAAACGACTCACTGTACTCGGCGGCAAATATCTCCCTGATGCATCACCTTATGGCAGCATTACGCGCGCACTCGCTGTTCCACAAAGACCAACATTACGTTATCCAAGACGGCGAAATCGTCATTGTGGACGAATTCACCGGCCGGCTGATGTCCGGCCGCCGCTGGTCCGAAGGCCTGCATCAAGCCGTAGAAGCCAAAGAAGGCGTGGAAATCAAACGCGAAAACCAAACCCTTGCCTCCATCACCTTCCAAAACTATTTCCGCCTGTACACCAAGCTCTCCGGCATGACCGGTACGGCAGATACCGAAGCTTTCGAGTTCCAAAGCATTTATAACCTCGAAACCGTCATTATCCCGACCAACCGCCCCGTACAGCGCAAAGACTTCAACGACCAGATTTTCCGTTCTACCGAAGAAAAATTTGAAGCTGTCGTCAAAGACATCGAAGAATGCCACAAACGCGGACAACCCGTCCTCGTCGGCACCACCAGCATCGAAAACTCCGAACTGGTCTCCCATCTCCTGCAAAAAGCCGGTCTGCCGCATAACGTTCTGAACGCCAAAGAACACGAACGCGAAGCGCTGATTGTCGCCCAAGCAGGTAAAGTCGGTGCCATTACCGTTGCCACCAATATGGCGGGGCGCGGTACGGACATCGTATTGGGCGGCAACCTGAAGCACCAGATTGATGCTATCAGAACTGATGAAACCCTGAACGATGATGAAAAAGCCGCACAAATTTCCGCATTGGAAGACGGTTGGCAAGAAGAACACGATAAAGTAATGGAAGCAGGCGGTTTACACATCATCGGTACGGAACGCCACGAAAGCCGCCGTATCGACAACCAATTGCGCGGACGTTCCGGCCGTCAGGGTGATCCCGGCTCCAGTCGCTTCTATCTCTCCTTTGAAGACCCATTGCTGCGCCTCTTCGCGCTCGACCGTGCCGCCGCCATCCTCAACCGCCTTGCACCCGAACGCGGCGTCGCCATCGAACACAACCTGCTGACGCGCCAAATCGAAGGTGCTCAACGCAAAGTCGAAGGTAGAAACTTCGATATGCGCAAACAGGTTCTGGAATACGACGACGTCGCCAACGAGCAACGCAAAGTCATTTACAGCCAACGCAACGAAATTTTAACCAGCAAAGACATCAGCGACCTGATGAAGGAAATCCGTTTTGATGTCATCGGCGGACTTGTAGACATATATATGCCGCCGGACAGCATGGAAGAACAATGGGACATTCCGACTCTGGAAAACCGTCTGGCTGCCGAATTCAGACTGCACGAAGACATTCAGTCCTGGCTGAAAGCAGACAATACAATTGACGGTCAAGACATCAAAGAGCGCCTGATCGAACGCATCGAAAACGAATATGCCGCCAAAACCGAACTGGTCGGCAAACAGGCAATGGCCGATTTTGAGCGCAACGTCATGCTGCAGGTCATCGACACCCAATGGCGCGAACATCTTGCCGCCATGGACTACCTGCGACAAGGCATACACCTGCGCAGCTATGCTCAAAAAAATCCGAAGCAGGAATATAAACGTGAAGCCTTTACCATGTTCCAAGACCTGTGGAACGGCATCAAATTCCATATTGCTTCCCTGCTTACATCGGTTCAAATCGAACAAAACGCTGCTGCTGCAGTTGAAGAGCAACCCGTCGGCAACATCCAGTCTATCCATTCGGAATCTCCCGATATGGAAGAACTTTTGGGGCAGTCGCAAACCGATCTGGTTACCGAGGCCTTTAATCCGGATGGAACGGATTTCAGTCCCGAAGCCTTAGAAGCGCGGGGGCAAATCGTCCATAGGAACGATCCCTGCCCATGCGGAAGCGGCTTGAAATATAAACAGTGCCACGGAAAACTGGATTAAGCATCTGAGTAGGTATGCCGTCTGAACATCCGATTTCCGGTTTCAGACGGCATTTTGCCTGAATCACCGTATCCGACCGACAATCCGAAAACTCCCGATTTGATACCGTCCGAACTAAAAACAGGCATCCGCCCCGCCGAACTATGATTCCATCCGATTTCATTGACGAACTTTTGGCCAAAGTCGATATTGTCGATATTATCGACGAGCAGGTTCCGCTGAAGAAGGGCGGAGCGAACTATATGGCTTGTTGTCCGTTCCACAAGGAAAAGACACCGTCGTTTTCGGTCAGTCCGACCAAGCAGTTTTACCATTGTTTCAGTTGCGGGGCGCACGGTTCGGCGATTGGTTTTGTGATGGAACATCAGGGGCTGTCGTTTCCAGAGGCAGTGCAGTTTCTTGCCGACCGTGTGGGCATGGTTGTGCCTAAAGTGCGCGGGCAGAACGATAATCCCGAAGTCCGTGCCGAACGTAAGAAGAAACAGCAGACGCTGGAGGAAACGACGGCTGCGGCAGCGGATTTTTACGCGCAACAGTTGAAATTTAATCCGACTGCGAAAGCTTATTTGGACAAGCGCGGCTTGAGTGCGGAAGTCATCGCGCATTATGGTTTGGGCTATGCGCCCGACGGCTGGCAGCCTTTGGCGCAAGTGTTCCAACCGTATCCTAATACCGCGTTAGTGGATACGGGTATGGTGATTGACAATGAAGGTCGGCATTATGACCGCTTCCGTCATCGGATTATGTTTCCTATCCGAAATCCGCGCGGGCAGGTAATCGGTTTCGGCGGCAGGGTGTTGGATGACTCCAAACCCAAATATCTAAACTCTCCCGATACACCTTTGTTTGATAAAGGGAAAAACCTTTACGGCTTGTATGAGGGGCGCGCTGCTGTAAAAGAGGCAGGACGGATTTTGGTGGTCGAAGGCTATATGGACGTGGTCGCGCTGGCGCAGTTCGGCGTAGGCTACGGTGTGGCGGCCTTGGGCACAGCAACAACAGCGGAACACGTCAAAATCCTGATGCGTCAGGCAGACAGTATTTATTTCTGTTTCGACGGCGACAGCGCTGGACGGAAAGCCGCTTGGCGCGCACTGGAAAACGCGTTGCCGCAGTTGAAAGACGACAAATCGCTGCATTTTTTATTCCTGCCGGAAGAACACGACCCCGACAGTTACATCCGTGCCTACGGAAAAGCGCAATTTGAAGATGCGCTGTTGAATCAAAGCAAGCCGCTGTCGGAATATTTCTGGAAACATCTTTCAGACGGCATTAATCTCAATACGCAGGAAGGCAAGGCGGAATTGGTGAAAACCAGTTCGCCGCTTTTGGCACAGATTACCGCTCCGGCATTGGCTTATTTGTTGAAACAACGGCTTAGCGAGCTGGTCGGCATCGATCCCGACAATCTCGCCCGACTGATGGGACAGGAAGCGCCGAAGCGGCACGTCAAACAAAAAAGCTACAAACTGCCTCCGATTTCCGTCAAACAGCCCGTTATGCTGACGCTAGTACAGCGGCAAATCCGCAGCCTCTTGATAAATCCTGATTGGGCTGCATATATAGACCTGCCCGATTATTTGGTATTAGATGGCGATTTCGCCTGCCTTGCCAATCTTGCCGAATCGATTAAAAGCCATGCCGCCGTACCCGCAACCGCTCAGGTTTTAGAGTATATGCGCGGCTCGCCTTACGAAGAAACGGTAAACCGAATCTTCCATTCGACGCTCCAGTCGGAAAAAATGAACAGCAGCAGCGAAGAAGATTGCGAGAATTTCCAAATCGGCATGAAAAAACTGCTCAATGAGTTAAAATACAGCCAAATCGAAGCATTGAAACAAAAAAGCCTAAAATCGGGCTTAAGTGAAAGTGAAAAAAAACTTTTGTTGTCACTACTGACCGCAAAACAGAACTGACCGGCAAAATACGCCGTCCATAAACCATCATGCCGTCTGAAAAGTATTAGGCACAGCTGCATAACATACCGGCAGAACATCCGATTAGACAAACTTTCATACGGCATCAGAGTACCCCACTCTGCCACGCCTTCAGGTGCGTTCAAACGCAAACCGTCGGCACCTTACCAACAGAAAGCAGACAATGTCCAGAAACCAAAATCACGAAGAATATCAAGACGACACCCGTCCGTTAAGCATTGAAGAGCAACGCGCGCGCCTGCGTCAGCTCATCATCATGGGTAAAGAACGCGGCTACATCACCTACTCCGAAATCAACGACGCCCTGCCAGACGATATGTCTGATGCCGACCAAATCGACAATATCGTCAGCATGATTTCCGGCTTGGGCATCCAAGTTACCGAACACACCCCGGATGCAGAAGACATCCTTTTAAGCGACAATGCCGCCGTTACCGACGATGATGCGGTCGAAGAGGCTGAAGCCGCCCTTTCCAACGCCGATTCCGAATTCGGCAGAACCACCGACCCCGTCCGTATGTATATGCGTGAGATGGGACAGGTCGACTTGCTGACCCGCGAAGACGAAATCATCATTGCAAAAAAAATCGAAAATGCCCTGAAAAACATGGTTCAGGCAATTTCCGCCTGCCCTGGTTCCGTCGCGGAAATCCTAGGGCTAATCGAAAAAATCCGCAAAGACGAAATCCGTGTCGATGAAGTCGTCGAGGCCATTATCGACCCCAACGAAGTCCTGCTGAACGAATTGGGACTCGGACACCTGGAAAACACTGCACACGAAGAACCGGCCAATGACGACCCGGATGCAGATGAAGATGATGAAGAATCGGAAGGCGATGCGGATGCCATCTCTGCAGCCAATCTTGCCGAACTGAAACAAAAGGTCATCGATCATTTTGCGCAAATTGAAAAAGACTATAAGAAAATGATCAGCCGTTTGGAAAAACACCACAGCCGGCACAAAGACTATCTCGCCTACCGCGATGCCATCGCCAACAAACTTTTGGAAGTCCGCTTCGCCACCCGACAAATCGAGAGCCTAAGCGGCAACCTGCGCAGCCGTGTCGAAAACATCCGCAAACTCGAACGCGAAATCCGCGATATCTGCCTTGACCGCGTCCATATGGAACGCGACTATTTCATCCAAAACTTCCTGCCCGAAATCACCAACCTGCAATGGGTGGAAGAAGAAGTTGCCAAAGGCAGGGTCTGGAGCGACGCACTCGACCGCTTCCGCCACGCCATCCTCGAAAAACAAACCGAGTTGGCAAACATGGAAAGAGAAACCCGTATTTCCATCGAAGAGCTGAAAGAAATCAACAAAAATATGGTGTCGAGCGAAAAAGAAACCGCAGCCGCCAAGCAGGAAATGATTCAGGCAAACTTGCGGCTGGTGATTTCCATTGCCAAAAAATACACCAACCGAGGCTTACAGTTCCTTGATTTGATTCAAGAAGGCAATATCGGCTTGATGAAGGCGGTCGATAAATTCGAATACCGCCGCGGCTACAAATTCTCCACCTACGCGACATGGTGGATCCGTCAGGCGATTACCCGCTCGATCGCCGACCAGGCACGCACCATCCGTATCCCGGTGCATATGATTGAAACCATCAACAAGATGAACCGCATCTCCCGCCAGCACCTTCAAGAAACCGGAGAAGAACCGGATTCCGCCAAACTTGCCGAACTGATGCAGATGCCTGAAGACAAAATCCGTAAAATCATGAAAATCGCCAAAGAACCGATTTCCATGGAAACACCTATAGGCGACGATGACGATTCGCACTTGGGCGACTTTATCGAGGATTCCAACAATATTGCGCCGGCTGATGCGGCAATGTACACCAGCCTGCACGAGGTAACCAAAGAAATCCTTGAAAGCCTGACGCCTCGTGAAGCCAAAGTCTTACGTATGCGCTTCGGCATCGACATGAATACCGACCATACGCTTGAAGAAGTTGGCAAACAGTTTGACGTAACCCGCGAACGCATCCGCCAAATTGAGGCAAAAGCACTCCGCAAGTTGCGCCACCCGACTCGCAGCGACCGCTTGAGAAGCTTCTTGGACAGTGAAGACAGCAAGTTGTAAACCCGACACAAAACGCAGGTTGTAAAACCTGCGTTTTTTTATAGCGGGCATTTTATCCGCCTTAAGCCGCCTTCCAAACCCATACCTAAAACAAGAGATAAATGCCGTCTGAACCATTTTCAGACGGCATTTCCCTTATTCCATTTTTGTGTTTTATCCACGGTTGATATTCCTATCCATTATTTAACACTCCCTTACAAAGCCGTTAAAATACCGCCGTTATTACGTTGATTGTCTGATTCTGATGAACTGGCCTTATCTGATTGACGCCATACCCAAATTCGTTGACGCAGCAAAGCTGACGCTGGAATTGTCGGCTTATGGCATCGTTTTATCGTTGTTGTTCGGCTTGCCCGTTGCCGTGGTTACGGCATACCGCATCCGCCCCTTCTACGCATTGGCACGCACCTATATCGAGTTGTCGCGCAATACGCCCCTGCTGATTCAGCTGTTTTTCCTGTATTACGGCCTGCCGAAAATGGGCATCAAATGGGACGGCTTCACCTGCGGCGTGATTGCACTGGTTTTCTTGGGTGCAAGCTACATGGCGGAAGCCATCCGCGCCGGCATTCTAGCCGTCCCCAAAGGACAGATTGAAGCGGGCAAGGCAATCGGTTTAAACCGATTTCAAGTCTTCCGCTATGTCGAATTGCCTCAAGCATGGGCGGTCGCCGTTCCCGCCATCGGCGCAAACGTATTGTTTCTGATGAAAGAAACATCTATCGTCAGCGCAGTCGGCATTGCGGAATTGCTGTTCGTTACCAAAGACATCATCGGCATGGACTACAAAACCAACGAGGCATTGTTCCTGCTGTTTGCCAGCTACCTGATTATCCTTCTGCCCGTTTCGCTTTTGGCGCGCTGGGCCGAAAACCGCGTACGGAGTGCAAAATATGGTGTTTGACTGGCTGTTTGAAGGACAAAACGCGGCGCGCTTGGGCGAAGGCCTGTTGCTGACGGCGCAGATTTCCCTGGCTTCCGTTGCCGCCTCCTGCGTATTGGGCACGCTGTTCGGCTTGGTTCTGCGTTCACGCAACCGGCTCATCCGCTTTGTCGGACGGTTTTATCTCGAAACCATCCGAATCGTGCCGATTTTGGTATGGCTGTTCGGCCTGTATTTCGGCCTATCCGTCTGGACAGGCATCCACATCGACGGATTTTGGGTCTGCGTCTGGGTATTTACCATGTGGGGCATCGCCGAAATGGGCGATTTGGTCCGCGGCGCATTGGAATCGATTGAAAAACACCAGGTCGAATCAGGCTTGGCACTCGGCTTGAGCCGCGGGCAGGTATTCCGTTACATCGAGCTGCCGCAAAGTATCCGCCGCGTATTGCCCGGCGCCGTCAACCTGTTCACGCGCATGATCAAAACCAGCTCGCTCGCCTCCCTTATCGGCGTCATCGAAGTCGTCAAAGTCGGCCAGCAAATCATCGAAAACTCGCTGCTGACGCAACCCAATGCTTCATTTTGGGTTTACGGCCTGATTTTTATGCTGTATTTCTTCTGTTGCTGGCCGCTGTCGCTGCTGGCGGCAAAACTTGAACAAAAATGGGAACACTGACATGGCTTTACTGAGCATCCGCAACCTGCACAAACAATACGGCAACGTAACCGCCATCCAATCCTTAGACTTGGTCTTGGAAAAAGGCGAAGTCATCGTACTGCTGGGCCCGTCCGGCTGCGGCAAATCCACACTCCTGCGCTGCGTCAACGGTTTGGAGCCGCACCAAGGCGGCAGCATCGTGATGGACGGTATCGGCGAATTCGGCAAAGACGTTTCCTGGCAAACCGCCCGGCAAAAAGTCGGCATGGTCTTTCAAAGCTATGAACTGTTTGCCCATATGACCGTCATCGAAAACATCCTCTTAGGCCCGGTGAAAGTACAAAACCGCAACCGTGCCGAAGCAGAGGCACAAGCCGACAAACTGTTGGAACGCGTCGGCCTGCTCGACCGCAAAAACGCCTATCCGCGCGAACTCTCCGGCGGCCAGAAACAACGCATCGCCATCGTCCGCGCCCTGTGCCTGAATCCGGAAGTCATCCTTCTGGACGAAATTACCGCCGCACTCGACCCCGAAATGGTGCGCGAAGTCTTGGAAGTGGTTTTGGAACTCGCCCGCGAAGGCATGAGCATGCTCATCGTAACCCATGAAATGGGGTTTGCACGCAAAGTTGCCGACCGCATCGTCTTCATGGACAAAGGCGGCATCGTCGAATCGTCCGACCCCGAAACCTTCTTCTCCGCACCAAAAAGCGAACGCGCCCGCCAATTTCTGGCAGGCATGGACTACTGATTTACCGCAAATCGTCCGAACCCCCTTTCAGACGGCATTCCATCCCAAGCAAACATTCAAAAAGGAGATTCCCAATGAAACTGAACGCAAAATTCAAAGCCCTTTTGGCTTCCGCTGCCATCGCCGTCGGTCTGACCGCCTGCGGAGGCGGCTCCGGCGATACCCAATCTTCACAAAGCGGCGGCGCGGCAACCGTTGCCTCCATCAAAGAAAAAGGCGTCATCCGTATCGGCGTATTCGGCGACAAGCCTCCGTTCGGCTATGTTGATGCCAACGGTAAAAACCAAGGTTTTGACGTTGAAATCGCCAAAGACCTGGCCAAAGACCTGCTCGGCAGCCCCGACAAAGTCGAATTCGTCCTGACCGAGGCCGCAAACCGCGTCGAATATGTCCGTTCCGGCAAAGTCGACCTCATCCTGGCCAACTTCACCAAAACACCCGAACGCGCCGAAGCTGTCGATTTCGCCGCCCCCTACATGAAAGTGGCCTTGGGCGTAGTTTCCCCCAAAGACAAACCGGTTACCGACGTTGCGCAATTGAAAGACCAAACCCTTCTGGTCAACAAAGGTACTACTGCTGACGCCTTCTTCACCAAAAGCCATCCTGAAGTCAAACTACTGAAATTTGACCAAAATACCGAAACCTTCGACGCACTGAAAGACGGCCGCGGCGTAGCACTCGCCCACGACAACGCCCTGCTGTGGGCATGGGCAAAAGAAAACCCGAATTTTGAAGTTGCCATCGGCAACCTCGGCCCTGCCGAATTCATCGCCCCGGCTGTTCAAAAAGGCAACACCGACCTCCTGAACTGGATCAACGGCGAAATCGCCGCTATGAAAAAAGACGGCCGTCTGAAAGCCGCCTATGAAAAAACCCTGTTGCCCGTATATGGCGAAAAAGTCAAACCGGAAGAATTGTTGGCTGAATAATCTGACATCCTCCATACAGCGTTATTGTCTGATAAAAACCGTCTGAAAACGAGCCAATCAACAACTCTTGATAGCCTCTCCTCCTAAAATGGAGGGGAGGCTGCTTTATATCTAATGATAAAAAACTGCACCTTAATAACTTGAGAAGATAGATAACTTTCAGGTGCAGTTTGATTTTCAGACAGTTTTTTACGATCGCCGGCTGATTATTTGAACATATTTTTAATAATGCCCATCACGCTTCGGGAGATGGCGTTGGTCACTTGACGGTTGATTTGGCTACCGATGGCATCTGCAACGTTGTAACCCAAGCCCTGTCCTGATTTTTTACGTCCGCCGCTCAACCCGCCCAAGAATCCGCCTAGTATGCCGGGGTCGGCATTAGCGGCTTCTTTTTCAGCGGCTTTTTGCGCTTTTTCCTGCTCTTTTGCCGCTGCTGCCGCCTCTTTCTCCGCCGCAGCCTGACTGTCGGCTTCGGCTAAAGCTTCAAAGGCGGAATAATTGTCCACCATGTCTTTATAGGTTGGATACAAATCGTCGTTTTGAAACAAACGGTTGCGTTCCTCTGCGGCAAGCGGGGTCAAGGAAGATTGCGGCGGCAGCACGAGCGCGCGCTCTACCGGTTCGGGCATACCTTTTTCATCCAAGAAGGAAACGAGCGCTTCGCCGACACCCAGTTCGGCAATTGCTTCGGCAACTTTGATATTCGGGTTGCTGCGGAAGGTTTCGGCGGCGGCCTTGACCGCTTTTTGGTCGCGCGGCGTGAAGGCGCGCAAGGCGTGTTGCACGCGGTTGCCGAGCTGTCCGAGGATGGTATCGGGCAAATCGAGCGGATTTTGAGTCACGAAATACACACCCACGCCTTTGGAACGGATCAAGCGCACGACTTGCTCGACCTGTTCCACCAACGCATTGGCGGCGTTATCGAACATCAAATGCGCTTCGTCGAAGAACATCACGAATTTCGGTTTCTCCAAATCACCGACTTCGGGCAGGGTTTCAAACAACTCCGCCAACATCCACAGCAAAAACGCGCTGTACATACGCGGCGAGCGCATCAGTTTTTCCGAATTGAGGACATTGATGACGCCTTTGCCGTTGTCGGTCTGCATCCAATCTTGCAGGTTGAGCGACGGCTCGCCGAAGAATTTTTCCGCACCTTCGTTCTCTAGCGTCAAAAGCTGACGCTGAATCGCGCCGATACTGGCGGCGGAGACGTTGCCGTATTGCGTGCGGTATTCCGAAGCATGGTCGGAAACGTGTTTCAGCATACTGCGCAGGTCTTTCAAATCCAGAATGTGCCAGCCTTTGTCGTCGGCGACTTTAAACACAAGGTTCAACAAGCCTTCCTGCGTGTCGTTCAAATTCATCAAACGCGCCAGCAGCAGCGGGCCCATTTCCGAAACGGTTACGCGCACCGGAATGCCGGTTTCGCCGTAAACATCCCAAAAGCGCACGGGGAAACTTTGCAGCCATTGCTCGCCCAAGCCAAACTCGGCAATGCGCTCGCCCACTTTGCCGCTGTTGGCACCCGCTTGCGCGATGCCCGACAAATCGCCTTTGACGTCAACCAAAAATACGGGAACGCCCTCACTGCTGAAAGCCTCCGCCATACGGCGCAGGGTAACGGTTTTGCCCGTACCGGTCGCACCGGCGATCAAACCGTGGCGGTTCGCCATTTTGCCTTGGATTTCGAGCGTTTTCCCGTCGGCACGCGCAATTTGAAATGTAGTCATGATTATTCCTTAGAATCC
This sequence comes from Neisseria sp. RH3002v2f, assembly GCF_014596375.1. Lineage (NCBI taxonomy): Bacteria > Pseudomonadati > Pseudomonadota > Betaproteobacteria > Neisseriales > Neisseriaceae > Neisseria > Neisseria sp. RH3002v2f. The sequence continues at coordinate 79,955 of NZ_MAYZ01000022.1, forward strand.
GTGATCCGGAACCATATATTATCTTTAAAAACAAATATCCTAATATTTGCAGCCAAAGAATTTAACCCAAACAAATTTTTAAATTTACATTTTATATTATTTGATAAAAAGTTTCCGAAAATTGAAAGCCGTTGAATGTATCATCAAAGTCAAACTTCAAAATCAAACCACCCCTCCTTACCTGCAAAAATGCCGTCTGAAAACCTTTATTCAGATTTTCAGACGGCATTCTAATCACCACATACCGCGTTATCACCCTTTTTTATTGTTCAACGCGGCTTTGACAAACGCGGTGAACAAGGGATGTCCTTTGCGCGGATTGGAGGTGAACTCAGGATGGAACTGGCAGGCGAAGAACCAAGGGTGGTTCGGCAGCTCGATGGTTTCAACCAAGCGTTCACGTCCGGCAGATACGCCGCCGATAACCAAGCCTGCTTTTTCCAACTGAGGAACATAGTTGTTGTTGACTTCGTAGCGGTGGCGGTGGCGCTCGCGAATGTGTTCGCTGCCGTAGATTTTGGCGGCGAGGCTGCCTGCTTCCAATTCAACCTCTTGTGCACCCAAACGCATCGTGCCGCCCAAATCGGCGGATTCGTCGCGGGTTTCGACGCTGCCGTCGGCGGTTTGCCATTCGTCAATCAGGGCGACTACTGGAGCGGCGCATTTGAGGTCGAACTCGGTGGAGTTCGCGCCTTTCAAGCCTGCCACATCGCGGGCGTATTCAATCAGCGCAATCTGCATACCGAGGCAGATGCCCAAGTATGGCACGTTGTTTTCACGGGCATAGCGCACGGCGGCGATTTTGCCTTCCACGCCGCGCGAACCGAAACCGCCGGGAACGAGGATGGCATCCATGTCTTTGAGCATAGAAACGTCGCCGTTGTTTTTCTCGATGCTTTCGCTGTCGACAAAGGTGATTTGTACGTCGGTTTCAGTGTGAATGCCTGCGTGTTTCAAGGCTTCAATCAATGATTTGTAGGACTCGGTCAAATCGACGTATTTGCCGACCATGGCGATTTTGACGGTGTGTTTCGGGTTTTGGATGGCGTGGACGATTTTTTTCCACGCGGTCAAATCCGCCTGTTGCACGTTAAGTTGCAATTGCTCGGTAATGATGTTGTCGATGCCTTGGTCGTGCAGCATTTCGGGGCATTCGTAGATGCTGTCCACGTCGTAGCTGCCCACAATCGCGCGCTCTTCCACGTTGCAGAACAAGGCGATTTTGCGGCGTTCGTCCGCGGGCATGGTTCTGTCCATGCGGCAAATCAGGATGTCGGGCTGCAAACCGATGCTCAACATTTCTTTAACGGTGTGCTGGGTCGGCTTGGTTTTGATTTCGCCGGCAGCGGCGATGTAGGGAACGTAGCTCAAGTGGGCGAACAAGGTGTTGTTGCGTCCCAACTGGCTGCGCATCTGACGGATGGCTTCCAAAAACGGCAGCGATTCGATGTCGCCGACCGTACCGCCGATTTCGACGATGGCCACATCGTAACCCGCCGCGCCTTCATGGATGCGTCGTTTGATTTCGTCGGTAATGTGCGGAATGACTTGAACCGTACCGCCGAGATAGTCGCCGCGGCGTTCTTTGGCGATAACGTTTTCGTACACCTGCCCCGTACTGAAGCTGTTGCGGCGGGTCATGGTGGCATTGATGAAACGTTCGTAGTGTCCCAAGTCGAGGTCGGTTTCCGCACCGTCGTCGGTCACGAACACTTCGCCGTGCTGGAACGGACTCATCGTGCCGGGGTCAACGTTGATATAAGGGTCGAGCTTGAGCATGGTCACGTTCAGACCGCGCGATTCGAGGATAGTGGCAATAGAAGCGGCGGCGATACCTTTCCCGAGTGAAGATACGACGCCGCCGGTTACGAAAATAAATTTTGTCATGATGGAATACCCATGTTGGAATGTGTGATTTTAACTTGAAGCACTTGGTTCTGGCAAACAAACGAATACCGTTTCAACGGCAACCGGATATTTTCAGACGGCATATTTTCTTTATTTTCCGACACTTTGCCGTAACTCGCGACGCAGGATTTTACCGACGTTGGATTTGGGCAGTTCCTCACGGAATTCAATGTTTTTCGGAACTTTATATGCGGTCAGCCCGGTACGGCAAAAGGCGATAAGTTCTTCTTTCGTCAAAGACGGGTCTTTTCTGACGACAAACACTTTGAGAGCTTCTCCGGTTTTTTCGTCGGGAACGCCGATACAGGCAACTTCCATGACTTTGTCGTTGTGTGCGATTACCTCTTCGATTTCGTTCGGATAAACATTAAAACCGGAAACAACAATGAGGTCTTTCTTACGGTCAACCAGCTTTAACCAGCCTTTTTCGTCCATGACGGCAATATCGCCGGTTTCCAAGAAACCGCGCGCGTCTATGGCTTTGGCGGTTTCTTCGGGACGGTTCCAATAGCCTTTCATGACTTGCGGGCCGCGCACCCAAAGTTCGCCCGGCTGTCCGACGGCAACTTCTTTGCCGTCCGCATCGCGCAGTTCGACTTCGGTAGAGGGAACGGGTAGTCCGATACCGCCGCTGTATGCTTCGATATTGAGCGGGTTGCAGCACACGCCGGGGCTGGCTTCGGTCAAACCGTAGGCTTCGACAATAGGCGTACCGGTAATTTTTTTCCATTTTTCGGCAACGGCTTTTTGGGTCGCCATACCGCCGCCCAAAGTCAGCCGCAATCCTGAAAAATCGACTTCGGCAAAATCAGGACGGTTAACCATCGCGTTAAACAGTGTGTTTACGCCGATAAATACATTAATCCGCTGTTTTTTCAGTTCTCCGATAAAGCCTTTCATATCGCGCGGGTTGGTAATCAGGACAATTTTTGAACCTGCATTGGCAAAAATCATCAGATTCACGGTTAAGGCAAAAATATGGTACAGCGGCAAGGCGGCGATAACGGTTTCTTTTCCCTCACGCAACTGGTTTTTAATCCATTCTTTTGCCTGAAGCATATTGGCGCAGATATTGCCGTGACTCAGCACCGCCCCTTTGGCAACACCTGTCGTGCCGCCCGTGTATTGCAACAGCGCGGTATCTTCGCGGTTTAATGCGACAGGTTGGAAAACGTGCTTCGCCCCCTCTTTCAATGCCGTCTGAAAGGAAACGGTTTCCCGAATACGGTATTCGGGAACCATTTTCTTGATTTTTCGGATGATGAAATTGATCAGCGAACCTTTAAGCAGCCCGAACATTTCACCGACGGAGGCGACGATGACGTGTTTGATCTGCGTGCGCGGCAACACCAGCTCCAACGTGTTGGCGAAATTTTCCAAAACGATGATGGCGGTCGCGCCGCTGTCTTTCAACTGATGCTCCAGCTCGCGCGGGGTATAGAGCGGATTGGTGTTCACCGCCACCAAACCTGCCTGCAAAATACCAAAAAGCGCAACCGGATATTGCAGTACATTGGGCAACATTATTGCCACACGCTCTCCTCGAGGCAATTTAAGGACGTTTTGCAGATAAGAAGCAAAATCTGTTGCCAGTTTGCCGGTTTCGGCATAAGTCAGCGTCTTGCCCATGTTTTGAAAAGCAGGTTGACCGGCAAATTTCCTGACACTTTGGCAAAATACATCGCTGACGGAACCGTATTGCGTGATGTCGATTTCGGCATTCACACCCTGTTCGTAACTGTCTAACCAGATTTTTTCCATAATTTTCGGTCTTTTAGAGTAAAATGAAGCAGAACTATGCCGTCTGAAAACCGTTTCAGACGGCATTACCTTTATCGCGTGATGATGACAGGCTTGTCGGTTGATTGGATGATGCCGCCGCCCAAGCAGACATCACCCTCATACAGCACAGCGGATTGACCGGGCGTGACCGCCCATTGCGGTTCGTCAAACACCAGCTCGACCGTTTCATCGTCTAGATAACGCAATTCACACGGCGCGTCCGCCATGCGGTAGCGGGTTTTGCAGGTGTAGCGCCCTTCTTTCGGACGCTCGGGCAGCGTAAAACTCAAATCATTCATGACGAGGCTGCGGGTATAGAGCAGCGGATGGTCATGACCTTGTACGACGATGAGTTCATTTTTCGTCAAATCCTTCGCGGCGACAAACCACGGCTCACCCGCGCCGCCGATGCCCAATCCTTTGCGCTGTCCGAGCGTGTAAAACATCAGCCCGACGTGTTCGCCGACGGTTTTCCCTTCGGGTGTCACCATTTTGCCGTTGTCGGTCGGCAGGTATTTCTGCAGGAACTCGCGGAACGGACGCTCGCCGATGAAACAGATGCCGGTGCTGTCTTTTTTAGCGGCAGTCGGCAAATTAAATTCGGCGGCAAGGCGGCGGACTTCGGGTTTTTCCAAACCGCCCAACGGAAAAATCGCGCGCTCGAGTTGGAAAGGCTTGAGGCGGTAGAGGAAATAGCTTTGGTCTTTGTTTTGATCCAAACCTTTGAGCAGGTAATGCACGCCATTGCGGACTTCTTTGCGCGCATAGTGTCCGGTGGCGATGATATCGGCTCCCTGCTCTATGGCATAGTCCAAAAAGCATTTGAATTTGATTTCGGCATTGCACAACACATCCGGATTCGGCGTGCGCCCCGCACTGTATTCCTGAAGAAAATAAGCAAAGACTTTGTCTTTATATTGCGCGGCGAAATTAACGATGTCGATATCGATACCGACAATATCGGCAACGGCGATCGCATCGAACGAATCCTGTTTAATGCTGCAATATTCGTCATTGTCGTCATCCTCCCAGTTTTGCATGAATACACCGCGCACTTGATAACCCTGCTGCTTGAGTAGGGCGGCGGTTACGGAAGAATCGACACCGCCAGAGAGTCCGACGATGATATTGGTGGTGTTTGCTGTCGTATTCATGCGTAGAATATGGTTGGAAACGGCGGTTTTTAAAGGCATATTCTAACATACTTTGCCAACAGGTATAAAAATGCCGTCTGAAGGAAAGGGACATTCCTTCAGACGGCATTCGGATATATTAGACAATCAGTGTTGATGCGCTTCGCCGTGGTGATGATCGTGGTCCATTGCCGGCATAGGCGCGGTTTTGATTTCCAATTGTACGGTTTGCGCCTTGGCATTTTTGAATTTCAGGGTAACGGGAATTTTCTCACCCTCTTTTAATTGTTTTTTCAAACCCATAAACATGACATGATAGCTGCCGGGTTTGAGTTCGGTAACGGACTTCGCATCCAAAGGCACGCCGCCTTTGACTTCGCGCATACGCATCACGCCGTTATCATTGATATGGGTATGCACTTCGACACGTTCGGCAACAGGGCTGCTTCCGCCGAGCAGAAAGTCTTGTTTGGCTTCGTCGTTGTGGATTTTCATGAACGCTCCGCCCATTTTCATACCTTCGACGGTGGCACGCGCCCAGCCGTCTTCAACATGAACGCCCGCCGCGGAAGCCGCTCCTGCCAAACCTGCCATCATTACGGCTGCCAATAGTTTTTTCATCTTTCTACTCCTTAAATGTCAAACGAGGATGCGCTCATCTTACAGACAAATACCGTTCGGAAATTTGATATAGATTAAGCGAATAATAAATACTACATACTAATCCTAAATGATTATAAAACCTGCCGCAAGTATTTTATCCAAAAAGGACAGGCAGCCAAACCGCCGCCAACATCAGCATGGCAACCAGTTGTGCGGCAGAACCTGCATCTTTGGCACGTTTGGCCAGTTCGTGCCTCTCAGTCGACGTATGATCGACGGCGGCTTCAATGGCGGTATTGACCAATTCGACAATGACCGATACAAAAGACGCGATAACCAACGGCAGGCGGAGGGACGTTTCGGAAACCCAAAAAAATGCCGCGCACACCAGCAGCACGTTCAGCCACAAAACCTGACGGAATGCAGCCTCATAACGGTAGGCGGCGGCGATGCCGTCTATAGAGTAGTCGAAAGCGTTGATGATGCGCCTGATGCCGCTTTTGCCTTTTTTACTAGTCGCATAAGAAGACGGTTTCATAAAAATCTTTTCAAAAATGCCGTCTGAAAACAGGAAAACATTTCAGACGGCATGGTTTTTAATGTACAGACCACTCGGCAACGGCATCTGCAAACACTGCTGCCACATCGAAACCTTTTTGTTTCATGATTTCTTGGAATCCGGTCGGGCTGGTTACGTTGACTTCGGTCAAGTTGCTTCCGATAACGTCCAAACCGGCAAGCAGGATGCCTCGCCGTTTAAGCTCGGGAGCCAGAGTCTCTGCAATTTCTCGGTCGCGTTCGCTCAATTCCTGCGCCACGCCGCGCCCTCCTGCCGCCAGATTGCCGCGTGTTTCGCCGTTTTGAGGAATACGCGCCAAAGCATAGGGGACGACTTCTCCACCGATAATCAGGATGCGCTTGTCACCGTGTACGATTTCGGGAAGGTAGCGTTGCGCCATGATGGTGCGGGAATCAAGCTGCATCAGGGTTTCGAGGATGCTGCCGATGTTAGGGTCTTTTTCGGTCAGGCGGAAAATGCCCATACCGCCCATGCCGTCGAGCGGTTTGATGATGATGTCGCTGTGTTCTTTCAAAAATGCGCGGACATCGGCAGAACGGGTCGTTACCAGCGTAGGCGCAGTGAACCGGCTGAAATTCAAAATCGCCAGTTTTTCATTGAAGTCACGCATCGCCTGTCCGCTGTTAAAGACCTTCGCGCCCTGTTGCTCCGCCAGCGTCAGAAGCTGTGTGGCGTAGAGGTATTGCATATCGAACGGCGGATCGGTGCGCATAATGACGGCATCAAATTCTTTTAATGCCGTCTGAACTTTCCCAGCGGATTCGAACCACGCATGATCATCATCGGCTTTTGCACCCAAAAATTCAAATGCCGATGCCTGTGCCGTTACCAAACCGCCGTTTACAGACAATTCCCCGCTCAATGTGTGAAACAGTTGCCAGCCGCGTTTTGCCATCTCGCGCATCATGGCGTAGGTAGTGTCTTTGTAAGTTTTGAAACTTGCCATAGGGTCGGCGATAAAGAGGACTTTCATCATGTTTCCTTTCCGGTGTGCCGAATGTGCCGCATTTCGCGGGTAAAGGAGAAATGCCGTCCGAACAATATTCAGACGGCAAGGATGAGGTTTTACTTAGGCTGCCAAGAATCTTTCAGCGTGACCGTGCGGTTAAACACCGGCGTGTCTTTGCTGTGGTCTTTGCGGTCGGTAACAAAATAGCCGATACGCTCGAACTGCCAACGGCTTTCTGCCGGCAAATCTTTTGCGACAGGTTCGGCGTAAGCGGTGATTTCCTTGATGGATTCAGGATTAAGGAAATCGGTAAACGGCAGGTATTCGCCGTCTTCGCCGCGTACGGCATCGGGACGCTCGACGGTAAAGAGGCGGTCGTACAGGCGGACTTTGATTTCGGCTGCATGTTCGGCGGACACCCAGTGAATCACGCCTTTAACTTTACGGCCTTCTGGATTTTTGCCCAAGGTGTCGTGGTCGATGCTGCATTTGAGTTCGACCACATTGCCTGCCTCGTCTTTTACGACTTCATCGCACTTAATCACATAGCCGTGACGCAAACGCACTTCGCCGCCGGGAATCAGGCGCTTGAAGCCTTTAGGCGGATTTTCGGCAAAGTCGTCCGCTTCGATGTAGATAGTTTGGGACACGGGGATTTCGCGCTCGCCCATTTCCTCGTGGTTCGGATGGAACGCGGCGCGGCGGCTTTGGGTTTTGCCGGCTTCAAAGTTGGTCAGTGTTACTTTGAGCGGGTTCAAGACTGCCATCAGGCGCGGAGCGGAGTTTTCCAACTCTTCGCGAATCGCACCTTCCAATACGCTCATATCGACGATGTTTTCAGATTTGGAAATACCGGCGCGTTTGGCAAACAGACGCAGGCCTTCGGGCGTGTAGCCGCGGCGGCGCATACCGGAAATGGTCGGCATACGCGGATCGTCCCAGCTGGAAACGTGGCCGTCTGAAACCAGTTGGTTCAGCTTGCGTTTGGACGTGATGGAATACAGAAGCTCCAAACGGGAAAACTCGTATTGGCGCGGACGTGTGGCGTGCGGCGCGGGGATGTTGTCCAACACCCAGTCATACAGCGGACGGTGGGCTTCAAATTCGAGTGTGCACAAGGAATGCGTGATGCCTTCGATGGCATCGGAAATGCAATGCGTGTAGTCGTACATCGGGTAGATGCACCATTTGTCGCCAGTGTTGTGGTGATGGGCGCGGCGGATGCGGTAGATGACGGGGTCGCGCATATTGATGTTGCCTGATGCCATGTCGATTTTCAGGCGCAGGGTTTTGCTGCCATCGGGAAACTCGCCGTTTTTCATACGCGTGAACAGGTCGAGGTTTTCTTCGACGCTGCGGTCGCGGTAAGGGCTGTTTTTGCCTGCTTCGGTCAGCGTACCGCGGTATTCGCGCATTTCTTCAGGCGTCAAATCATCGACATACGCTTTGCCGTCTTTGATTAAACCGACGGCGTAATCATAGAGCTGATCGAAATAGTTGGAAGCGAAACGCGGCTCGCCCGCCCAATGGAAGCCCAACCACTCGACGTCTTCTTTGATGGCGTTGACGTATTCGTCGTTTTCTTTTTCAGGATTGGTATCGTCAAAACGCAGGTTGCACAAGCCGTCGTAAATATAAGCCAAACCGAAGTTCAGGCAGATGGATTTGGCGTGGCCGATGTGCAGGTAGCCGTTGGGTTCTGGCGGGAAACGGGTTTGGATGGCATTGTGTTTGCCGCTTTTGAGGTCTTCTTCGATGAGGGTGCGGATGAAGTGGTTGTCCGCGAATTGGTCTTTATTGAGCATGGTTTTCTTCAAATGGATGGTTTCAGACGGCATAAATGTTATCGGAATACCGTCTGAAACGGTTTGGGAATGTGTTTATTGTACCCGACTTGCAGGCTTTGACATAGCGTTCAGACGGCATCGGAAACCAAACATTCCACACCTGCCTCTTTCAGCATCTTCTGCATGACGGTATCGGGCAACCGGTCGGTAAATACTTTGTCAAACGCCGTAATGTCGCCAAGCCGGACCAACGCGTTGCTGCGGAATTTGCTATGATCGACACCCAGGAAGCGGACGCGCGCGTTGGCAATCATCGCCTGCATGACGCTGACTTCCTTGTAATCGTAATCCAAAAGCGAACCGTCGCTTTCCACACCGTGTGTGCTCATCACGGCATAATCGACTTTGAACTGGTTGATGAAATCGACGGTCGCCACGCCGGTAATGCCGCCGTCCAAAGGGCGGACGACTCCGGAAGTGATAATGACCGTATAATCCGTACGTGCCGAAACGATGGAGGCGACGTGGATGTTGTTGGTAATAATCCGCAGGCTGCTGCGTCGCTTCACCAGCTCCGATGCCACTGCCTCCATGGTCGTACCGATACTGACAAACAATGATGACTCGTCAGGAATATGTTCCGCAATCAGCCGGGCAATGGCATTTTTTTCATTTTGACATTGAATCTGGCGGTTTGAAGGCAGGCTGTCTGACAGGCTTCCGTTTGATGATGCGCCGCCGTGATAACGCTTCAGCCTGCCGCTTTCGCTCAATTCCTGAATATCACGGCGTATCGTCTGCGGTGTAACTTCCAATCTGGCGGCAAGATCGTCAACCGTCATAAACTGATATTTTTGGACAAGGCTCAAAATTTGTCCGTGCCTTTGAATTTTCAGTTTCATATGTTTTTATTTCATTTCCTACGAATGTGGATTTTACCGCGTTCAGCCCAGCGTAGAAAACACCACCATCAGAAACGGGGCGGCGATATTGACCACCACGCCGAAGCTGACCGCTACCGGTACGACTTCCAAACCACCCGCACCCTGAATCACGGGCAATGTGAAATCCATACTGGTCGCACCTCCGACTCCCACCGCCGCATCTGGAAAACGCTTCATCAGCAGTGGAATAAATGCCAGTGCAAACAGCTCTCGTGCCAAATCGTTCAGCAGCATGATGCTGCCCCATACCGCCCCGTAAGCCTCGGTCATGACCAAACCCGAGAGGGAATACCAACCGAAGCCGGAAGCCATCGCCAAACCTTTCGTCAACGACACACCGTCTGCCGATGCGGCAAACAGCAGCCCGCCTGAAAGAGATGAAAGCATAAACCAGACCGACAGCCGAATCCCCCTGCGGTTGACCAAAACCTGCCGCAACGATACGCCGCTGCTTTTGAGCTGTACGCCGATGAGGAACACCAGCAGCATCAGACAATACATGCCCGCGTTTTCAGACGGCATCCAAATATCGCGCATCAATTTACCGGACACAAAACCGAGCACCACGCATCCGAGCTGCCTCACACTGCCCGACACACCGACCGAAACACCCTTCCCTTTCCCATTCGGCCGCCACGGAAATAACTTTCCTAAAACTGCCAAGACAATCAGGTTCGCCCCTACCGTACAAAAAAACAACCATAAGGTCGTCAGTGCGATATCGTCCAACTGCGTACCCAAGTTTTCCACACGTGCAAGCGATACACCGATTAGCAGAAGCACGGCATACACCAAAACCGACAACATTCTGTCCAACACGCTCAGATAAGGTTTGGGAACACGGATAAAAAATCCGGCGAACATCGGTACCAATACCGAAAGCAACGTCATCAGGCTGTTCATCCCCTGTTCTCCTTTATTGCCGCATAATATGTTCGGCTTGAAAATGCCGTCTGAAAATTGTAAATACCCGCATCCATATTTCAGACGACATCCGAACTGCCATTAAAAAACCGCCTGAACACACTCAGACGGCCGGCCGTTCCAAAACTTAAACTTCCAAAGTCTTTTCCAAACGCTCCATGCATTTGCCCAAATGTTTGCGTAGAATCTTGACCACCCTGTTCCGCTTACCCGCCAGCAGCAGGTCGAGGATTTCCCGATGTTCGGAATGCGTGTGCGTATTGATTGCGTGCTTTTCCTTCCGGTGCACGCCCGCCACGGCGACAATCAGGGAAGATCGCGCGCACAGCGTGTTCATAATATCAAACAGCACATCGTTGCCCAACAACCGGGCCAGTTCGACATGAAACGCATTGGACAGGCGGTTCCAACCCACGCGGTCGCCTTTTCCGGATGCCTCCTCTTCGCGCTCTATCATCGCATAAAGCGGTTTGAGTAAGGTTTCCAAATCAGGCAGCCCGGCAAGTATGTTTAAAATCATTGTCTCCATCTCAATGCGCGCATTGAATACATCACGCATCTCCTTCAGGTCGGGAACATGAACAAACGCCCCCCTGTTGGGCTGTAAATCGACAATCTTATCGTGCGCCAAAAGTGACAACGCACCCCGAACCGTATTTCGCGAACACACCATCTGACGGCAAAGCTCGGATTCGGTCAGCTTCTTACCCGGAAGCAGCACATGGTCGGTAATACCGTCCAAAATACGTGCGTAAACACGGAAAAGTTCCGAATCGTGCCGCTCTTCAAGAATCAGGGAAGAAGTTGTGGGCGCATGGATAATGCTGTCGTTTTCAAGGTTCATGATGTCTCCCGTATTTTCACGCTTTCAAAAGTTTCTTAAGATATAATTAAAAATTGTTGACAATCTTAAATCAAGGCTGCACAATGTGCAGACAAAGCCAAGTATTATAAAGGCTGGTAGAGAGAGAAAGAAGCAAGCAGATATATTCGGGGGTGTAGCCTGAATATATCTGCTTTTTTATGCACTTCTGACTTATCCGCCATTCCTTTTCCTTTCAGACGGCATCGGATATTTTCCTCATGATGCCGTCTGATGCTTATTTCTCCGCCTCGACAGTTTCAAAACTATGGGTAATCTTTGCCGCTTTGCCCAACATAATCGAAGCCGAACAGTATTTTTCGGCAGACATCTGAACGGCGCGCTCAATGGCCGATTCTTTCAAATCATGCCCGATTACCTTGAAATGGATGTGGATTTCAGTAAACACGCGCGGCGCATCGTCTGCCCGTTTCGCCGTTACCGTCGCCTGGCAGTCAATAACTTTCTGACGCTGTTTTTCGGCAATCATCACAACATCGATACTCGAACAACCCGCCACGCCCAACAGCAGCATCTCCATCGGGCTGGGTCCCCGCTTGACCGCACCTTCTGCCGCCGCACCTTCCATAACGACACTGTGCCCGCCTTCAGTCGTACCGACAAAACACATCCCGTCTATCCATTTTGATGTAATCTGCATGATGGAGTTCCTAAAAATAACATTAAAACCGCCGTTTATATGGCATTATTGTAAACAATTCCAAGCGGTCTATACAAAAAAACCAAAAAAGGCGGCAATCTTCCTTCTAAAGCCTGCCTACTGTCTGACCGGCCGACCGTTGATTTGCGCCGACTTGAGTTTCAATGTATAGGTCTTGCCGTCGTCGTTGTACCCGATTTGTGCCGGAATATTATACAGGGACGGCGCAAAGAAATAAGTTACCGTATCATCACCCCTTTTGACACGATATTTGACAATCTCGGTTTCCACACCGTCTATACTGTATCTGCCTACGCCTGTTTTATTCAGGCCGCCAACGGGATAAAGTTTTTTACCGTTGGTAATTTTCAGACCGGAGGGAAGTTTCGCGTCGTTTGCCGCCAGCTGCCATGCCAATGTGAATAAATCCATAGCCTTGGGGCTTGGCTCGGTTTTACTCTCTCCGGCTTTGCCGTAAGTTACGCTACCGTCGGCGAACTTGGCTTCCGCATATAGTTTTCCGCCACGTATATCTTTGTAGTAGGCAGGATGCAGTGTATTGCCGCTAACCGTACCTCCTGATTCGAAACGGATATTGTACAAAGGCACTTTGATCGTCGAAACGATTTTGTAGCCGTTGCCGCTGCGCGTAAACACCATAGTGGCAGGAATGCCGTAACTGCCCGAATAGTGCAGCGTGGCAGACTGAGGCAGCTCTGCCGCATACACATACGGTAATGCGGCAGATAAAATGACGGCTGAAAATACATTTTTAAGAGGTTTCATCATTTGCTCCCTTTCGGTTCATGCCAGCAAGAAACAAGCGGCATCCGCACTTTCCTTTTTCTTCACACGGTTACCCTCGATGCTCAGGAGGCCGGCGGCAAAATCGGCAACAGCTTTCGGGTAAAGTTTATGCTCGACAGCTAAAACCCGTGCGGCAATATCGTCTGCCGTATCACCATCAAGTATCGGCACAATCCCTTGCGATACAATCGGGCCGCAATCCAGCTCGGCCGTAACAAAATGAATAGTACAGCCGGCAACGCGGCAACCTGCCTCCAAAGCGCGTTCGTGCGTATGAAGCCCGGTAAACGAAGGAAGGATGGACGGGTGAATGTTCATCAGCCTGCCTTCGTAATGGGCGCAAAACTCGGGGGTCAGAATCCGCATAAAACCTGCCAAAACCACCAAGTCGGGTTGATATGCATCGATTTTTTCCATCATGGCCGTATCGAAGGCAAGTCGTGATTCAAAGTTTTTATGATTCAGGCTGTCGGTCGGAATACCCTGACCAGCCGCCCATTTCAGTCCTTCCGCCGTTTCGCTGTTGCTTAACACGGCAGCGATATGGACATTTGGAACGGCAGCATTGACGATGGCTTGCATGTTGCTGCCGCGCCCTGAAATCAGAATGACGATCTTCTTCATATGGGTGTACTTTTTGGAGTATGCACCGTCTGTTTCCTACGCTTGATGCGCAATTCAGACGGCATTGACCGTAAAAATGCCCGAAAACCTGTTTCGGGCATGGATTCGGACTTAATTTACTTTTTTGATGTCGACTTGTGCCGGCTGTTGGGCAGGTGCATTTTCGGGTGCACCAACCTTAACCAGTTTCACATCAAATACCAAAGTGGAGTTCGGACCGATTTTTTCGCCCGCACCCTGTTCGCGGTAAGCAAGGTTGGACGGAATGTAGAACGTGGCTTCGCCGCCTTCTTTCAGGAGTTGGACGCCTTCGGTCCAACCCGGAATCACTTGGCTTAACGGGAAGGTTGCCGGACCGCCGTTGGCTTTGCTGCTGTCGAATACGGTACCGTCAATCAGGCGGCCTTCGTATTCCACAGTAACGATATCATCTTTTGTCGGCTGTTTACCTTCACCCTGTTTGGTGATTTTGTACTGCAAACCGGAAGCAGTGGTCTTCACACCGTCTTTGGCGGCATTTTCCTTCAGGAAGGCTTCGCCTTTTTCTTTGTTGGCCTTCGCATCCGCCTTGTGTTTTTCTACGGCTTTAGCCTGCTGCTCCTGCAGGAATTTCATCATCACTTCCTGAGCCTGCTCTTCGGTCATTTTGATTTCTTTGCCGTCATACATTGCCTGCAGTGCTTCGGTAAAGACTTTCAAATCGATTTCCGCACCCTGCTCCTTCATCTGTTTCAGGGAGCGTCCGATGTCCACACCCATAGCATAGCTTGCCTGCTGCATGGTATTGCCGATTGAAGAAGTATCGCCCTGCGCGGCAGAAGCTGCGGCAGGCTCAGATGCGGATGATGTGGGTACGGTTTCTTTTTTGCCGCAGGCAGAAAGTGCCAAAGTGGCGGCAAGGGTCAGTGCGCTGATTTTGAAAATTTTGTTCATAATAGCTCTTCGCTGTTAATAAGGTCGGAAAAACGGGATTATAGCCGAGTTTGAATCAAATAGAATCAAAGCTGTTTAAATTTTGTAAGTATAGCGGCAAGATGGCATTAACCCCTCCCACCCATGCCGTGGTGTTCGATGTGGAAACCGCTTTTACGGTAGGCGGCAAAACGCCCACGTGCCTCGGCAAGTTCCTCAAGGCTGCTGCCGACGATTTCCAAGATACGTTCCGGCAATACGGGCGCAGCATTCCAAAAATCATCCGATAAATTAAGAACCGTCATATTTTCCGCAATTTCGGGAATCCTATCGCCGGCCGCCAACAAAACCGGCGTATCCGTCGGCATCGGATACTCTGTTGTCCAGACTTCATGAGGAACAAAACTTTCCGCTTCATATTGCCAGAGTGTTTTGTCCAATTCTTGAACCTGCCCGAACGAGTCTGACCACACCAGCACCCTACCCCCGTCCCGGATGGCGCGCGCAATCAACCGACAGGTAAAAAGGGGGATTTGGTCAACATGGGTATAAAAGGTAACTTTCGGCATATTGTTTGAGTATTTGACAGGATGATGCCGTCTGAAAGGCTTCAGACGGCATCATGATACCATTAAAGATGACGCAGATAGTTCAGCAACAAGGGAACGGGGCGGCCGGTCGCGCCTTTTTCGCTGCCGGATTTCCATGCCGTACCCGCGATGTCGAGGTGTGCCCACGGGTAATCTTCGGTGAAGTAAGACAGGAAGGTGGCGGCGGTAATCGTGCCTGCACCGGGTGTACCAATATTAGGGATGTCGGCAAAATTGGATTTGAGCTGGTCTTTATAGGTCTCAAAGAGCGGCAGTTGCCATGCTTTGTCGTCCACGTTGCGGGAGGCAGCGAGCAGGCTGTCGACCAAATCCTGATCGTTGCCCATCACGCCGCTGACATCATGACCCAAGGCGATGATGCACGCGCCGGTCAGGGTGGCGACGTCGATAACAGCTTTGGGTTTAAACTGCTCGGCGTAAGTGAGCGCGTCACACAAAATCAGACGGCCTTCGGCATCGGTGTTCAACACTTCGATGGTCAAGCCTTTCATGCTTTTCACGACATCGCCCGGTTTGTTGGCCGCGCCGGAAGGCATGTTTTCACAAGTGGCGACGACGGCAATCAGGTTGATCGGCAGTTGTAGTTTGACGGCGGCGCAGAAGGTACTGATGACGGTTGCCGCGCCGCACATGTCGAACTTCATTTCGTCCATGTTCAGACCGGGTTTGAGGGAAATGCCGCCGGTGTCGAAGGTAATGCCTTTGCCGACCAAGACGACGGGGGCGGCTTCTTTGTCGGCTGCACCGAAATAGCTCAGTTCGACCAAATATGGGTCTTCGACGCTGCCTTTGGCGACAGACCAGAACGAACCCATGTTTTCTTTGATGTAGTCTTTTTCGATGATTTTGGCGTGTGCACCGAGTTTTTCGGCTTCGGCTTTGGCTGTGCGCGCTAAAAATTCGGGCGTGCATTCGTTGGGCGCGGCGTTGCCCAAATCGCGGCAGAGGCTTTGTCCGTAAACCTGTGCTTCGGCGACGCGCAGGGCTTCTTTGACGGCGGCTTCGTGTGCGGTGTGGAACACGGCTTGTGCGAATTTGGCGGGCTTTGCTTCTTTTTTGTAGCGGTCGAAACGGTAGGCAGCATTGCCGAACGCAATCGCAAACGCTTCGGCAACGGCTGCCGCTTGCGCTTCATCGAAGGCATGGATGTCCACATTAACCGTTTCTTGATTTTGCGCCCATTTGGCGGCTTCGGCTGCGGCTTTGTTCAGCGCGGCGCGGTCGGTTTTTTCGAGACGGACGACGGCGACTGCCTGCAAACCGTTGTCCGTCGGGATTTTGGTGTCGGCGAAATTTTGACCTTCTTCAAGGGAAGACAAAAGGGCAAGGGAGGTCGGGTGGTTTAATTGCGCTGCTTCGGTGCAGACAAATAACTGTGCGCCTGCCTGTTGCGGCTGCAAGGTTCCGGCTTTTGTGCTAAATTCCACGTTTATTCTCCTGATTGAGATGGTTTCGGGTAGTTTCAGACGACCCTTTGCATCAAGAGGTCGTCTGAAAACGGTTGGAAAGATTGTACTCCATTTGAGAGGTCGTCTGAAACCTTGCGCAGACAATCCGCCTGCGCCGAACCGCTTACCGCTCCTAGCCGCGATTCTATGATTTATCAAAGAAACTTCATCAAAGAACTCTCCTTTACCGCTGTCGGCATTTTCGTCGTCCTCCTGGCGGTGTTGGTCTCCACGCAGGCAATCAACCTGCTCGGTCGTGCCGCCGACGGGCGCGTCGCCATCGATGCCGTGTTGGCATTGGTCGGCTTCTGGGTCATCGGCATGACCCCGCTTTTGCTGGTGTTGACCGCATTTATCAGTACGTTGACCGTATTGACCCGCTACTGGCGCGACAGCGAAATGTCGGTTTGGCTCTCTTGCGGATTGGCATTGAAACAATGGATACGCCCGGTCATGCAGTTTGCCGTGCCGTTTGCCATTTTGATTGCCGTCATGCAGCTTTGGGTAATGCCGTGGGCAGAGTTGCGCAGCCGCGAATATGCCGAAATTTTGAAGCAGAAGCAGGAGTTGTCTTTGGTGGAAGCCGGCGAGTTCAATAACTTGGGCAAGCGCAACGGCAGGGTTTATTTTGTCGAAACCTTCGATACCGAATCCGGCATCATGAAAAACCTGTTCCTGCGCGAGCAGGACAAAAACGGCAACGACAACATTATCTTCGCCAAAGAGGGCAATTTTTCGCTGACCGACAACAAACGCACGCTTGAATTGCGCGACGGCTACCGTTATAGCGGTACGCCCGGCAAAGCCGATTACAACCGCGTTTCTTTCCAACACCTCAGCCTGATTATCAGCACCACGCCCAAACTCATCGACCCTGTTTCACACCGCCGAACCATTCCGACCGCACAACTGATTGGTAGCAGCAATCCCCAACACCAGGCGGAATTGATGTGGCGTATTTCGTTGACTGTCAGCGTTTTGTTGCTGTGCCTGCTTGCCGTGCCGCTTTCCTATTTCAATCCGCGCAGCGGCCATACCTACAATATCCTGATTGCCATCGGTTTGTTTTTGGTTTACCAAAACGGGCTGACATTTCTGCGCAATGCCGTGGAAGACGGCAAAATCCATTTCTGGCTCGGACTGCTGCCTATGCACATCATCATGTTTGTGATTGCCGTCGTCCTGCTGCGCGTGCGTAGTATGCCTAGCCAACCCTTCTGGCAGGCGGTTGCCAAAAGTCTGACATTGAAAGGCGGAAAATGAACCTGATTTCACGTTACATCATCCGTCAAATGGCGGTTATGGCGGTTTACGCCCTCCTTGCCTTCCTCGCTTTGTACAGCTTTTTTGAAATCATCAACGAAGTCGGCGATCTTGGAAAAGGCAGCTATAACGGCGCAAAGTTGGGGCAATACGTCCTCATGCAGATGCCCGCGCGCGCATATGAACTGATGCCGCTTGCCGTTTTGATCAGCGGCCTGATTTCCCTCAGTCAACTGGCTTCCGGCAGCGAGCTGACCGTTATCAAAGCCAGCGGCATGAGCACCAAAAAGCTGCTGTTGATTCTGTCGCAGTTCGGTTTGATTTTTGCCCTCGCCACCGCCGCACTCGGCGAATGGATTGCCCCCGTCCTCAGCCAAAAAGCTGAAAACATCAAATCTGCCGCCATCAACGGCAAAATCAGCACCGGCAATACCGGCCTTTGGCTGAAAGAAAAAAACAGCATCATCAACGTGCGTGAAATGCTGCCCGACCACACCCTGCTGGGCATTAAAATTTGGGCGCGCAACGACAAAAACGAGCTGACGCAAGCAACAGAAGCCGAATCCGCCGTTTTAAACAACGACGGCAGTTGGCAGTTGAAAAACATCCGCCGCAGCACACTTGGCGAAGACAAAGTCGAAGTCTCCACCGCCGCCGAAGAAACCTGGCCGATTGCCGTCAAGCGCAACCTGATGGACGTATTGCTCGTCAAACCCGACCAAATGTCCATCAGCGAACTGACCACCTACATCAGCCACCTCGAAAACAACAACCAAAACACCCAAATCTACGCCATCGCCTGGTGGCGCAAATTGGTTTACCCCGTCGCCGCCTGGGTGATGGCACTCGTCGCCTTCGCCTTCACCCCGCAAACCACCCGCCACGGCAATATGGGTTTGAAACTCTTCGGCGGCATCTGCTTAGGCTTGCTGTTCCACTTCGCCGGACGGCTTTTCGGTTTTACCAGCCAACTCTACGGCGTCCCGCCCTTCTTCGCCGGCGCACTGCCCACCATAGCCTTCGCCCTGCTCGCCGTTTGGCTGATACGGAGGCAGGAAAAACGTTAAAAACATGCCGTTTGAACTTCTTTTCAGACGGCATTCATTTTCATTGACATGTCCATACCGACAGATAGTCAAGCTCTATTATATCGGGCAATATAACAGTTCCATTTTTGTTAAAACTGGTCTATGATACCCAAAAGGATTGTTTACAATTCTTTGATTGCAAATCATTTGCAACGGTCAGAAGAAAAAACAGAAAAAAGGAACAAAGAGATGTTAGAAGCCTATCGCAAAGCCGTCTCCGAGCGCGCCGCCCTCGGTATCCCACCCCTCCCTTTGAACGCGCAGCAAACCGCCGATTTGGTCGAGCTGCTGAAAAACCCGCCCGCAGGCGAAGGCGAGTTCTTGGTCGAACTGCTTGCTCACCGTGTTCCGCCCGGTGTGGACGATGCCGCCAAAGTCAAAGCCTCATTCCTGGCTGCCGTTGCCGAAGGCAGCGTATCCAGCCCGTTGGTTTCCCCCGAATATGCGACCGAACTCTTAGGTACGATGCTCGGCGGTTACAACATTCACGCCTTAATCGAACTCTTGGACGACGACAAACTCGCGCCAATCGCTGCTAAAGGCTTGAAACATACGCTTCTGATGTTCGATTCTTTCCACGATGTTCAGGAAAAAGCTGAAAAAGGTAACAAATACGCTCAGGAAGTTTTGCAATCTTGGGCGGATGCCGAATGGTTTACCTCACGCGCCAAAGTTCCCGAAAAAATCACCGTTACCGTCTTCAAAGTTGACGGCGAAACCAATACGGACGACCTCTCTCCCGCGCCTGACGCGTGGAGCCGTCCCGATATTCCGCTGCACGCGCTGGCCATGCTGAAAAACCCGCGCGACGGCATCAATCCCGATAAACCGGGCGAAGTTGGTCCGATTAAACTGTTGGAAGAACTCAAAGCTAAAGGTCATCCCGTTGCCTACGTCGGCGACGTGGTCGGTACCGGTTCTTCACGTAAATCTGCGACCAACTCCGTCATTTGGCATACCGGCGAAGACATCCCGTTCGTACCGAACAAACGCTTCGGCGGCGTGTGCTTGGGCGGCAAAATTGCACCGATTTTCTTCAATACTCAAGAAGATTCCGGTGCATTGCCGATTGAAGTCGATGTTTCCGCGCTGAAAATGGGCGATGTCGTCGACATTCTGCCTTACGAAGGCAAAATCGTGAAAAACGGCGAAACCGTTGCCGAGTTCAGCTTGAAATCACAAGTATTGTTGGACGAGGTGCAAGCCGGTGGTCGTATCAACCTGATTATCGGTCGCGGTCTGACCGCCAAAGCGCGCGACGCACTGAAACTGCCTGCTTCTACCGAATTCCGTCTGCCTCAAGCGCCTGCCGAAAGCAAAGCCGGTTTTACCTTGGCACAAAAAATGGTCGGTCGCGCCTGCGGTCTGCCAGAAGGACAAGGCGTGCGCCCGGGTACTTATTGCGAACCACGCATGACGACTGTCGGCTCGCAAGACACTACCGGCCCGATGACCCGCGACGAGTTGAAAGACTTGGCTTGTTTGGGCTTCTCCGCCGATATGGTGATGCAGTCTTTCTGTCACACCGCGGCTTATCCGAAACCTGTCGATGTCAGAACCCATAAAGAACTGCCCGCCTTTATTTCTACCCGTGGCGGCGTATCTCTGCGTCCGGGCGACGGCGTAATCCACTCATGGCTCAACCGCCTGCTGTTGCCTGATACCGTCGGCACCGGCGGCGACAGCCACACCCGTTTCCCTATCGGTATTTCCTTCCCTGCCGGTTCCGGCTTGGTTGCTTTCGCAGCAGCCACCGGCGTAATGCCGCTCGATATGCCCGAGTCTGTATTGGTACGCTTCAGCGGCAAGCTGCAACCGGGCGTAACCCTGCGCGATTTGGTGAACGCCATTCCGCTGTACGCGATTAAACAAGGTCTGCTTACTGTTGCCAAAGCCGGTAAGAAAAACATCTTCTCCGGCCGCATCCTCGAAATCGAAGGCCTGCCTGATTTGAAAGTGGAACAAGCCTTTGAATTGACTGACGCATCCGCCGAACGCTCCGCCGCCGGCTGTACCGTGAAGCTCAACAAAGAGCCGATTATCGAGTACATGAAATCCAACGTCGTATTGATGAAAAACATGATTGCCAACGGCTATCAAGATCCGCGCACTTTGGAACGCCGTATCAAAGCCATGGAAAAATGGCTGGCGAATCCGGAGCTGCTTGAAGCGGATAAAGATGCCGAATACGCCGCCGTGATTGAAATCAATATGGACGACATCAAAGAGCCGATTATCGCCTGCCCGAACGACCCCGACGACGTATGCTTCATGTCTGAACGCTCAGGCACCAAAATCGACGAAGTGTTCATCGGTTCGTGCATGACCAACATCGGTCACTTCCGCGCCGCTTCCAAACTCTTGGAAGGCAAGAGCGACATCCCCGTCCGCTTGTGGGTTGCGCCGCCGACCAAAATGGACGCGAAAGAGTTGTCCGACGAAGGTCACTACGGTGTGCTCGGTCGCGCCGGCGCGCGTATGGAAATGCCGGGTTGCTCATTGTGTATGGGTAACCAAGCCCAAGTACACGAAGGCGCAACCGTCATGTCCACTTCGACCCGCAACTTCCCGAACCGTTTGGGTAAAAACACCTTCGTTTACCTCGGCTCGGCTGAGTTGGCGGCAATCTGCTCCAAACTGGGCAAAATCCCGACCGTTGAAGAATACCAAGCCAACATCGGCATCATCAACGAACAAGGTGACCAAATTTACCGCTACATGAACTTCAACGAAATTGACAGCTACAACGAAGTGGCCGAAACGGTGAATGTTTAACCGGAGCAACCCCGTGATATAAGGGGTTGGCAACCATGCCGTCTGAAAGTTTTTCAGACGGCATTATAATATTCTGCCAATCTCCCCTTTTAACGGGCAGTATAATGAATCCTCCCCATCCGCCATACAAGGCAGACGATAATATGAACCTGAAAAACCGCCATTTCCTGAAACTCTTAGACTTCACACCGGAAGAAATCACCGCCTACCTTGACCTTGCCGCCGAATTGAAAGCCGCCAAAAAGGCAGGGTGCGAAGCGCAGCGGATGAAAGGAAAAAACATTGCCCTGATTTTTGAAAAAACCTCTACTCGGACGCGCTGCGCGTTTGAAGTTGCCGCGCGCGACCAAGGAGCGGGAGTGACTTATTTAGAGCCGTCCGCCAGCCAAATCGGGCATAAGGAAAGCATCAAAGACACTGCCCGCGTATTAGGCAGGATGTACGACGGCATCGAATATCGCGGCTTCGCTCAGGAAACTGTCGAAGAATTGGCGAAATACGCCGGCGTGCCCGTATTCAACGGTCTGACCAACGAGTTCCACCCGACCCAAATGCTCGCCGACGCGCTGACCATGCGTGAACACAGCGGCAAACCTTTGAACCAAACCGCATTTGCCTACATCGGCGATGCGCGTTACAACATGGCGAATTCGCTGCTGGTGTTGGGCGCGAAGCTCGGCATGGACGTGCGTATCGGCGCTCCGAAAACCTTGTGGCCGTCTGAAAACATCGTTGCACGCGCACGCGCCGTTGCCGAAGAAACTGGCGGAAAGATTTTGTTGACCGAAAACACGAAAGAAGCTGTTAAGGGCGCAGATTTTATCCATACCGACGTATGGGTCAGCATGGGCGAGCCAAAAGAAGTATGGCAGGAACGCATTGATTTATTGAAAGATTACCGCGTTACCCCCGAGCTGATGGCGGTATCGGGCAACTCGAAGGTCAAATTCATGCACTGCCTACCCGCCTTCCACAATCGGGAAACCAAAGTCGGAGAATGGATTTATGAAACCTTCGGCTTAAACGGTGTAGAAGTAACGGAAGAAGTATTCGAAAGCCCTGCCAGCATCGTGTTCGACCAAGCGGAAAACCGGATGCATACGATTAAGGCAGTGATGGTTGCAGCTTTGGGCGACTGACACCGTTTTCCAGAATATCATCTTATCCTCCCCGCTTTGCCAAGATGATGAGAAAAAGCCAAAACCTTTAAAAGCTGCACTAAGAAAACTGCCTGTCATAAGACAGGCAGTTTGTTTGATTAGGAAAAATCAGTTTTTATCTTGATCAACCAGTTTGTTGGCTGTAATCCAAGGCATCATCGCACGCAATTGAGCACCAACTTTCTCAACCTGATGGTCGGCATTCAAACGGCGGCGGGCAGTCATAGATGCGTAGTTTACATTACCTTCTTGGATAAACATTTTCGCATATTCGCCGGTTTGGATGCGTTTCAGGGCGTTACGCATGGCTTCTTTGCTCGATGCATTTACTACTTCGGGACCGGTAACATATTCGCCGTACTCTGCATTGTTGGAAATAGAGTAGTTCATGTTCGCAATACCGCCTTCGAAGATTAAGTCGACGATTAATTTCATTTCGTGCAGACATTCGAAGTAAGCCATTTCAGGTGCATAACCTGCTTCAGTCAAAGTTTCAAAACCGGCCTTAATCAATTCGACCACACCGCCGCACAACACCGCTTGCTCGCCGAACAGGTCGGTTTCGGTTTCCTCGCGGAAAGTCGTCTCAATCACGCCGCCTTTGGTACCGCCATTGGCAGCCGCATAAGACAGGGCAATATCTTTGGCTTTGCCGGAATTATCTTGGTAAACGGCGATCAATGAAGGAACACCGCCGCCTCGTTTATATTCGCTGCGTACAGTATGACCCGGTCCTTTAGGAGCAACCATAATAACATCCAAATCAGAACGGGGAACAATTTGGTTGTAATGTACGTTAAAACCGTGCGCAAAAGCCAAGGTTGCACCCTGTTTCAAGTTGGCGGCAACTTCAGCATGATAAACGGCAGGCATGGTCTCATCAGGCAACAGCAACATAACCACATCGGCTTCTTTAGTCGCATCTGCAACGGTTTTAACAACATGACCAGCGGCTTCTGCCTTCTTCCAAGAAGAACCGTGACGCAGACCGATGACTACGTTGACACCTGAGTCTTTCAGGTTGGCTGCGTGTGCGTGGCCTTGTGAACCGTAGCCGATGATAGCGACGGTTTTGCCTTTAATCAGAGATAGGTCGGCGTCTTTATCGTAATAAACTTGCATTTGATTTCCTTTGAATAAAATGAGTTCCGGCTTTGTGTTGAGAATGCCGGACGGTTGGATTGAGGGTAAAGGGTTAAACGGAGATATCTTCCATCAAAACAATTTCGAGCGCGTCGGTTTTGCCATCGATGGCTTTAACGAAACCTTGAAAATGTTCGCTGGCATTGTGCGCATCGATGGCAGCCTGAGATTTCCAGTTTTCGACGAAAACGAAACGGTTTGGCTTGCCGATTTCCTGATGCAGGTCGTAGCTGACGTTGCCTTCTTCCGCGCGGCTGGCTTTGACCAGGCTTTGGAACAAGGGTTTCAGCGTTTCCGTGTATTCGGGTTTAACAGTAACCAGTGCGACGATTTTAATGTTTGACATCAATCTCTCCTACCGCTTTGTTTTTCAGACGGCATATTGCCGTCTGAAAAACGGCGGTATTAAATTTTCAAGATACGCTCGCCACGGCCGATGCCGGCTGCGCCTGTACGTACGGTTTCCAGAATCTGGGTGCGTCCGACAGTTTCGAGGAAAGAGTCGAGTTTGTCGGTTGAGCCTGTGATTTCGATGGTGTAGCTGCGGTCAGTTACATCGATGATGCTGCCACGGTAGATTTCTGTCAGACGTAAAAATTCGTCGCGGTCTTTGCCGACGGCGCGGACTTTTACCAGCATCAATTCGCGTTCGACAAAACGGCTTTCGTTCAAATCGACCACTTTAATCACCTCAATCAATTTATTGAGTTGCTTGGTGATTTGTTCGATAACATGCTCGTCGCCGTGGGTAACGATGGTCATGCGTGAAAGCGTTTTGTCCTCGGTCGGAGCTACCGCCAAGGAATCGATGTTGTAGTCTCGAGCGGAGAAAAGACCGACCACGCGGCTCATCGCGCCTGATTCGTTTTCCATCAGAACAGATAAGATATGTCGCATTGTCGTTCTCCTTACGCTTTCGGGTTTTCGCGCATATGCGGCGGCAGGACCATTTCGTCCAAACCTTTGCCGTTGCCGACCATAGGCAGCACGTTTTGTTTCTTATCGGTCAAGAAGTCGATAAATACCAGACGGTCTTTTTGTTTGACCGCTTCCAACAATGCGCCTTCAACATCGGATTTTTTGTCCACGCGGATGCCGATATGTCCGTATGCTTCCGCCAATTTGACGAAATCAGGCAGAGAATCGAAATAGGTTTCCGATTCGCGGTTGCCGTAGTACAGCTCCTGCCATTGGCGAACCATGCCGAGGTAGCCGTTATTGAGGGTAACGACGTTCACCGGAACGCGGTATTGGAAACAGGTTGACAATTCTTGGATGTTCATCTGAATCGAACCTTCGCCGGTAATACAGAACACATCTTGATCAGGAGCGGCAAGTTTCGCACCTATTGCATACGGCAAACCTACGCCCATCGTGCCCAATCCGCCGGAGTTAAGCCATTGGCGCGGGCGTTCGAACGGATAATATTGCGCCGCGAACATTTGGTGTTGCCCTACATCCGAAGTAATGATGGCGGAGTTGTTGGTGATTTCGGCAAGTTTCTGTACGACGTATTGCGGCTTGATGATTTCGCTGTCGTTGTCAAACCACAGGCAGTTACGCGAACGCCATTCTTCGATGCTTTTCCACCATTTGTCTAAAGAATCGGGAGCAGGGGTCGTATCTTGTTTGCCCCACAAGCCGATCATTTCGGTCAACACGTTTTTCACGTCGCCGACAATCGGAATATCGACTTTGACGCGTTTGGCAATGCTGGACGGGTCAACATCAATATGAATGATTTTTTTAGCTTTTTCAAAGAATTTGGACGGAACGGATACGACACGGTCGTCAAAACGCGCACCCACTGCCAACACGACATCTGCGTTTTGCATGGCGAGGTTGGCTTCGTAAGTACCGTGCATACCCAGCATACCCAAGAATTGTCGGTCACTTGAAGGATATGCGCCCAGCCCCATCAGCGTACCGGTACACGGTGCGCCCATCATGCGGACGAATTTTGTCAGCTCTTCCGAAGCATTGCCCAATACCACGCCGCCACCGAAATAAACAACCGGACGTTTGGCAGAAGCCAACATTTGAACGGCTTTTTTAATCTGCCCGATATGACCTTGAACAACGGGTTGGTAAGAGCGGATAAAGATATCTTCCTGCGGATAGCTGAATTTCGCCATCGCCTGAGTTACATCTTTGGGAACATCAACCACAACCGGACCGGGACGGCCGCTGGCGGCAATTTGGAATGCTTTCTTGATGGTCTCGGCAAGCTCGTTGACATCGGTTACCAAGAAATTATGTTTGACGCACGGACGGGTAATGCCGACCGTATCCACCTCTTGAAACGCATCCGTACCGATAAGCGAATTGCCGACTTGTCCGCTGATAACCACCATCGGAATCGAATCGCTGTATGCAGTGGCGATGCCGGTCAGCGCATTGGTAACTCCCGGACCGGAAGTAACCAGCGCGACACCGACTTTACCGCTGACGCGCGCATACGCATCTGCCGCGTGTACCGCCGCCTGCTCGTGTCGGGTCAGAATGTGCTTGAATTTATTGAGTTGGAAAATAGCATCGTAGATTTCGATGACTGCGCCGCCCGGATAGCCAAAAACATACTCTACGCCTTCGGCTTTGAGACTTTGCACTATGATTTGTGCACCTGATAATTGCATAATGACCTCTTTTATATGGTTTCAAACCAATAGGGACGAACTGCTTTACCACAGCACCTGTAATGCAATTCCGCCAAGCAGCGATTTAGGGTACGCGCATTGAGGGAACACGGTAACAGACAGACCATCCAATCAATTGGGAAGAAACACAGAGTTTATGAAATGAAAGAGCGTCAACGATAACGCAAACTGAAGATTCAGGCAAGGAAAAATCTTTTACTTTTTAACATTAAATATCTGTAAAATTATTATATTATGATTTATATGAATTTTTATAAATCAGAGAAACAGCAAACAACTACATTGTTGACATTTCACACTCCCATACCGAATACAAAGAACGTACATTACTCCCTACTTTAACAGATTAGCCATTCTTTATTTAGCAGCCTTCACGGTATATTTCCGGAGGTATTTTCAGATTGCGTCTGCTATACAGGTTGATTCAATTATACGGAAACAGATAGGATTAGATGATTATAGATACAAAACCACATGAACACTTTATCTGCTTTGACTGTGATTTACGGTACGGAGTACGATAGACAAAAAAAATAACCGCTCTAAAAGCGGTTGTGGTGCCCAGGGTCGGACTCGAACCGACACACCTTGCGGCGGGGGATTTTGAGTCCCCTGCGTCTACCAATTTCGCCACCTGGGCTGGTGAAGAAGTCGCTATTATAATGGCTTTTAAAACTCTGTAAACCCTTTTGTTGATTTTTTTTACCAATTATTATTTACTATTTGATTCTAAAGATAATTAAACCATGCCACATCTACACCGTAATTTAAGAAACCTACTGAATAAAAATTATGCCGCATTAACTCTGATGACCACTGCCATACTGCAGTACAAAAAATGCTACATTTAATCTAATAAACGCGTTAAGATGGAAACATTCAAGTTCTGTACGAATTCGGTTGTTTACATTTATTAGGAGATTGTCATGCTTTCTATACCACGTTCCTTCCTGCTGAGTATCTTCGCCCTTGCATCGCTTGCTGCCTGCAAACCTCAAGAAAACAATGTGGCACAAGCTACTGCATCTGCCGCGTCTGCTGCATCTGCTGCCGAAAACTCACCGAAACCTCAAACACGCGGCACAGATATGCGCCAGGAAGATATCGGCGGCGACTTTACGCTGACCGATGGCGATGGCAAACCGTTCAGCCTGAGCGACTTAAAAGGTAAAGTGGTGATTCTGTCTTTCGGTTATACACACTGCCCGGATGTCTGCCCGACCGAGCTGCTGACATACAGCGACACGCTAAAACAACTTGGTGATCAGGCTAAAGATGTGAAAGTCGTGTTCGTCAGCATCGACCCCGAACGGGATACGCCTGAAATCATCGGCAAATACGCCAAACAATTCAATCCCAACTTCATCGGACTGACCGCGACCGGCGATCAAAGCCTGCCGGTTATCAAACAGCAATACCGCGTAGTTTCTGCCAAGGTCAATCAAAAAGACGACAGCGAAAACTATTTGGTCGACCACTCTTCCGGTGCTTATCTGATTGATAAAAACGGGGAGGTAGCGATTTTCTCTCCTTACGGAAGCGAGCCGGAAACCATTGCTGCCGACGTAAGAACCCTGCTCTAAATACAACTGTATGCCGTCTGAACCACAAAACCGTTCAAACGGCATCATCATTCCAAGACATAATGTATTTACATACCATACCGGATAGTTCGCCAGCCATCGCCTTGTCGGTAAAGCAGCTTCGTAATCGGGATAACGCCCAAAAATTACGCGCAATATGCAGAATAAACGTATATCGTTTTACACAATAAGGTGTCTGCGTCAACCTTGCCAAACTTACAGCCTGATTAGGTTTGTGCCGCTCGACAGGTCAAATGGCATGGTTTTGGATTTAGTTTTCTGCGATAACACGCCGAAGGTAAAATAAGCATTGCCCGAACCTGTTACCCATATCTTTAAAGGTTTGGACGGCGCATGGTTTTCTTCAGACGGCATTTCTGTTTTTTCCCACAACTATAACGGAGGACGATATGGATACTGAGGACAAAGGTTTTTCTGAAAGCGCACAGGCTGCCTTGGGTAGCGGTACCAACCGTTTTTACGTGTACTGCCTGACCGATTTGAAAAAAGGCAAAGTACTGTATATCGGTACAGGCTGTGGCAACCGTATTTTCGAATTTGACCATTTCGACGCACCTACGGCAAAAGCCGTATCCAAATGCCGCAAGCTCGGACGCTTTATCTTGGCCCATCACCTAACCGAAAGTGAGGCACTGGTCGCACAACAGTCTCTGATTGCATTTGCCCGCAGCGTTTGCGGTAAAAAGCTGAAGAACCTTGACGGTTCGATACAAGGCATCCGTACCGAAGATTGGGAAAACCGTTTCTGCTTCGAGCCGGCAGATGTTGGCAAACTGAATCCGGACGGTCTGATTTTGGCAGTCAAACTACCTCAAGCCGCAAACCGTAACGAATCTGCCGCAGAACGTGAAAATCGGGCACGCGGCACTTGGACGGTTGCCAAAGATTTGGCCAAAAAAGTGAAATATCTCATCGGTATTGATACGGATTCGGACAACGCGGTCGTATGTGCCTATAAGGTAGCAGGTTTCGAGACGGAAGAGACCGTCAGAAACGGTAAAACCCTGACTGCCTATCGCTTTACATTTACCCAAGAAAAGGATGTTGCCGAAACATTAGGGCTGCAGCAGAAATCCCTGCCGGGATTAAAATTTGCCAATGGCTCGGATAAAGCCTATATCCGCCCCAAAAACATATGATCGTAGGTTCTGCATTCAAAAGGAACCGGATACCGTAATCTTCCGCATTTCTACCTTGCAAAATCAGAAGCAGGCTTTTCAGACGGCATCGGAGCCTATAAGATTACAGAACACTACAAACAAAGGAGCAGATACATGCCTGTAAACGAATATACACGAATCGGCTGGATAGGTTTGGGTCAAATGGGCAACCCCATGGTAACACGGCTTTTGGGCGGCAATATCGAAGTCGGCATATACAACCGCTCGCCCGGGAAAACTGATTCCCTTGCCGCCAAAGGTGCAAAGGTCTATGGCAGCACCATCGAACTTGTCCGCGACTATCCCGTTATTTTCCTAATGGTCTCCGACTATGCTGCAGTACGCGACATCCTAGCAGGAGAAATGCTCACAAAACTCCAAGGCAAAATAATCGTCAATATGAGCACCATCTCACCAACCGAAAACCTTGCCGTCAAAGAACTTGTCGAATCTGCCGGCGGACAATTTGCCGAAGCCCCAGTTTCCGGTTCGGTCGGTCCGGCCACCAATGGTACGCTGCTCATTCTGTTCGGCGGCGATAAAACTGTTTTAAACCCGTTGCAGAAAGTATTTTCCCTTGTCGGCAAGAAAACTTTCCACTTCGGAGAGGTGGGTAAAGGCTCGGGCGCAAAACTTGTCTTGAATTCACTTTTGGGCATCTTCGGCGAAGCGTACAGCGAAGCCATGCTGATGGCTCTGCAGTTCGGCATCGATACCGACGCCATTATTGAGGCCATCGGTGGCTCGGCAATGGACTCGCCCATGTTCCAAACCAAAAAATCCCTGTGGGCAAACCGTGAATTCCCGCCCGCCTTCGCCCTCAAACACGCCTCCAAAGACCTCAACCTCGCCGTCAAAGAGCTTGAACAGGCAGGCAACACCCTGCCCGCCATCGAAACCGTTGCTGCCAGCTACCGCAAAGCAGTCGAAGCCGGCTACGGCGAACAGGACGTTTCCGGCGTTTACCTGAAATTGGCAGAACACTGACTTCCCTTTCCAAACAAAATGCCGTCTGAAATATTTTCAGACGGCATTTTTATCGCCCCACGCTTAAAATTAGTCCTGATTATGACTATAACCTGCACAAATTTAGTCAATATCAAGACCAATTATGAACCAACTCGACCAACTTGGAACCCGTATCAACCTGATTTGCAATGTCTTCGACAAATGGATCTGGCAGCAGGATCTGAATTACAACCTCTTTGCCGTACTTTATACCCTGGCAACCGAAGGCAGCCGCACGCAAAAGCATATCGGCGAAGAGTGGAGTCTGCCCAAACAGACCGTTTCAGGCGTATGCAAAACCCTTACCGGACAAGGGTTGATTGAATGGCAGGAAGGCGAACAGGACCGGCGCGAACGGTTGCTGTCGCTGACCGAAAAAGGCAAAGCTCATGCCGCACCTTTAACAGAAAACGCGCAGGAATTCAGCAACAAAGTATTTGCCACATTCGGCGACAAGCGCACAACTCAGCTGTTTGCCGATTTGGATGCACTGGCGGAAGTGATGGAAAAAACAATCTCGGAAAATAAAAAATAGGAAGAACAAATATGTGGAAAATGTTGAAACACATAGCCCAAACCCACCGCAAGCGTCTGCTCGGCACGTTTTCTCTGGTCGGACTGGAAAACATTTTGATGCTGGTGTATCCGGTGTTTGGCGGCTGGGCAATTAATGCCGTAAGTGCGGGGAAGGTGTGGCAGGCGTTGCTGTACGCTTTGGTTGTGCTTTTAATGTGGCTGGTCGGTGCGGCACGGCGGATTGCCGATACGCGCACGTTTACGCGGATTTATACCGAAATCGCCGTGCCGGTTGTGTTGGAACAGCGGCAGCGGCAAGTCCCGCATTCGGCGGTAACAGCGCGGGTTGCCCTGTCGCGTGAGTTTGTCAGCTTTTTTGAAGAACACCTGCCGATTGCCGCGACATCCGTCGTATCCATATTCGGCGCGTGCATCATGCTGCTGGTGCTGGAATTTTGGGTCGGAGTGTTGGCGGTATGCATACTTGCGTTGTTTTTATGGCTTTTGCCACGTTTTGCCGCCATCAGCGAAAACCTGTATTTCCGCCTGAACAACAGCTTGGAACGCGACAACCACTTTATCCGAAAAGGCGACCGGCGGCAGCTGTACCGCCATTACGGACTGATTGCGCGCCTGCGTGTGCTGATTTCCAATCGCGAAGCCTTCGGCTATCTCTGCGTCGGCGCGGCGATGAGTATTTTATTCGGCTTTGCTTTTGTAATGATGACACTCAAAGGCTACGGCAGCGCGGGGCATGTCTATTCGGTCAGCACTTATCTGTGGATGTTTGCCATGAGTTTGGACGACGTGCCGCGATTGGTCGAACAATATTCCAATTTGAAAGACATCGGACAACGGATAGGGGTAGGCGGAACGGAACATCAAAGCCGGAACTTGAAAAATGTCGTCTGAATACGCTTCAGACGGCATTGTCATCCGACAATGTCAAATTACATCACATCCGCCCGCCTATTCGCAAACTTGGCAAACAGATTCTCAACAGAGGCTTCCGCCTGCAAACCAATGCGCTGAATCAGGCTTTGCTTCGCCTGATACTTCACTTCAATAATCTGCTTGTTTTCAAACGCTTTCAACAGCAAATCATCACTGGTTGAAATACTGTCGACCAGATTCAGCTCCAACGCCTGCCGACCGAACCAATGCTCACCCGTTGCCACTTTCTCAATATCCAATTGAGGGCGGTTCTCGCTGACAAACTGCTTAAACAACTGATGCGTTTCCTCCAGTTCCTGCTGGAATTTCTGCTTCCCCTTCTCCGTATTTTCACCCATAAAGGTAACCGTACGCTTAAACTCACCCGCCGTCATCACATCCACATCGATATCGTATTTTTTCAGCAGGCGGTGAATATTCGGAACCTCAGCAACCACGCCCACCGAACCGATAATGGCAAAAGGAGCGGAAACAATTTTATCTGCAACACATGCCATCATATAACCTCCGCTTGCAGCCACCTTATCGACGGCGACAGTCAACGGAATATTGCGTTCCCGCAAACGCCGAAGCTGGGAGGCTGCCAAACCGTAACCATGAACCACTCCACCGGGACTCTCCAATCTGAGCAAAACCTCATCTTCGGACCGGGCAATCGAAAGCACGGCAGTAACCTCGTTGCGTAAAGCCCCCACGGCACGCGCATACAAATCGCCGTCAAAATCCAACACGAAAAGGCGGGGTTTTTGCGTTTCGGCAGATTTTTCAACCCCTTCTTTCAAACGCTTTTTCTGTGCCTTAACTTTTTCTTTTTCCTTTTTCTTTTCTTCTTTTTCCCAATGCTTGGCTTCTTCCTCATTCAAGAAAAAAGTTTCAAACGATTGTTGTTGTTTTTGATAATTTTCCGACAAATCCGTCAGTACAACCGTCCCGTTTTCATGCCGTTTCTTGCTCTGTATGATAATCAGCACAACAAGTGCGATTACTCCGAAAACAGTAAGCAGTTCAAGCAGAAAAATGCCGTAATTCAATAAAATTTCTTTCCACATTAATTGTACTTCCTCTTTTTTTTTAAACATAGATGACCACATCGCCCACACTTATCAGAGCGGTAAAAATAAGGGCGTCCCTAGACAACCAGGATAAATCCCAATTTACTAATTATTTTAAAAATCAAACAAAAAACTTTACTTAACCGTTGTTCAAATGTTCCCTGCCAATTTAGTACTGCACCAATCAGAAAGCAACCGCCCCAAAAAATCGCCCGTTCATCACCATTAACGGCTATTCCCAAGAACCGTATATGATCATTCTACCTGACCGCACGAAACAGGTGTAACAAGTCTCTTTTCCACGGTATCATTGACTCCTGCCCCACACCCACTCGGATAACGGCATGGAGTATCTCGGCAAAGCAGAATGGATAGCCACACTTTGATGGAAATAATTTTCTGTTTAAATATTCGGAATACCGGCAAAAAAACTGTGCCGTTTTGTGAATTTTTATGAGACAGTAAAACCGCATAAGGGCTTGAAGGAAAATATACCTTCGGAAGTTTTAAAGACTTATTTTCTCAACCTGTCGTGCGGGAAACGCAGCATTTTTATATGGGGCAGATAACGCAGAGATATCCTCAAGTTTTACAGGTACTTGTCTTATTAGACATAAATCAGACGCAAATAAAAAAGACAGCCTTATAAACAAGCTGTCAATTAGAAATTTAGAACCTAAGTTTTCCAATAAAACCAGATAGTTATTGGTGCCCGGAGCCGGAATCGAACCGGCACGGGATGTTTAGTCCCGACGGATTTTAAGTCCGTTGTGTCTACCTATTTCACCACCCGGGCATTTGTGAAAGGTGGAGGCGGGGGCGCGGATTTTAACCGGCCTGTATGAAGATTGCACTCCTCATAGCATAAACACTCTGCCACCCCGCCATAGTACGATAATGGAGGCGAGAGTCGGAATCGAACCGGCGTAGACGGATTTGCAATCCGCTGCATAACCACTTTGCTATCTCGCCTAAAACTGGCTTATCTCAAAACTTGGAGCGGGAAACGAGTCTCGAACTCGCGACCTCAACCTTGGCAAGGTTGCGCTCTACCAACTGAGCTATTCCCGCAAATTCAAACGTATCAATTTTTTGGAGCGGGAAACGAGTCTCGAACTCGCGACCTCAACCTTGGCAAGGTTGCGCTCTACCAACTGAGCTATTCCCGCATTGACACATTCAAAATAAAACTCTGGAGCGGGAAACGAGTCTCGAACTCGCGACCTCAACCTTGGCAAGGTTGCGCTCTACCAACTGAGCTATTCCCGCATTGATTGTAAGAGAATGATTTTTTTGGAGCGGGAAACGAGTCTCGAACTCGCGACCTCAACCTTGGCAAGGTTGCGCTCTACCAACTGAGCTATTCCCGCCCTATATCATTCTCCGACATCGAAGAAGACGCAATTATTATGGATTCCGTTTCTGCCGTCAAGCTATTTTTATTATTTTTTAGGTAATTTCTTTCCATGCCATCTTCAGATAATACAACATCGACCAAACTGTCAATAAAGATGCAATAAACATCAATACATTGCCAACAAAAACGGAATCAAATCCATATAATTTGGGAAAATTCAACAGTAACAGGAAGATTGCCAGCATTTGTGCGGCAGTTTTAAACTTGCCGATTGTGGCGACAGCAACACTATTCCTCCTACCCTTTTGCGCCATCCATTCTCGCAGTGCGGATATAGTGATTTCCCTGCCGATAATGATGATGGCAAACAAGACGTAAGTTCGGTCGAGCTTCACCAGCAACAGCAAAGATACGGCAACCATCAGTTTATCGGCAACGGGATCGAGGAAGGCGCCGAAATCCGATGTCTGTTTCCACAACCTTGCCAAGAATCCGTCAAACCAATCGGTCAATGCGGCGATAGCAAAAATTATAGCGGCGGCAAGATTGATCGTTTCCTCTTCAAACCATGAAAAAGGCAGGTAGAACAGGGAAATCAAGACGGGAATAAGCAAGACCCTCAACCATGTGAGGAAGATGGGGATATTCCAAGGCATCGGTTTTTCTCTATGCAGACTGTAAAGTTGTGATTATAACGGTTATCCTCATAACCCAAAACGTAAAATTGCCACGCGGGTATTTTCTCCTTCCCGCCAATTTGTTTTCACATTCTTTTCAAACGCAGAAAAATGGCGGGCAATAAAAGCAAAATACCCAGTTTCAGGCTGAAAATGGCAGGTTGTGCCAACACTTTGATAAGGCGGCCTTCCGGATGTGCGAACTCCTTATTGGTATGGATACTGCCACTGTTGCGGTATTCCAACAGAACGCCGTTTAAAAAACCTTTTCCGACGGTGTCGCTTAAAACGGTTCTAACCTGCTCCACCCTGATGGTTCTACCGATATTGCCTTCCGCGCACAAACCGTCGAACCCATAGCAGGAAAGCCGGTAATGTTGCCCGTCTGCATTCAGTTTGATTGCCCGTCCGCTGCGGTTGGGTGCGGTAACGGTCAATTCTGCATATTCGAATGTTTTTTCTTGTTCGTGAAATGCCGTCAGGTAAGGTGCAATAAAAACGGCGGACAACAGCAGACAGCTTATGGCGGCAAACCATACCCAGCGATAATATTTCACGCTTACCCCTTGTTTCTCAAATGCCGTCTGAAATAAGCGGCTTCATATATTGTTTACAGTATTGGGAAGCATAACAGACAAAATGCCGTCTGAAATATTTTCAGACGGCATTTCTTATCCGAAACGGATTATTTTTGCGTTTCAACCGCTTCCAATGCACGCAGGGCATAAGTGTAAGCGGCACCCGCATTCAGGGCAATGGCGGTTGCCAATGCACCTGCGATTTCGCTGTCGGTCGCACCGGCTTTGGCGGCGGCGGCGGCGTGAACACTGATGCAGCTCTCACAACGTGTGGTAATAGCAACGGCGATGGCAATCAGTTCGCGTGTTTTAGCATCAAGTGCCTCTGCAGCTGCCGCTTGTTCCAATGCGCCGTAGGCCTGCAGCATTTTAGGATGCTCTTTACCCAGCTCGCCAAATGATTTTTTAACCAATGCGGTATGTTCTTTCCAATCTTTAAACATTTTCTTTTCCTTTATCTTACGTTTAACCCTGATACGCGGTTGCGCATCCGTTTTTGATGTGTGTATTATTGCAATTATTTAGTTGTATTTATCGCTTAATAATCTCATTTGATGGTTCAAAAAGATTTATGGACATTCTCGACAAACTGGTTGACCTGGCCCAACTGACGGGTAGTGTGGATGTACAGTGCCTTTTGGGCGAACAATGGTCGGTACGGCATGAAACGTTGCAACGTGAAGGGCTGGTACACATTGTTACATCGGGCAGCGGCTATCTCTGCATCGACGGTGAAACTTCCCCACGTCCGGTCAGTACGGGGGATATTGTATTTTTCCCGCGGGGATTGGGGCATGTCTTAAGCCACAACGGACAAAACAAAGAAACCTTAACGCCGGATATACGCCAACACGGCGCATTCACGGTCAAACAATGCGGCAACGGGCTGGATATGAGCCTGTTTTGCGCCCGTTTCCGCTATGATACTCATGCAGATTTGATGAACGGCCTGCCTGAAACCGTTTTTCTGAATATTACCCACCCCGGTTTGCAATATGTTGTTTCAATGCTGCAACTGGAAAGCGAAAAACCTTTGGCGGGGACGGTTTCCGTAGTCAACGCATTATCGTCCGTTTTACTGGTACTTATCCTGCGCGCCTATCTTGAACAGGAAAAAGATGCCCAACTGTCAGGCGTATTGAAAGGTTGGCAGGACAAACGTTTGGGACATTTAATCCAAAAGGTGATAGACAAACCGGAAGACGAATGGAATGTTGACAAAATGGTGGCGGCCGCCAATATGTCGCGCGCGCAGCTGATGCGCCGTTTCAAAAGCCAGGTTGGACTCAGCCCGCACGCCTTTGTGAACCATATCCGCCTACAAAAAGGCGCATTGCTGCTGAAGAAAACCCCGGATTCGGTTTTGTCGGTCGCACTGTCGGTAGGCTTTCAGTCGGAAACGCACTTCGGCAAAGCATTCAAACGGCAATATCACGTTTCGCCGGGTCAATACCGGAAAGAAGGCGGGCAACAACAAAATATCTGAACCTTAAAACGCAAATGCCGTCTGAAAATACTTTCAGACGGCATTTGCGTACCGTATCATTTTAACGGCTGCATCTTCATCACTTCCAAGAGGAAGTTGGTAAATGCGGGATTGTTGGGTTTGGCATCCATATTTTTCCAACGCTGCTGCCAGCCGCGCAAGGCATTCTGGATATACAGCTTGGACTGTTCCGTATTGATTTCGCCGCGCTGGCTGTCTACCGCCGAACGCAGGTAGATTTCATACATACTGTCATCGACGGCATTACGTCCGACCAGGCGTTTTCTGAAGTTGTTCAGATATTGCGCGGCCTGAACCTTGGTCATTTTACCGATACTCACCTGATAGCTCAGGCGAGTAGCCTCATCGCGAATTTTGGAAACATCCGTCCAATGCGAAGGCGCGAGACGGAAATCTTTTGCGGGTGCTTCCGTTTTGACGGTATTGATAGGATTCACGGGGATTTCCGTCAATGTGGGCACATAAATAGACTGGCAGCCGGAAAGGACTGCCGCAATGGAAAGAGGGATAAGGTATTTTTTCATGCCCGCCATTATAATCAAGTTTGCCTTGAGAAAACAAATTGTTCGGCACGAAAAATAAAATTTCGGCATCAGAAGCAGGCAAAAACACATTCCACAAGCCTTGCCGCAAGGTTTACAATCCGACCGTCCTTATCGCAACGACCGTTTATGGATATCGAAAAAAAAGACATTTTAGGATCGGGTTGGATGCTGGTGGCGGCAGCCTGCTTTACCATAATGAACCTGTTAATTAAAGATGCGGCGGCCCGGTTTGCCTTCAGCAGCGGCGAGCTGGTATTTTGGCGTATGCTGTTTTCCGCCGCCGCACTCGGCGGTACCGCGATATTGCGGCGCGACACCTTCCGCACACCTCATTGGAAAAACCACCTGAACCGCAGCATTATCGGATCGGGGGCGATGCTGCTGCTGTTCTACGCGGTAACGCATCTGCCTTTGGCAACCGGCGTAACCCTAAGCTACACCTCGTCGATTTTTTTGGCAATATTCTCCTTCCTGATTTTGAAAGAGCGGATTTCCGTTTACACGCAGGCAGTGCTGTTCTTCGGCTTTACGGGTGTCATATTGCTGCTTAATCCATCGTTCCGCAGCGGTCAGGAACTGGCGGCACTCGCCGGGCTGGCGGGCGGCGCGATGTCCGGCTGGGCGTATCTAAAAGTACGCGAATTGTCCCTGGCTGGAGAACCCGGCTGGCGCATTGTATTTTACCTTTCCGCGACAGGTGTGGCGATGTCGTCGGTTTGGGCGACGCTGACCGGCTGGCACACCCTGTCCCTCCCATCGGCGGTTTATCTGTCGGGCATCGGCCTGTCCGCACTGGTTGCCCAACTGTCGATGACGCGCGCCTATAAAGTCGGCAACAAATTCACGGTTGCCTCGCTCTCCTATATGACCGTCGTCTTTTCCGCCCTGTCTGCCGCATTTTTTCTGGGCGAAGAGCTTTTCTGGCAGGAAATACTCGGTATGTGCATCATTATCCTCAGCGGCATTTTGAGCAGCATCAGCCCCATTGCCTTCAAACAGCGGCTGCAAGCCCTCTTCCTCCGAAAATAAAAAATGCCGTCCGAACATCCTTCAGACGGCATATCAGGCTTTATTTCCCTGCCTTCACATCCTGCCACTGGCGCACCATAAACTTCAACGCCGCCGGCTGGATGGGAACCATAATAAAGCTGTTTTCCAAATCCCCGTCGCTCGGGAAAATCGTGTTGTCATCCCTAAACTCCTTATCCATCAGCTCACGCGCCGGCTTGCTAGAAGGCGCATAAGTAACGAAATTGCCGTTCTTCGCCGACACTTCCGGATCGAGGAAGTCGTTGATATATTTGTGCGCGTTGGCGACGTTTTTCGCATCTTTCGGAATCACGAAAGAATCCACCCAAATCCCCACTCCCTCTTTCGGCATCATCACGCGGATTTTTTCTTTGCCACCTGCTTCTTCGGCACGGCGTTTGGCAATATTCAAATCGCCGCCGAAGCCAATCGTTACGCAAGTATCGCCGCGCGCCAAATCATCGATAAAGCCGGATGAGGTAAAACGCTTGATGTACGGACGGTTTTTCTTAAGCAAGGCAGTTGCCGCCTTAATATCCGCCGTTTCGCTGCTGT
Organism: Neisseria sp. RH3002v2f; assembly: GCF_014596375.1. Classification (NCBI taxonomy): domain Bacteria; kingdom Pseudomonadati; phylum Pseudomonadota; class Betaproteobacteria; order Neisseriales; family Neisseriaceae; genus Neisseria; species Neisseria sp. RH3002v2f. Next base: position 119,118 of record NZ_MAYZ01000022.1, read on the forward strand.
TTGGATTTTTACCCATGTAGTTCAACACCATAGGATAAATTTCCGCCGCGCTGTCCAAATAGCTGATACCGCATTGTTTGAGTTTGGACGTGTATTCGGGGTTAAACACCAAATCCCATTGATTGTCCGGCAGCTGATCCGTGCCCAAAGCCTTTTTCACACGTTCGGTATTGATGGCGAAAGTGTTGGTACCCCAATAAAACGGAACGGCGTATTCGTGGCCGGGATCGACCCCGTCCATCAGCCTCATCATTTCGGGGTTGAGGTGTTTATAATTGGGAATCATAGACTTATCGATTTTCTGATAAGCACCTGCCTTAATCTGCCTGCCTACAAACGCATTGGACGGCGCGACAATGTCGTAACCGGATTTTCCGGTCAGTACCTTGCTTTCCAGCGTTTCATCGCTGTCGTACACATCATAAGTAACCTTAATGCCGTTTTTCTTTTCAAAATCGGCAACGGTTTCCGGATCGACGTATTCCGACCAGTTGTAAATTTTCAATACGTTTTGGTTTTCCGCCGGTGCCGGTTTTTCGGCAGGCGGTTTGTCCGAACCGCCGCACGCTGCAAGCAGCAAAGCAGTCAGGACGGCCAGGGGCAGATGTTTGGTCATTATCATTCCTTGCATATCAGGTTGAAGAAAGCAGCCATTATAAACGCGATGGCTTCAGACGGCATTCAAAATCCCGCCATACCTTCCGAAAACCGCCGATTCCATAGCTAGAAACAGGGATTTGCGGTAAGATACCGCCATTCGTTTTCCCTGCTTTTACCATTACAAGACATTTGAGAGATATTGAAAAAATTATGAAAACCTCCGAACTGCGCCAAAAATTCCTAAAATTTTTCGAAACCAAAGGCCACACCGTCGTCCATTCATCCTCGCTCGTGCCGCACGACGACCCGACCCTGCTGTTTACCAACGCAGGTATGAACCAATTTAAAGACGTATTCTTAGGTTTCGACAAACGCCCGTACAGCCGCGCCACCACCGCGCAAAAATGCGTACGTGCAGGCGGCAAACACAACGACTTAGAAAACGTCGGCTACACCGCCCGCCACCACACCTTCTTTGAAATGATGGGTAACTTCTCCTTCGGCGACTACTTCAAACGAGACGCCATCCACTTCGCTTGGGAATTCCTCACTTCCCCCGAATGGTTGAACATCCCCAAAGACAAACTCTTGGCGACCGTGTATGCCGAAGACGATGAAGCCTACAACATCTGGTTGAACGAAATCGGCATGCCGTCTGAACGCATCGTCCGCATCGGCGACAACAAAGGCGCGAAATACGCGTCCGACAACTTCTGGCAAATGGGCGACACCGGTCCTTGCGGCCCTTGCTCCGAAATTTTCTACGACCACGGCGAAGAAATCTGGGGTGGCATTCCGGGCAGCCCTGAAGAAGACGGCGACCGCTGGATCGAAATTTGGAACTGCGTATTTATGCAGTTCAACCGCGACGAACAAGGCAATATGAATCCGCTGCCTAAACCATCCGTTGATACCGGCATGGGCTTGGAACGTATGGCCGCCGTCATGCAGCATGTCCACAGCAACTACGAAATCGACCTGTTCCAAGACCTGCTCAAAGCCGTTGCACGCGAAACCGGCGCGCCGTTCAGCATGGAAGAACCAAGCCTGAAAGTCATCGCCGACCACATCCGCTCCTGCTCCTTCCTGATTGCAGACGGCGTGATGCCGTCCAACGAAGGCCGCGGCTATGTACTGCGTCGCATCATCCGCCGCGCCGTACGCCACGGTTACAAACTCGGTCAGAAACAAGCGTTTTTCTACAAACTCGTGCCCGACTTGGTGAAAGTAATGGGTGATGCTTATCCTGAGTTGAAAGAGAAGCAGACGCAGATTATGGAAGCCCTGCGCGCGGAAGAGAGCCGTTTCGGCGAAACGCTGGAAAAAGGCATGGGCTTGTTCAATCAAGTGTTCAACGGCATGAAATTCTTGAAACTGGAAAGCCTGCTGCCGCAAGATGGTGCGGGCAAACCACTGGCATTGAAAACCGCAGAGGGTGTGGAATTCACCGCCGCCTCCCGTGCCGCTTCAGGCAAAAAGCAAATCGTTATCCGTCCCCAAGTTTCAGGTAGCCTGAACGAAGGCATGTATATCGATTTGCAGGCTGCTTTGGAAACCGCCCATATTCCCGACGCGGAAAAACCGTTTGCCGAAACCTTGAATGCCTATTTGATGGACAACATTGCCAACAGCAAACTCGTTATCGGTGGCGAACATATCTTCAAACTCTACGACACCTACGGCTTCCCCTACGACCTGACCGCTGACATGGCGCGTGAATTAGGTATCGATTTGGACGAAGCAGGCTTCAACCGCGAAATGGAAGCCCAACGCGCACGCGCACGCGCCGCACAAAGCTTCAAAGCCAACGCCCAACTTCCTTACGAAGGTCAAGACACCGAGTTTAAAGGTTATAGCGAACGCCAAACCGAATCCAAAGTCCTCGCCCTCTACAAAGACGGCGAGCAAGTCAACGAATTGAACGAAGGCGATGAAGGTGCCATCGTTATCGACTTTACCCCGTTCTATGCAGAATCCGGCGGTCAAGTCGGCGACGTCGGCTATATCTTCGCAGGCGAAAACCGCTTTGAAGTACTCGATACCCAAAAAATCAAAGCGGCCGTATTCGGCCAATTCGGCGTACAAACTTCAGGCCGTCTGAAAGTCGGCGACAGCGTTACCGCCAAAGTGGATGACGAAATCCGCAATGCCAATATGCGCAACCACAGCGCGACCCACTTGATGCACAAAGCTCTGCGCGATGTATTGGGCGAACACGTTGAACAAAAAGGCTCTTTGGTTACCGCCGAATCCACCCGTTTTGACATTTCCCATCCTCAAGCAGTAACTGCCGAAGAAATCGCCGAAGTAGAACGCCGCGTCAACGAAGCCATTTTGGCCAACGTTGCCGTCAACGCAGCCATTATGAGCATGGAAGATGCCCAAAAAACCGGCGCGATGATGCTCTTCGGCGAAAAATACGGCGACGAAGTGCGCGTACTGCAAATGGGCGGTTTCTCAACCGAATTGTGCGGCGGCACACACGTTTCACGCACCGGCGACATCGGCCTCTTCAAAATCATCAGTGAAGGCGGTATTGCCGCAGGCGTGCGCCGTATCGAAGCCATCACCGGCCTGAACGCACTCAAATGGGCGCAAGAACAAGAGCGTTTGGTGAAAGACATTATTGCTGAAACCAAAGCCCAAACCGAAAAAGACGTACTGGCGAAAATCCAAGCAGGCGCGGCACACGCCAAAGCATTGGAAAAAGAATTGGCACGCGCCAAAGCCGAACTTGCCGTCCACGCAGGCGCCAAACTCTTGGACGATGCAAAAGACTTGGGCTCAGCCAAACTCGTTGCCGCCCAAATCGAAGCCGATGCCGCAGCCCTGCGCGAAATCGTAACCGACTTGACCGGAAAATCAGAACAAGCCATCGTATTGCTCGCCGCAGTCAACGACGGCAAAGTCTCCCTGTGCGCAGGCGTATCCAAACCGTTGACTGGCAAAGTCAAAGCAGGCGATCTGGTTAAATTTGCAGCCGAACAAGTCGGCGGCAAAGGCGGCGGCCGTCCTGACTTGGCGCAAGCCGGCGGTACTGATGCTGAGAAACTGCCTGAAGCGTTAGCAAGCATTGAAAATTGGGTTAAAGAGAAGCTGTAATGTAGGAAAGTGCAGGCTGCCTGAAAGTGGGTTTTCAGGCAGCCTGTGATCAATAAATAAATAAATAAATAAATAATTTATTTATAAAGGATATTTATGACAGAACAAGTTGAGAATCAAGATACATCAGCTAATGAATCCGACAAAAAATCCGACTTAGAGGATTGGGAACGTAAACATGATTGCGTTATTACTGCATTAAGTCAAGAATATTACAATCAAATTGAAACTATACGGCAAGCAGATGAGAAGACTAATAAGTATTTAGTTGTCGTATCTATTTTTATTGCTGGTTTCTTTACAATATTAGCAAGCTCCCTTATGGATAGCTTAATATTCCAAACCAATCCGCTTACATTAAAAAGTTTTTTATCAATTATTTTATTGTTTTTATTAGTAGCTACAGGGATTTATAGCATCAAAACCATAAAATTCCTTTCGGATAGCTTGGATTTTGTTCCTACATGGAAATTACCTAATTTAGAGCAAGATTTAGACCGATTAAACGCGTGCAACAGTGCCGCATTTAAACATTATTTGATTCAGTGTTATCAGGAGGCAATCAATAAAACGAAAGAATCTATAGATACGAAACAAAATAAAATTCGTATTGCTGCTAAAAAAGTACATATGTCAATTATCTTGATGGCTTGCACTACAGCTTTACTATTTTCAATTAAGTATTTAAATTAAGGAACAATCGTGGCAGAAAAAAAGTCCACTCAGCCAACAGCTCAAAGTTCATTTGGGAAAAAATCCTCCCAGTCTAGTCAGCCTACTGTACAAAAGGATGAACGTCCTAACTTACAATATGCATTTGAGTCTTATAAACCAAAAACAAGAATGGCTTTTGATAGCGTTGAAGGTGAAGCTATAAACAATCAAAATAAGAAATAATTAAGTCTCAGTTAGTTATAAGTTTTCTTTTGAAATAATATAACCACGCACCTGATTAGCAAGCCATAGCCTGCATTCACACCAACCGCGTGCGTGGCTACGCCACACACCCTACCTGCGGGCGACGCAAACCTTAAGATTAAGGTGTAGGATGTGTGCGGTACGCACGCACGCGGTTTTTGTTGCTACCGAATGATTCCAAACCATGCCGTAATCCAGTCAGCAGCAAACGCAGCTTAGGTCATGTACCAACAAAACTCAATATCAAAGGCCGTCTGAATTTCAGACTGCCTTTCTGTTTTCATTTCAAGCTAATATTTAAGCTTTTTATTCAATCATCTGACAATCAATCTTTCTCAACTGTAAAAACAGTTCTTCCTGTTTCAAAGCATTACCGTCTGCATCGGTCAATGCTGCTTCTGCTGCAGAAAACTTGATAACGGCGAGCAAGCTGTAGCCTGCATCCATGCCAGCTGCGTGCGTGGCTACACCACACACCCTACTACTGCGGGCGACGCAAACCTTAAGATTGAGGTGTAGAGTGTGTGCGGTACGCACGCACGCGGTTTTTATTGTTACCGAATGATTCCAAACCATGTCGTAATCCGGTCGGCAGCAAACGCAGCTTGGTTCATAGTCCAACGAAATCCTCATATCACCTGTAATATCAAAGGTCGTCTGAAAAATAATTTTCAGACGGCCTCTCTCTATCGAAAGCAGCCTGCACATTCAAAAATCGAAGTGCAGGCTGCTTTTTGTGATGATTGGAAAAAACGCACACTATTTTTATACTGTATATTGTGTAGGCACAATGCAAAACAACATTACCCAAAGGAATCCCCATGTTTAAGACGCTCAAAAGCATTTGGCAGGGACTCACGCAAAAAGGCAAAATCTTCCCGTACCAACTGGCATTCACGCTGCTGATTCCTTTGAGTAACTGGGCGCTTTCGCCGCAACAAATCGCACAACGGCTGCACTTTGTGCCGCACCCCCGAATTTGCTGCGGGGCGGGTTATTTCAGTTGCGTAGTGTGGGCTTCAGCCCACCGTTTTCCTTCATTTTCGATTATTAATTGGTGGGCTGAAGCCCACCCTTCGGTTAATACGGTTACTGATTCGTTTCCCCTGCATCCGAATCACGCTGCACCGCAAAAAACGCGCGCCCGATGCGGCAACCGCTTCCGACATCGGGCGCAATGAGACAAAACGGCAATATGCCGATACGGATACGTCATTCTCTGCCTGCCTGTTTTTTATATCATACTCAATTTTATCTGTAAGTTACGACGGCATGCCGTCTGAAGGGTGTTTATGTCTGCATCTAAGAAATTTCCGATTCCTTTGAGTTATTTCAGCATTGCGCTGGGCTTGTTTGCCTTGGGGCTGTCGTGGCGTTACGGCGCGTCTGTCGGGCTGCTGCCCGCCTTGGCCGCCGAATCGCTGCTTGCGGCGGCTTCGGTCGTCTGGCTTTTGCTGGTAGCGGCATACTTGATCAAAATATTTGCGTACCGAAACGATTTTTTGTCTGATTTGCGGGACTTGGTGCAATGCTGCTTCATCAGCGCGATTCCGATTACCGCTATGCTGGAGGGACTCACGCTGAAGCCCTATCAGGCAGGCGCGGCGGCAGTCCTAATTTATGCCGGCGTTGCCGGACAGTTGGCGTTTTCGATGTATCGGGCGGCAGGTCTGTGGCGCGGCCTGCATTCCTTGGAGGCGACGACGCCGATTATTTACCTGCCTACGGTGGCGACAAATTTTGTCAGTGCGTCATCTCTGGCGGCGTTGGGACATCATGATTATGCGGCTTTGTTTTTCGGCGCGGGTATGTTTTCCTGGCTGAGCTTGGAAGCCTCCATCTTGGGCAGGCTGCGCACGGCGGCACCGGTCGGCACGGCGGCGCGCGGCGTGGTCGGCATCCAGCTTGCGCCCGCCTTTGTCGGCTGCGGCGCGTATTTTGCCGTCGGCGGTAAAATCGACGGTTTTTCGTTGGCATTAATCGGCTACGGCTGCCTGCAGCTTTTGTTCTTGCTGCGCCTGACCCGCTGGTTTTGGGAAGGCGGTTTTACGATGAGCTTTTGGGGATTTTCATTCGGTTTCGCGGCAATGGCGGGATGCGGCCTGCATCTGGCGGCTTCCGGCGTATTGTCGGGCTTGGGGCTGACGCTTGCCGCTGCCGGATCGGCAGGCGTGGCGCTGCTGCTTGCCGGTACGCTGCACCGGATAGCGACGGGGCGTTTCTTGGTACGCGGCTGATGCGTTTTGCCGCCTTGTCAAAAATGCCGTCTGAAACGCTGGGCTTCAGACGGCATTTTTTATTTCAAACCCTTACAGGTAGAATTTTTCGATGACTTTCAAGTTGTCGTCTAATTTGTACACCAGCGGCTGACCGGTCGGGATTTCCAAGCCCATGATGTCTTCGTCGGAAATGCCCTCGATGTGTTTTGCCAGCGCGCGCAGGGAGTTGCCGTGCGCCGCTACCAAAACGCGTTTGCCGCTCAAAATCGCGGGGGCGATTTGGTCTTCCCAAAACGGCAATACGCGCTCCAGCGTTACTTTCAGGTTTTCGCCGTCGGGGATAACATCGGCAGGCAGATGGGCATAGCGGCGGTCTTTGTGTGCGGAAAACTCATCGTCTTTGTCCAAAAGCGGCGGCAGGGTGTCGTAGCTGCGCCGCCAGATGCGGACTTGCTCGTCGCCGTATTTTTCGGCGGTTTGTTTTTTGTCCAGACCTTGCAGTTGGCCGTAGTGGCGTTCGTTCAGCCGCCATGTTTTGATTTGCGGTACGAACAGTTGGTCGGATTCTTCCAAAACGATGTTGCAGGTTTTAATCGCGCGGGTCAGGACGGATGTGAAGGCGATGTCGAACTCATAGCCGTTTTCTTTCAGTTTTTTACCGGCAGCGGCAGCCTCGGCAAGCCCCTGCTCGCTCAGCTTCACGTCGCGCCAGCCTGTAAACAGGTTTTTCGCGTTCCATTCGCTTTGTCCGTGGCGGATAAATACCAATTCCATATCGTCTCCAATGTGTGAAAGTGGGAAAGCCTTATTTATAACATATTTTCACATTTCCCGTATTTGATTCAGATTTAGACACGGTACCCACTATGGTTTGCCGTTTTGATTTACAATAATGTCCTTTGCTTTACATTCCGCATACACAATGAATACGCAACCGCACGCTTCCCATACCGATTCCAATACGCTGATGCTCGGTCAATACGCCGAACGCGCCTATCTCGAATACGCCATGAGCGTGGTCAAAGGCCGTGCGTTACCTGAAGTTTCAGACGGTCAGAAGCCCGTGCAGCGGCGCATTTTGTTTGCCATGCGCGATATGGGTTTGACGGCGGGCGCGAAGCCGGTGAAGTCGGCGCGCGTGGTCGGCGAGATTTTGGGTAAATACCATCCGCACGGCGACAGTTCCGCCTATGAAGCGATGGTGCGGATGGCTCAGGATTTTACCTTGCGCTACCCCTTAATCGACGGCATCGGCAACTTCGGTTCGCGCGACGGCGACGGGGCGGCGGCGATGCGTTACACCGAAGCGCGGCTGACGCCGATTGCGGAATTGCTGTTGTCCGAAATCAATCAGGGGACGGTGGATTTCGTGCCGAACTACGACGGCGCGTTTGACGAACCGCTGTACCTGCCCGCCCGCCTGCCTATGGTGTTGCTCAACGGCGCATCAGGCATCGCGGTGGGCATGGCGACCGAAATTCCGTCGCACAATTTGAACGAAGTCACGCAAGCGGCGATTGCGCTGTTGAAGAAGCCGACGCTGGAAACCGTCGACCTGATGCAATATATTCCCGCGCCCGATTTTGCCGGCGGCGGTCAAATCATCACGCCGGAGGACGAATTGCGCCGGATTTACGAAACCGGCAAAGGCAGCGTTCGCGTGCGTGCGCGTTACGAAATCGAGAAGCTGGCGCGCGGGCAATGGCGCGTGATTGTGACCGAGCTGCCGCCGAACGCCAATTCCGCCAAAATCCTTGCCGAAATCGAAGAACAGACCAACCCGAAACCGAAGGCAGGCAAAAAGCAGCTCAACCAAGACCAGCTCAACACCAAAAAGCTGATGCTGGATTTAATCGACCGCGTGCGCGACGAATCCGACGGCGAACATCCCGTGCGTCTGGTGTTCGAGCCGAAATCCAGCCGCATCGATACCGATACCTTCATCAACACGCTGATGGCGCAGACTTCGCTGGAAGGCAATGTGTCCGTGAACTTGGTGATGATGGGGCTGGACAACCGCCCTGCGCAGAAAAACCTGAAAACGATTTTGCAGGAATGGTTGGATTTCCGCGTCGTAACCGTAACACGTCGTCTGAAATTCCGTTTGAACCAAGTGGAAAAACGGCTGCACATCCTTGAAGGTCGTCTGAAAGTCTTTCTGCACATTGACGAAGTGATTAAAGTCATCCGCGAATCAGACGACCCGAAAGCCGATTTGATGGCGGCGTTCGGGCTGACCGAAATCCAAGCCGAAGATATTTTGGAAATCCGCCTGCGTCAGTTGGCGCGTTTGGAAGGTTTCAAACTCGAAAAAGAATTGAACGAATTGAGTGAGGAACAGGGTCGTCTGAATATCCTTTTGGGCGATGAAAACGAAAAACGCAAGCTGATTATCAAAGAGATGCAGACGGACATGAAACAGTTCGGCGACGCGCGCCGCACGCTGGTGGAAGAAGCCGGACGCGCCGTGCTGACGCAGACCACCGCCGACGAACCCATCACGCTGATTCTGTCGGAAAAAGGGTGGATACGCAGCCGGGCCGGACACAACCTTGATTTGAGCCAAACCGCATTCAAAGAAGGCGACCGCCTCAAACAAACCCTCGAAGGCCGTACTGTTTTACCCGTCGTCATCCTAGATTCATTGGGCAGAACCTACACGCTCGATGCCGCCGAAATCCCCGGCGGACGCGGCGACGGCGTGCCGGTTTCATCGTTAATCGAGCTGCAAAACGGCGCGAAACCCGTCGCCATGCTCACCGGACAACCCGAACAGCACTACCTGCTCTCAGGCAGCGGCGGCTACGGCTTCATCGCCAAGTTGGCCGATATGGTTGGGCGCGTGAAAGCGGGCAAAGTGGTGATGACCGTGGACAGCGGCGAAACCATCCTGCCTCCGGTTGCCGTCTATGCCTCCTCGCTCATCAATCCTGACTGCAAAATCATTGCCGCCACCAATCAAAACCGCGCCATCGCCTTCCCCATCGGCGAATTGAAAATCATGCCGAAAGGCAAAGGACTGCAAATCATCGGATTAAACACCGGCGAATCGATGACGCATACCGGCGTTTCCTCCGAAACGGAAATCCTGATTGAAAGCGAAGGCAAACGCGGCGCGGTACACAAAGACCGGATCTCCGTCTCCCTGCTTGAGGCAAAACGCGGCAAAAAAGGCAAACTATTACCCATATCGGGCAGCCTGAAACAGCTTTCTTCCCCGAAATAAACCCGATTCCGCACATATTATGGTGATTTACAATACCCGCGAACTTGAGAAACTCAAAGACCGGATCCCCAATCTGATCAACATCGCCCGCATCGCCATTGTCCTCCCTCTGCTGATTATGCATATCTTCGGGTTGGAGGTCGGCGGACATGAAAACCTGCACACCACATGGACGACATGGGCATTTTACTTGTGGCTCGCCATTGCCTGCTGGATGATTTTCTTTTCTATCCTCAATCCGCACTGGCAATGGCAGGCTTTGAGGATACCGAGTTTCAGCGCCGTAGCCGACATTACCTTAATCGGCATACTGACCTACCTGTTCGGCGGCATCGATTCAGGTTTCGGCATCCTGATTCTGCCCTTCGTGGTCAGCTCCTGCCTGCTCAGTTACGGGCATTATCCCCTGCTCTATGCCAGCTACGCATCCATCCTACTGATATTGAATGCCCTTGCAGACAGCAATATCAATATGTATCCGCTGATTCTGGATGCAAAAACCATCGCCCACACCTCTATCCTCGTAGCAGGCTCCTATTTCGTCGCCATGATTGCCTCGCTGTCGGTCAGATACATCGACCGTGCCGGCAAACTTGCCCATGAAAACCACGTTGCCTACCGCCGCCTCAAGGGCTTGAACCAAATCGTGCTCAACCGCGTTCAGGAAGCGGTCGTCGTCATCAACGTCGAGCATCAGACCATACTGTTCAATAAAAAGGCAAAAGATCTGCTCCCCATGCTTGAAATCGGACAGCATATCTCCCTGTTCGACCCTGTCGCCGTCTTATGGGATAAAACATCCTCACGCACCTTCGAACGCCATATCGACACGCCCGAACTGACCGCCCGCGTCCGCGCCATACCGATGAACAAAGAGCAAAACAACCTGCTCGTCCTCTATATCCGCCCCCAAAACGAAATCCAGTCGGAAGCCCTGTCCGTCAAACTTGCCGCACTCGGACAACTGACCGCCAACCTCGCCCACGAAATCCGCAACCCCATGTCCGCCATCCGCCATGCGAACGACCTGTTGCGCGAAAATGCAGAGGAAGAAGAAACCGACCCGTTCAAGGTCAAACTTTGCGAAATCATCGACGGCAACGTCCGCCGTATCGACAAAATGCTCGAAGACATCTCCTCGCTCAACAAAAGCAACAAAACCGAGCGCGAAGCCATCGACCTGATGCAGTTTTGGATAGGCTTCAAACAGGAATTCCTGCTCAACAATCCCGATGCCGTCGGCTGCATCCGCCTGGATATGCAGGGCAATCACCTGACCGCCTATTTCGATTCCGCCCACCTGAGGCAAATCATGTGGAACCTGTGCAACAACGCATGGCGGCACAGCAGCAAACGTAGCGGCTCGATTACCGTCGTTGTCCGGCCGGCGCAAAAAAACACCATCAGCATCCTGTTTGCCGACGACGGCGGCGGTGTTCCGCCCGAAGTGCGGGAACACTTGTTCGAACCCTTTTACACCACGGCGAAAAACGGAACCGGACTGGGGCTGTATGTCGCCCGTGAACTGGCACATGCCAACTTCGGTGATTTGACCTACCTGCCGGAAGCCAAATGTTTCGAACTCACATTACCGGAAGAAAGCCATGACTGAACTGCAACATCCCGTCCTCGTCGTCGATGACGAAACCGATATTCTCGACCTGATGGAAATGACCCTGATGAAAATGGGGTTGCGCGTCCATACCGCGTCAGGCGTTACCGAAGCCAAAAACAAGCTCGACAACCAACGCTATTCGCTCGTCCTGACCGATATGCGTATGCCGGACGGCTCCGGGCTCGAAGTCGTCCAACACATCAACAGCCGCCTACTCGATACGCCGGTTGCCGTCATCACCGCCTTTGGCAATGCCGATCAGGCACAGGAAGCCCTGCGTTGCGGCGCGTTCGACTACATCCAAAAGCCGATTACCCTCGCGCAGCTCCGCTCCCTCGTCAAATCTGCCGTTTCCGTTTCCGAACACCAAAACAAAATTCCCGAACCGCCCGTTCCGTCGGAACCGCCCTCTCCATACCCCATGCCGTCTGAACGCCCCGAAACGGCACCTTCGGTACCGGTCGGCGTCCCTTATGCAGAACCCGATATGCCCCGCCTGCTCGGCAGCTCTCCGCAGATGGTTGAAGTCCGCCACCTCATCCGCCGCCTTGCGCCCAGCGGCGTACCCGTCTATATTTCCGGCGAGTCCGGTACAGGTAAGGAACAGGCGGCACGCACCATACACGAACTGTCCGACCGCGCGGGCAAACCCTTCGTCGCCGTCAACTGCGGTGCAATTCCCGAAAACCTCATGGAAAGCGAATTTTTCGGCTACCGCAAAGGCAGCTTTACCGGTGCCGACAAAGACCATGCCGGTTTCTTCCGCCATGCCGACGGCGGTACGCTCTTCCTTGACGAAGTGGCCGACCTGCCCCTTTCCATGCAGGTCAAACTCTTGCGCGCAATTCAAGAAAAAGCCGTGCGCCGTATCGGCGACGCGACCGAGCAGCCCGTCGATGTCCGCATCGTCTGTGCCACCCACAAAAACCTCGAAGCCCTTGTCGAAAGCGGCGCATTCCGCCAAGACCTGTATTACCGCCTCAATGTCGTCAGCCTCAATATGCCGTCCCTGCGTGAAATGCGCGAAGATTTGAAGCTGCTCATCCCCTACCTCCTGTACAAACACAGCCACAACAACCTGCCTTACACACTCTCCCCCGCCGCGCAACAGATGCTCCTGAATTACAGTTATCCGGGCAATTTCCGCGAACTCGAAAACATCCTCGAACGCGCCGTCGCCCTGTGCGTCGGACATACCGTGCAAATCGACGACCTGCAAATCCAAGATGTGCGCCACAAACCCATCCGGACGGAAACCGCCGTCCCCGTTGCCGATACCTTGCCGTCTGAAACAGCCGCCGCACCGTCCCGCCTTCTCCCGTTCGACCCCGATACCATGCAGATACAGGACTATCTCGACAAAATCGAACGCGACATCATCGAACAAGTCCTCAAACAAACCGAAGGCAACCGCACGCAGGCCGCCAAACGCTTGGGCATCAGCTTCCGTTCCATGCGCTACCGTATGGAACGCCTCAACATCGGCTGACGGAAAAACAACAGCCCGCCAATCCGGACAAAACGCTGCATGAAGCGACATACGGCAAAGCGGGTACCGCCCCTTGCTTCCGAACAAACAAAACTGCCATGACCGACATCCTTATTGATAACACCGCCACCGAAACCGTCCGCGCCCTGATACGGGCATTCCCCCTCATGCCCGTTTCCCAACCGCCCGAACAAGGCAGTTACCTCCTTGCCGAACACGATACCGTCAGCCTCAGGCTTGTCGGGGAAAAAAGCAGCGTCATCGTCGACTTTGCCTCGGGAGCCGCACAATATCGGCGCACAAAAGGCGGAGGCGAACTCATCGCCAAAGCCGTCAACCATACCGTCAAACCCACCGTATGGGATGCAACCGCAGGATTGGGGCGCGACAGCTTCGTCCTCGCCTCGCTCGGACTGACCGTTACCGCCTTCGAGCAACATCCCGCCGTCGCCTGCCTGCTTTCAGACGGCATCCGCCGCGCCCTCCTCAATCCCGAAACGCAAGACACCGCCGCGCGCATCAACCTCCATTTCGGCAACGCCGCCGAACAAATGTCCGCACTTGTTCAAACACAAGGCAAACCCGACATCGTCTATCTCGACCCCATGTATCCCGAACGCCGCAAAAGTGCCGCCGTTAAAAAAGAAATGGCCTACTTCCACCGGCTCGTCGGCGAGGCGCAAGATGAGGCCGTCCTCCTCCATACCGCCCGACAGACTGCAAAAAAACGCGTCGTCGTCAAACGCCCCCGCCTCGGCGGATTGCTTGCAGGGCAAACCCCCGCCTACCAATACACAGGCAAAAGCACCCGCTTCGACGTTTACCTGCCCTACGAACCGGACAACGGATAACACCCCTTCAAGCCCTGATAAAAAATGCCGTCTGAAACCCTGCGTTTCAGACGGCATTTTGACAGACAGCAAACCTATTTAGGCAATACCAAAAACTTAATCAATAACTCTTTGAACACAAAACCGAACACGCCTAAGCCCAAGACCAAAAACAAAATGGCGATGCCGAATTTGCCCGCTTTAGACTCCTTGCCCAAATTCCAAACGATAAAACCTAAAAAAATAATCAAGCCGGTCAGGCAGATTTTCAACGCCCAATCGGCAAAAACCGCTTCATCCATATTTTTTCCTATTGTTGATGTGTATGCCATAGTGAGATAACGGTTTCAGACGGCATTTGCCGTGTTTCCCTGCCAATGCCGTCTGAAACACGCAATCAGCGTGCGAGTGCCTGTTTCAAATCATCGACGAGGTCGTCAACATATTCCAAACCGACCGACAGGCGCACCAATCCGGGGCGGATACCAGCGGCGAGTTTTTCTTCGGGCTGCATCCTGCCATGCGTGGTTGTCCACGGGTGGGTAATGGTCGAGCGCACATCGCCAAGGTTGGCGGTGCGGGAAAAGAGTTCCACACCGTCCACAACTTTCCACGCCGCTTCTTGATCAGCAACTTCAAAGCCGATGACGATACCGCCGCCGTTTTGCTGTTTGCGGATAAGCGCCGCCTGCGGATGATCGGGCAATCCGGTGTAGTACACGGCTTGAACCTGCGGCTGCGCTTGCAGCCATTGTGCGATTTTCAGGGCGTTGTCGAACTGTTTTTCCATACGCAGCGACAGGGTTTCTACGCCGCTCAACAACTGCCACGCGTTAAACGGCGACATTGCCAGCCCGCAAGAGTTGCAATACATGGCGACCTGCGCCATCAGCTCTTCCGAACCCGCCAACACGCCGCCCATCACGCGTCCGTGTCCGTCTATGGCTTTGGTCGCGGAGGAAACGGAAATATCCGCACCGTGTTTCAAAGGCTGCGATCCGACTGGCGACAGCAGGCTGTTGTCCACCACCAAGAGCGCGCCGATGCCGTGCGCCAATTCCGCCAAGGCTTCCAAGTCGGCCACTTCGCCCAAGGGGTTGGACGGCGTTTCCAAAAACAACAGTTTGGTGTTGGCTTTGACGGCGGCTTTCCATTCGTTTATATCAGTCGGCGACACATGGCTCACTTCGATGCCGAATTTAGTAACGATGTTATTGATAAAGCCGACGGTCGTGCCGAACAGGCTGCGGCTGGAAATCACATGGTCGCCCGCCTGCAGGAAGGTGAAAAACGCTGCCTGAATCGCGGACATGCCGGTCGAAGTGGCGACCGCGCGTTCCGCACCTTCCAAAGCGGCAATGCGTTTTTCAAAGGCCGCGATGGTCGGATTGGCAGTACGGGTATAAGTGAACCCTTTGATTTTTTTTGAAAACAAATCGGCAGCGTGTTGGGCGTTGTCCCACATGAAGCTGCTGGTCAGAAACAAGGCCTGATTGTGTTCGCGGTATTCGGTTTGTTCTTTGCCGCCGCGTATGGCGAGCGTCTGCGGGTGGAGTTTTTTGCTCATCGGTAATTCCTCGGTTTTGTCCGTTCGGCAACGGGGCGTGCACCCGTTGTTTAATTTATTAATATTTTGCGCCTGTTCCATGAGGCTTTCAAGTCGGATGAGAATGCAAATGCCGTCTGAACACGGCTTTCAGACGGCATGACAGTCAGCGTTTGTATTTTAATTCGTACTTGATGTCGTTGAGGATTTTGCGGATATCGTGTTCCAACACGTCTTCGACTACCGCACCCGCCTGCTCGTGCAGCATTTGCTGGAGCTGATAAGTAAAGAGCGCCATCTGCTTCTGCACCGCCGTACGGATAATGCCGTTGACGGTATCAGTCAGATGTGGGCGCAGGCGTTTAATCAGCCGCTCGGTCAGCTCCTGTTCGGACAGGCAGAACACTTCGCGCCGGTTGACGGCTTTCGGATTCAGAATATTAAGACAAACGGGCATCAACGTTTCTTCCTCATCGTTTTCCCCGTTTTCCGAAACCGCCTGCTCATTCATGCCGGACTCTGACTCGTCGGCGTTTTCCTCACCCTCAATCTGTGCGGTTTCAAATTCGACACTGTCTTTTTTTGCATTGAACCAGATTTTCCGCTGCGATTCGATGTGTTTTTCCGAAACCGACATTTGCAGGGAAGCCTGTGCATTGAGCCAGTTTTCCTGAAGAATGACCATCGGGTCGGTTTCAACTTCTTCTCCGCAATCGGCAACGGCGCTGTTGTGTTCTTCCTGCCATTTCTTCAGATACGCCTTTAACACACGGTCTCGGTTTGCATCGTCCAATTTAGGTATGGGCTCTTCCTTTCCGGCTTCAGAAGGTTTGGTCAGCGGTGCATAGGCAGGCGCAGTATTCATACGGCGCGTCTGACGCAGGTTTTCCAGGCGTTTTTCCCAATTCGGCTCTTTATCCTGATTGTTTGTATCCATTTTTTCGGCTTCCGGTTCTTAATCTTTGCAGGCGGGCAAACTCGCGCCCAAAGCGCAGTTTGATATAATGGCGCATTTTAACAGATTCATAAGGATCCATCATGAGCAGTATCGAACAGCGTTTGGAATATCTGGAAGAGGCAAACGATGTGCTGCGTATGCAGAACCACGTCCTGTCCACCGCCTTCAAAGCCCTGATCCGCGCCCTTCCCGCAGACACCGCCGAAGTCGCGGTCGAGTCGATTCAGCTTGCTTTTGAGGACGCCTTGGCAGAATTGAGCTATGAGGACAGCCCGCATACGGATTTGTTCCACGACGTTACTTATGCGTTTTTCCGTGAAAAGGAACGTTAATTTTATGTTAAACTGACCTTTTAGGCTTTTTTATTACTGAAAGGAATATTGATGAATATGAAAAAATGGATTGCCGCCGCCATTGCCTGTTCCGCGCTCACGCTGTCTGCCTGCGGCGGTCAAAGCAAAGATGCCGCCTCACCTGCCGCAAACACCGGCAAAGTTTACCGCGTGGCTTCTAACGCCGAGTTTGCCCCTTTTGAATCTTTAGACTCAAAAGGCGATGTCGAAGGTTTTGATGTGGATTTGATGAATGCGATGGCAAAGGAAGGCAATTTTAAAATCGAATTCAAACACCAGCCTTGGGACAGCCTCTTTCCCGCTTTGAACAACGGCGATGCGGACGTCGTCATGTCGGGTGTTACCATTACCGACGACCGCAAACAGTCTATGGACTTCAGCGATCCGTATTTTGAAATCACCCAAGTCGTCTTGGTTCCGAAAGGTAAAAAAATATCTTCTTCCGACGATTTGAAAAACATGAACAAAGTCGGCGTGGTAACCGGCTACACGGGCGATTTCTCCGTATCCAAACTCTTGGGCAGCGACAATCCGAAAATCGCGCGCTTTGAAAACGTTCCCCTGATTATCAAAGAACTGGAAAACGGCGGCTTGGATTCCGTAGTCAGCGACAGCGCGGTCATTGCCAATTATGTGAAAAACAATCCGACCAAAGGAATGGACTTCGTCACCCTGCCCGACTTCACTACCGAACACTACGGTATCGCGGTACGCAAAGGCGACGGGGAAACCTTAAAAGTAATGAACGATGCGTTGAAAAAAGTACGTGAAAGCGGCGAATACGACAAAATCTACGCCAAATATTTTGCAAAAGAAGGCGAACAGGCCGCAAAATAACCCCCGTCTAAACAAAATGCCGTCTGAAACCGTTTCAGACGGCATTTCTCATAAGAAACAGAGAGTGCACCCATTTCAAATAAAACCGCATATACCATCCCCTGAATAAGGTTCATTCATATCTTTCCCAACCATGCCGTCTGAAAACACGAAATAAGATATACGGGCAACTTTGCTCATCCGCCAAACTATTGTAGACTACGCCCAATAGCTTGGAAATTCCCGTAAAATAACGCCGCCGGTACTGAAAATCAAATTTAGGGCAAGCCCGTAATAAAACCTGCCTTCTGCTGTTTCGCCATGTCGGCAAAGTTTAAGCCGTAAATCACAGGCTTGAAACCGGCATCGCGGCAGGTCATTAAAATCAGAATATTATCATTTTTACATTGCCTTACCATATAACTGCCGGCACGATTACATTTCAAATGAACAATCTACGCCATACGTTTTAAAACAAAAGCCAAACCACCTGCTACCATAACTTTGAAAAGGAACACAATCATGACCGTCATCAAGCAAGAAGACTTTATCCAAAGTATCTGCGATGCCTTCCAATTCATCAGCTACTACCATCCGAAAGACTACATCGACGCGCTTTATAAGGCGTGGCAGAAGGAAGAAAATCCTGCCGCCAAAGACGCGATGACACAGATTTTGGTCAACAGCCGCATGTGTGCGGAAAACAACCGCCCCATCTGCCAAGATACCGGTATCGCAACCGTCTTCCTCAAAGTCGGCATGAACGTCCAATGGGATGCGGACATGAGCGTGGAAGAGATGGTTAACGAAGGTGTACGCCGCGCCTACACTTGGGAAGGCAATACGCTGCGCGCTTCCGTTCTCGCCGACCCGGCCGGCAAACGCCAAAATACCAAAGACAACACCCCCGCCGTCATTCATATGAGCATCGTACCGGGCGACAAAGTCGAAGTAACCTGCGCGGCAAAAGGTGGCGGCTCTGAAAACAAATCTAAACTCGCCATGCTCAATCCTTCCGACAACATCGTTGATTGGGTGCTGAAAACCATCCCGACCATGGGCGCGGGCTGGTGTCCTCCCGGCATCTTGGGCATCGGCATCGGCGGTACGCCCGAAAAAGCCGTACTGATGGCGAAAGAATCCTTGATGAGCCACATCGACATTCAAGAGTTGCAGGAAAAAGCCGCGTCCGGCGCAGAATTGTCCACCACCGAAGCCCTGCGCCTCGAACTCTTTGAAAAAGTCAACGCGCTGGGCATCGGCGCACAAGGTTTGGGCGGTCTGACCACCGTGTTGGATGTCAAAATCCTCGATTACCCGACCCATGCCGCTTCTAAGCCGATTGCTATGATTCCGAACTGCGCCGCCACCCGCCACGTCGAGTTTGAATTGGACGGCTCAGGTCCGGTCGAACTGACCCCGCCGCGCGTCGAAGACTGGCCCGATTTGACTTACAGCCCCGACAACGGCAAACGCATCGATGTCGACAAACTGACCAAAGAAGAAGTCGCCAGCTGGAAAACCGGCGACGTATTGCTGCTGAACGGCAAAATCCTCACCGGCCGCGATGCCGCACACAAACGTCTCGTCGATATGCTCAACAAAGGCGAAGAATTGCCCGTCGATTTCACCAACCGCCTGATTTACTACGTCGGCCCCGTCGATCCGGTCGGCGATGAAGTCGTCGGCCCAGCAGGTCCGACCACAGCCACCCGCATGGACAAATTTACCCGCCAAATGCTCGAACAAACCGGCCTCTTGGGCATGATCGGCAAATCCGAGCGCGGCGCGGCCACCTGCGAAGCCATCGCCGACAACAAAGCCGTGTACCTCATGGCAGTCGGCGGCGCGGCATACCTCGTGGCAAAAGCCATCAAATCTTCCAAAGTCTTGGCGTTCCCCGAATTGGGCATGGAAGCGGTTTACGAGTTTGAAGTCAAAGACATGCCCGTAACCGTCGCCGTGGACAGCAAAGGCGAATCCATCCACGCCACCGCACCGCGCAAATGGCAGGCAAAAATCGGCATCATCCCCGTCGAGTCCTGATTGAAACAACCATAATCCATGCCGTCTGAACACAAACCCGTGTTCAGACGGCATTTCTACCATTATTTGGTATACAATCACATTCCCACATTCCCAACACTATATCGCCGTGAAAATCCTTATCCTAGGCAGCGGTCAGGTTGGTTCGACCATCGCACAAAACCTTGCCGCCACTCCCAGCAACGACGTTACCGTCATCGATATTGATGAAAAAGCCCTGCAGAAAATCAACGGCCGGCTTGATGTCCAAACCGTTGTCGGCAACGGAGCATCCCCCCTTACCCTCGAACGCGCCGGAGCGGCGGATGCCGACCTGCTGCTTGCACTGACACGGAATGACGAGACTAATATCGTTGCCTGCAAAGTTGCCGCCGACCTGTTCAACATCCCAGGCCGTATCGCCCGTGTCCGCTCCAGCGAATATATTGAATACAGCAATCCGAAAATCGAAGAAAACGAAAACGGCAGCCTCTCCATATTCGGCATTACGGAAACCATCAGCCCTGAACAACTCGTTACCGAACAGCTCGCCGGCCTTTTAAATTACACCAGCGCATTACAGGTTCTCAATTTTGCCGACGACAAAGTCCGCATGGTCATCGTACAGGCACGTCAGGGCGGGCTGCTCGTCAACCGCGAAATTGCCGACATCACACAACACCTGCCCGAAAACGCCGACTGTCAAATCTGCGCCATCTACCGCAACAACCGACTTATCGTCCCTATGCCGCAAACCGTCATTATCGAAGGAGACGAAATCCTGTTTGCCGCAGCAACCGACAGCGTCAACACCATCATGCGCGAACTTCGCCCCAAAGAAGCCCGTACCCGCCGCATTATGATTGCCGGCGGCGGCAATATCGGTTACCGCCTAGCCAAACAGCTTGAATCCAAGTACGACATCAAAATTATCGAATATAACCCCCGGCGCGCCGAATGGATAGCAGAAAACCTCGACAACACATTAGTCCTACAAGGATCGGCAACCGATGAAACCCTGCTTGACGACGAATATATCGACGAAATAGACGTCTTCTGTGCCCTCACCAACGATGATGAAAACAACATCATGTCCAGCCTCTTGGCAAAAAACCTCGGTGCAAAACGCGTCGTTACCATCGTCAACCGCTCAAGCTATGTCAACCTGCTCGAAGGCAATAAAATCGATATCGTCGTCTCACCCCACCTCATCACCATCGGTTCGATACTCGCCCATATACGCCGGGGCGACATTGTTGCCGTCCACCCCCTGAGACGCGGTACGGCGGAGGCAATCGAAGCCGTCGTTCACGGCGATACTTCCACCTCTGCCATTGTCGGCAGAAGGATTACCGATATCAAATGGCCGAGCGGCTGCCATATCGCCGCCATCGTCCGCGCCGAAACCGGCGAAGTCGTTATGGGACATCACACCGAGACCTGCATTCAAGACGGGGACCACATCATCTTCTTTGTTTCTCGCCGGCGCGTATTGAAGGAACTTGAAAAGCTCATCCAGGTCAAAATGGGTTTTTTTGGCTAATCCCGCAATCAAAATAAATGATTTGGAATATCATAAAGTTATTAAAATTCATATTGCTTCCGACGTATTTCCGCGCGGAAACGATTGACAACGCTGCCATACCTGACTAGAATGCGCAGCTTCTTAGGCGCCCATCGTCTAGAGGCCTAGGACACTGCCCTTTCACGGCGGCAACCGGGGTTCGAATCCCCGTGGGCGTGCCAATTTAAAAACCTGCTTGTTTCAAGCAGGTTTTTTCATATCTTACCGCCATTCTTTTTCAAACCGTCATATTGTCTGAGAAGTATTTTCCCACCGTCCGGATTTTGATTAACAAACAATTAGCCGGCATTTCCCGATACCTTAAGGGCTGTGATAAGATAAGCATTATCAAACACGGTCGGGGTGTCTGTTTAAAGACTGAGAATATACCCGTCGAACCTGATTGGCAGGAAACCGGTGTTGCAGCGTCAGGCACCGTCCATCAGATGGTGCTTTATTTATTTTCAAGCGGCATTGCCTTTTTCCTCCAAACTGTTTCAATACTTTAATGGCACAGGAGCATAAGAATGGAAGAAACTTTTGTCCAAACCCTGACAATTGCCGGTTCGGACTCGGGCGGCGGCGCAGGGATACAGGCAGACCTGAAAACTTTTCAGATGCGCGGCGTATTCGGCACCAGCGTAATAACCGCCGTTACCGCGCAAAATACCTTGGGCGTATCGGCAGTTCATCTCGTCCCGACCGAAACCATCACTGCACAAATCCAAGCAATCAGGGAAGACTTCGACATCCGCGCCTACAAAATAGGAATGCTCGGCACAGCGGAAATCATCGAATGCGTTGCCGACAACCTGAAACACTGCAGCTTCGGCAGGCGCGTGCTTGATCCTGTAATGATTGCCAAAGGCGGAGCACCGCTGTTGCAGGATTCCGCCGTTGCAGCACTGACGCGGCTGCTGCTTCCCGGTACGGATGTATTGACCCCCAACCTGCCCGAAGCGGAAGCCTTGACGGGTGTGCATATCGAAAACCGTAAAGATGCGGAACGTGCGGCAAAAATCCTGCTTGATTACGGTGTAAAAAATGTCGTTATCAAAGGCGGACATTTGAACGGCAGCAGCAGCGGACACTGCACTGACTGGCTGTTTACGCAAAATGAAACGCTGGAATTCGACAGCCTCCGCTTTCCGACCGCCCACACGCACGGCACAGGCTGCACGTTTTCCGCCTGCATTACCGCCGAGTTGGCAAAAGGCTTAGACGTTTGCAAAGCCGTACAGACTGCCAAGGCCTACATCACGGCGGCAATCTCAAACCCTTTGGAAATCGGCGCGGGACACGGCCCGGTCAATCATTGGGCCTATCGGGACTAACCGTAAAAATGCCGTCTGAAACAAAATGTTCAGACGGCATTTTTGAGGATTATTCAGGCTTTTTCGCCAGCATGGTTACAAATTTAAACCGTATCGGATTGCCGTTTTCATCTTTGGCATGCATAGAACCCAATTCTTCTTTATATTCGACCAGCTCCCAATCCCGATAATAATCCTTCAGCTCGCCCTCTTTAAATTTAAAAGGGAACGGCATCGGACAGGGGAAATCCGCCGTATCCATTGCCGACACAATCAAATTGTACCCTCCCGCCGCCGTATGCACCTGCATATCGGCAATCACGTCAGGCACGCGCTGCGGCATCAGGAACATCAGCACCACTGTTGCCACAATATAATCAAATTCGCCCTGTAAAGCAGCGGCATTCAAATCATATTCCAGCGTGCGGACGTTCAAACCCTCCGCCTCTGCCAGCTCCGCCACGTTTGCCAACGCGGCCGGATTGTGATCGACTGCAGTAACTTCAAATCCCTTCAAACCGAGAAACAGTGCGTTGCGTCCCTGTCCGCAGCCCATATCGAGCGCCCTGCCCGCAGGTACGGTATCCTGAGCCGCCGCCACTGCAGAATGCGTGGCGCTCATGCCGTATTTTTTGTGGAAATAATCTTCGGCCGCACAATACATCGACAAACGGATTTCAGCATCGTCCGTTTTCGGTTTGACAGAAAACACCTGCTGCGGCGCAAACACACAATCGCCGCCGTCTGCCGACCAAACTTCTGCCGACCCGTCTGGTGCACGGACTTCGACATCGCCCTGCAACACATTCAGGCAGACCCACTCCCCTTCCTCAGACGAATAGCCCGACAACAAAACTTCCGGCAGGTTTTCCACTTTCCATACAGGCATCTGTCCGAAACAAAACAACTCGCCACTTTGACCCACTATCCGCTCCTTCATATTCAAAAATAAAGTTGCACATTATATGCCTATTTTAATCCGCCGCAATCTTTCAGACGGCACAGCGCACAAACCGCTTATAATCACGTCCGATAACACACAAAGGCACAATAATGGACAAAACCGTTTACCTTTACACCGACGGCTCATGCAAAGGCAATCCCGGCCCGGGCGGCTGGGGCGTATTAATGCGCTACGGCAACCACGAAAAAGAACTTTTCGGCGGCAAAGCGCAAACTACCAACAACCGCATGGAGCTGACCGCCGTCATCGAAGGACTGAAATCCCTCAAACGCCGCTGCACCGTCATCATCTGCACCGACTCGCAATACGTCAAAAACGGCATGGAAAACTGGATACACGGTTGGAAGCGCAACGGCTGGAAAACCGCCTCCAAACAGCCCGTCAAAAACGATGATTTGTGGAAAGAACTCGATACACTGGTTGGGCAGCATCAAGTCAGCTGGACTTGGGTTAAAGGACACGTCGGACACGCCGAAAACGAACGCGCCGACGATTTGGCAAACCGTGGCGCGGCGCAGTTTTCCTGAGTGCCGCACCGACAAGAAAATGCCGTCTGAAACCGCCAACAGGATTCAGACGGCATTTTTGCCATATACTCCTTATTCCGCAATTAACGGTGTATCCACCTGCTTGAGTGCAACCGTAAAATAATGCTGTTTGCAAGAATTCAACCACGATAAACATACATTAATTTGTAAAAACCAATCGGATATGAAATGGTACAATTGACGGCAATGCGAACAGACAAGTTAAAACAACAAGACACCCTTTGCCGCCTTTTTGGATACTTTAAGGAATAAAGAAACATGAACACTAAGCCTTGTCCCATCTGCACGGCACAAGATGAAGATATTTTGTTGCAAACCCCCAACCTCCGCGTCATTGCCGTCCATAACGACAGCGGTTCGCCGGCATTCTGCCGCGTCATTTGGCGTAAGCATATTGCCGAAATGACCGACCTTTCGGCAGCCGAACGCCATGAAATCATGGAAATGGTGTACAACGTCGAGGCCGCCATGCGCCAAGTGTTTCAACCGGCCAAGATTAACCTCGCCAGCTTGGGCAATGTCGTTCCACACCTGCACTGGCATATTATCGCCCGATTTGAAAACGATGCGACTTTCCCTGCGCCGATTTGGGCAAACCCCGTCCGAAAACACGGTATGACCCTGCCGCAAGATTGGACGGAACAGCTTAAAAAGCTGCTTTAAGCCCGCCGATGCCGTCTGAAACCGTATGAAAGGGAAATTATGACCGAACCGACCTCCCGCCGCCGTTTCCTGAAAACCTGCACCGCCGCCGCAGGCGCGGGACTGCTCCAGGCTTGCGGTACTGCGCCTGCTTCAAACAATGCCCCATCCGCGCCCTCTCACCCTGTTACGAAAGCCCGAACCGTGTACCCCAAACCACCACGCCATTCTAATTCTGCCGACAATCTTCTGCGTATTGTCGCCTCCTCAGGCTTTGCCGAAGACATCAACCGTGTCAATACTGCATTGACCCGCCTTTACAATGCCGGTTTTACCGTAACCAACCAACAGGCGGGCAGCCGCCGCTTCCAACGGTTTGCCGGTACGGATGCACAACGTGCCGCCGATTTCCAAGATGTCGCTTCCGGTCGCGTTGCCATGCCGAAAGTTCTGATGGGTTTGCGCGGCGGTTATGGTGCGGCACGCATTCTGCCGCATATCGATTTTGCCTCACTCGGCGCAAGAATGCGCGAACGCGGTACGCTGTTTTTTGGCTTCAGCGATGTTTGCGCCGTCCAGCTGGCACTCTTGGCAAAAGGCAATATGATGAGTTTTGCCGGTCCGATGGCATACAGCGAATTCGGCAAACCCTCCCCCAGCGTGTTTACAATGGATGCCTTTATCAAGGGGGTAACCCAACGCAGCCTGACTGTTGATATTCCTAATATCCAACGCTCCGATATCGAAACCGAAGGCATATTGTGGGGAGGCAACCTCAGCGTCCTTGCTTCACTTGCCGGTACCCCCTATATGCCCGATATTCAAGGCGGCATTTTATTCATCGAAGATGTCGGCGAACAACCATACCGCATCGAACGTATGCTCAATACCCTATATCTTTCAGGTATTTTGGGCAAACAACGCGCCATTATTTTCGGCGATTTCCGTATGGGCAATATCCGCGATGTATACGATTCGTCTTATGATTTTTCTACCGTGGTCAACCATATTTCGCGTACGGCAAAAATTCCTGTGCTGACAGGTTTCCCGTTCGGACATATTGCCGACAAAATTACTTTCCCGCTGGGTGCGCACGCCAAAGTCCGTAGCAGAAGTGATGGCGGTTATTCGGTTGAATTTGACAGTTATCCTACTCTCGATACATCTGTCCTGACTTTAGACACCCTGCTTCCCCCGCCTGATCTCTCGGTATTTACAGAAAACAGCCTTACTGATATTTCAGAATAGCAGTATTAGAAAGACAAAAAAAAATGCCGTCTGAAGCCTTCAGACGGCATTCTTAACAAATAAGTGTTAAAAAATACAATGCACGGATATACACCCGTCCCAACCGGTTACAGATTGAACAAAACTCCACCTATATCCACTTTTCGCATATATTTCAATTTCTTTCCCCGTCAATCCAGATTTCAACAAGAAATTTTTAACCGGATAATTTCTTTATATATATATAAGTCCTTCAAAATGACAATTTACATTAATTAAAACACTATATCTTACAATCCTTCCGAGCACGTCCAATCATACCAATACGGTATTTCTACATCGACTTACGCTTTATTAAGAATCTTATCCATAAAAAAACTGCACCTGATAACAGGTGCAGTTTCTAATATTCAAACTAAAACTTATTTGTCTCGGCTGAATACAATTTTAGTAGCTTGAATAGCAACGCATACTGCACCGCCAATGAAGATCAAGTCAGCTGCCGTACGTACCCAACGCAAGGTATCGAGGATTTCCATTTGCAGGAATTCTTCACTACGTGCATACCACAAACCGTGAGTAATAGAGGCATATGCTTGAATAGCACCGACAGGCAGCAGGCTGATGACAATCATGCCGACCAAACCGCCATTGAGCAACCAGAAGCCCCAAGTCATCAACTTGTCGTCAAACTGCACGTTCGGTTTCAAATAACGGGCAACCAGCAATACGAAGCCCAGAGCCAAGAAACCGTACACACCGAACAAGGCAGCGTGCGCATGAACAGCAGAAGTATTCAAACCTTGGATATAGAACAGGGAAATCGGCGGGTTAATCAGAAAACCGAATACACCGGCACCAATCATGTTCCAGAAGGCGACTGCAACGAAGCACATCAGCGGCCAACGCAAACGTTTCGCCCAATCGGACAAGTGTTGGTAAGACCAGTGTTCGTATGCTTCACGGCCCAGCAATACCAGCGGTACTACCTCCAAAGCGGAGAAGCAGGCACCGATTGCCATAGAAGCAGAAGTAGAGCCGGAGAAATACAAGTGGTGCAACGTACCCGGGATACCGCCCAGCATGAAGATAGCACCTGCAGCCAGGGTAGAAGCAGTAGCGGTACTACGGCGGACAAAGCCCATGTTGTAGAAGATAAATGCGAAGGCAGCGGTAGCGAACACTTCGAAGAAACCTTCCACCCACAGGTGAACCACCCACCAGCGCCAGTATTCCATTACAGCAATCGGAGATTTCTCACCATAGAACAGGCCCGGTGCGTAGAACACACCAACACCAACCATGGAAGCAACAAAGATCGCCAGCAGGTTTTTATCCACGCCTTTCTCTTTAAAGGCAGAGATAGTACAACGCAACATCAGGAACAGCCACAACAACAGACCGACCATCAACAGGAGTTGCCAGAAGCGACCCAAATCAAGGTATTCGTAACCTTGGTGGCCGAACCAGAAGTTCAGCTCGGGTGGAATGATGTGAGTCAAAGCAAAGAAGTTACCTGCGTAAGAACCGCCGACTACGATGAACAGGGCGATGTACAGGAAGTTCACACCGGCACGTTGGAACTTGGGATCTTTACCGCCGTTCACAATCGGAGCCAAGAACAGACCTGCTGTCAGGAAACCGGTTGCAATCCAGAAGATGGCGGATTGAAGGTGCCAAGTACGGGTCAAGGCATAAGGGAACCAATCGGACATTTCGAAGCCCAGTGCTTCGTCAATGCCGTAGAAACCTTGACCTTCGACGGTATAGTGCGCAGTCAGACCACCCAACAATACTTGTACCACAAACAGGGCAACTGTCAGGAATACATATTTGCCCAATGCTTTTTGCGAAGGAGTCAACTGAACCTTAGAAATAGGATCTTCAGCCGGAACCTCCACTTCTTCGTGTTTGGTCAGGAAAGAATAACCCCACATCAACAAACCAATGCCCATCAACAGAAGAACAACGCTGGTGAATGACCACATATAGTTTTCAGTGGTCGGCACATTGTTGATCAAAGGCTCGTGCGGCCAGTTGTTGGTATAGGTAAAGGTTTCGTTAGGACGGTTGGTCGAAGCAGACCATGAAGTCCAGAAGAAGAAGTTGAACAGTTTTTCACGTGCTTCTTGACTTGGCAATGTATTGTTTTTCATTGCAAAGTGTTCACGAGTGGTTTGCAGCTTAGGATCGTCGCCATAAACACCGTGGTAGTAAGGCAGGATGCTTTCGATAGCTTTTACACGCGTATCGCTGATGACAACGGAACCATCTTCTTTCACACGGCTTTGATTACGGTATTCGTCAGCCAGGCGTGTTTTCAAGACAGCTTGTTCTTCAGGGGAAACCTCATCGAATTTTTTGCCGTAAGTCTGTTGCGCAGTCAAATCCAACCATGCAACCAACTCACGATGCAGCCAGTCCGCAGTCCAGTCCGGAGCCTGATATGCACCATGACCCAGAATCGAACCGACCTCCATACCGCCGGTACTTTGCCATGCAGACTGACCTGCCAAAATATCGTCTTTCGTCATCAGAACCTTGCCTGATGCAGAAACGACCTGTTCAGGGTAAGGCGGGGCTTTTTTGTAAACCTCGCTGCCCATATAGCCAAGAATGGTAAAGCATACCGCCAGAACGGCAAACAGCAAGTACCATAGCTTCTTGTACTGTCCCATTTTGAGAGCTCCTTTTGGTAAAAAGTGGTTGTTTAAAATTCATAGAATATGAATGTTAAAGATTGTAGCACGGTTTACCGCACAAATAAACATTTGTTCAAACAAACCCGTATATAAACAAATATATAGATGATAATCTATATCATTATCGCAATTTAGGAGCTACCTATCTTTACCTGTAACCATCCATTTACTTAATTTGGATTATTTTGCACATTTTTAGTAGTTATAAAGTATTAGAAGTGTCATTTTAAGTTCGTATTTATAGAATTATTTGATTTATGTCAAAATATATAGGGGTGAGCCACCGCATAATCACGCCCAGTTCTTAACCAATCCTTTCAGGACAATTTAATTTTTCTTACAAAAAGGAAAACATCATGAAACGTCAAGCCTTAGCTGCAATTATCGCTTCCATGTTTGCTTTAGCCGCCTGTGGTGGCGAACAAGCTGCACAAGCCCCTGCCGAAGCGCCTGCCGCTTCCGCTGAAGCTGCAAGCTCCGCTACACAAGCTGCCGCCGAAACTCCGGCAGGCGAACTGCCCGTTATCGATGCAGTTACCACACACGCTCCAGAAGTACCTCCTGCAATCGACCGCGACTACCCTGCCAAAGTCCGCGTGAAAATGGAAACCGTCGAAAAAACCATGAAAATGGATGATGGCGTCGAATACCACTACTGGACATTTAACGGCGATGTTCCGGGTCGCATGATTCGCGTACGCGAAGGTGATACAGTAGAAGTAGAATTCTCTAACAACCCTTCTTCTACCGTTCCTCATAACGTTGACTTCCACGCAGCTACCGGTCCTGGCGGCGGCGCGGCAGCCTCCTTCACTGCCCCGGGCCGTACCTCTACATTCAGCTTCAAAGCCCTGCAACCTGGTCTGTATATCTACCACTGCGCCGTTGCGCCCGTCGGTATGCACATCGCCAACGGTATGTACGGTCTGATTTTGGTTGAACCTAAAGAAGGTCTGCCGAAAGTGGATAAAGAATTCTACATCGTTCAAGGCGACTTCTACACCAAAGGTAAAAAAGGTGCACAAGGCCTGCAACCGTTCGATATGGATAAAGCCGTCGCCGAACAACCTGAATACGTAGTATTTAACGGTCACGT
The DNA here is from genome assembly GCF_014596375.1 of Neisseria sp. RH3002v2f. Taxonomy (NCBI): domain Bacteria; kingdom Pseudomonadati; phylum Pseudomonadota; class Betaproteobacteria; order Neisseriales; family Neisseriaceae; genus Neisseria; species Neisseria sp. RH3002v2f. Next base: position 148,871 of record NZ_MAYZ01000022.1, read on the forward strand.
AGGCGCTATCGCTGGCGACAACGCCCTGAAAGCCAAAGCAGGCGAAACTGTACGTATGTACGTTGGTAACGGTGGTCCTAACTTGGTATCTTCCTTCCACGTAATCGGCGAAATCTTCGACAAAGTTTATGTTGAAGGCGGTAAACTGATTAACGAAAACGTACAAAGCACTATCGTTCCTGCAGGTGGTTCTGCTATGGTTGAATTCAAAGTAGACGTACCGGGCAGCTACACCTTGGTTGACCACTCTATCTTCCGCGCATTCAACAAAGGCGCACTGGGTCAATTGAAAGTAGAAGGTGCAGAAAACCCTGAAATCATGACTCAAAAATTGAGTGATACTGCTTATGCCGGTAACGGTGCAGCTCCTGCTGCCTCCGCTCCTGCTGCTTCTGCTCCCGCAGCCTCTGCTCCTGCAAAAAGCGATCACTAAATTGAACGCCCATTTTTAGGTAAACGAACCACTGCCGCCGTACTTAATTACGCACGGCAGTGGTTTTTTAATAATCAATTTTTTCACTTCGAAAGATTGATTCTTCAGACGGCATTCAAAGCTTTCGTTTAAAATACTGCCTGAAAAATCAATTTTAACCGTCTGTCAGGAGGCTTGATATGAAGTACATCCGGTTATTTTTTCTCTGTACGGCACTCATCAGTACCAATGCGGCAGCTACCGAAATGGTCAAAATAGAAGGTGGGAGCTACCGCCCCCTCTATCTGAAAAAAGATACAACCTTAATTAAAGTCAAACCTTTCCAACTTGATAAATATCCTGTTACCAATGCTGAATTTGCAGAATTTGTCAAAAATCATCCCCAATGGCAAAAAGGCAAGGTCAGTTCCAAACAGGCGGAGCCTTCTTATCTGAAACACTGGATTAAAAACGGCAGCCGCAGCTATGCACCAAAGGCAAGCGAACTGAAACAGCCCGTTACCAATGTTTCTTGGTTTGCCGCCAACGCATACTGTGTTGCACAAGGCAAACGCCTACCGACTATTAACGAATGGGAATTTGCCGGACTTGCCTCCGCCACTCAAAAAAACGGCTCCAACGAGCCCGGTTATAACCGCACTATTCTTGATTGGTACGCAGATGGCGGACGAAAAGGCTTGCATGACGTCGGCAAGGGCCGTCCCAACTACTGGGGTGTTTATGATATGCACGGACTTATTTGGGAATGGACGGAAGATTTCAACAGTAGCCTGCTTTCTTCCGGAAATGCCAATGCGCAAATGTTCTGCAGCGGTGCTTCTGTCGGATCGAGCGACTCATCCAACTATGCTGCCTTCCTCCGGTACGGTATCCGAACCAGTTTGCAATCCAAATATGTCCTGCACAACTTAGGCTTCCGTTGTGCCGGTCAATAACTTTTTTAATTACCAAAGCAGCTTTGGCGGTACTAAAAAGTACCGCCGTTTTTTTATCTGTAAAATTACGGCCTGATTTGCAAAATATTCCAGACCTTATTTGCACCAAAACAATCCAATAAAAATTTCAGGCTTTGAGGAAAGCTTGCTTAATGCTTTTCAGAACAGATGAATTTTAGGAGATACGCCATTAAACATACTGAGCATGTTGTAATTATCCGGCATGGCTGGTCTACCTGATCAGAAGGTCAAAGTTTCACCAAGCACCCAAAGAATCATATCTTAGGATGTCGTTTGCACCACTCCGACAAGCACGGCACATATCCTGCGCAAAAACATAAAATCTTTCGATATTACGAATTTTTCATGCCCCGATTTAAGGCAACTGTTGCCTTAGCAGTTTAATTTATCAACAGTCTGACCGGAGAATCACGATATATCCTTATCTTCCCTTGCCTACTCGGTATCGCTAATGGCATTCAAACATGGAAAGACACCGTAAATTTTATCCGCTATATCAATCGTCTTATAGATCCAACTTGAGGATTTCAAATAAAATGCCGTCTGAAAACCTTCAGACGGCATTTTATTTGAAATCCTGTTTACCAATAGCTGACAAACTGTTCCAAATCCGTATTTTTGGGCTTATGTATTTCTTCTGTCGGCGACCCCACCATCATCAATCCGATAATTTTATCCTTATCCGCACACCCGAAAGCCTGACGCAACAAAGGGCTGTTGATCCACATTCCTGTAATCCACACATTGTCGAAACCTTGGGCAGTTGCCGCCAGCTGTAAAGCATACGCTGCACAACCTGCTGTCAGCATCTGTTCCCACTCCGGTTTCGGCTTCGCCACTTCTCGGTTCGGAGCAAACGTTACCCCTATTACCATTGGCGCCATATTACCCACTTTTTCAGCCTTTTTCATCGCATCATCGCCGAAATTCAATTCGGTAACCGTTTGCTTCAACACATCGCGAAAACGTTGCAATCCTACCTCGCCTTGGATGACGGTAAAATGAAAAGGACGCATATTTCCATGATCCGGAACCTGCGTTGCCGCCTGCAATATTTGTTCCAACTGTCCGGCATCAGGAGCGGGCGCCGCCAATTTTTTTGAAGACCGCCGTGTAATCAAAAGCTGCAAAGCATCCATATAATCGTTTCTCAAATCATTTCGGAAAGTGTTTTATAACACAAAGCATCCGGCAATGCCATTACACCGCCTAACCGGGAAAAATAATGCCATCTGAAAACACATTCAGACGGCATCTCAAAATCAGCCGTAACGACGTTGGAAATCACTCATAAAATCCGCCAACGCCCTCACACCTTCCAGCGGCATTGCGTTATAAATACTGGCCCGCATCCCGCCGACAGATTTATAACCCTTCAACAGACACAAACCTTGCAATTCAGCCTCGAATACAAAACGGCGGTCAAGTTCCTCATTGCCCGTCTGAAACACAACATTCATTTTAGAACGCGCGTTCGGACGGATACGGTTGATATAAAAACCATCGCTGCCATCTATTGCACCATACAAAATTTGCGCCTTCAGATGATTGATTTTTTCAATTTTTCCCACTCCGCCCTGCGCCAACAACCAGCGGAACACCAGCCCCGACATATAAATCGAATAAGTTGAAGGCGTATTGTACATACCGTTGCGTTCGATATGGGAACGATAGTTGAACACATCAGGAATATTATCGGGACAGCGGTCCAACAGGTCTTCTCGAACAATGACTACAGTAACACCTGCCGGCCCGATATTTTTCTGAGCACCCGCATAAATCAGCCCGTAATCGGCAACCTCAAACTCACGCGACAAAATCTCACTGGACATATCGCATACCAACGGCGGCATGCCGTCTGAAAGGCGCGGCACTTTGCCGTATTGCAATCCATTGACGGTTTCATTGACGGCAAAATGAACAAAGGCAGAATTCCTGTCCACGTCCCATGTTTCCGGTTTGGGCAAATCCAAATAATCGAACTGCTCGCCACCATGTGCCGCCAAGCGGATTTCCGTATCCGTCAACCGTCCCATCTGCTCATAGGCAATCCGGCTCCAGTTACCCGTTACCACGGCATCCGCAGTACGGAAACCATGTGCCAAATTCATGGCCACCATATTAAATTGAGTTGTTGCCCCACCCTGTAAAAACAATATCTTATAATTTGAGGGAATCTTCAGAAGCCGCCGCAGATCTTCTTCCGCATGATGCAGGATACTCAAAAACATCTCCGAGCGGTGGCTCATCGCCATAACTGGAAAACCGGTTCCGTTGTAGTCCAACATTTCCTGCTGTGCCGTCTGCAAAACCGCTTCAGGCAATGCCGCAGGACCGGCAGAGAAATTGTAAATCGGATAAAGAGACATAATACAGCCCCGAACTGTCAGAAATAAACCGACCCGATTTTAGGCTTGGGATAATCTTTATGCAAGGCAAGAAAACACCTCCCCCATCGGCAACAAAATCAAAGAATGAAATCAATATATTGATTTTTAATGATTTAAATATCTAGACATAAAATTCCGACACAATTTTGTTAACAATATTAACCTCACCCCTCAAACCGGCATTACCAAAATCATTTGTTTGAAATTGGAAAACACAAAATAAATCAACACTTTCATTTTTTCATAAAACAGGTTATAATCGTGCCAATTTTTCAATCCTAACGAAAAATGGCCTCTCGGCCATTTTTTTATTATGTACCTAGGGAGCAGCATGGATATTCAGACCATCCTCGAAAAAACCCTGCCCGGCTTGGGCTATGAACTGGTCGATTTCGAACTAACCGCTCAAGGAACTTTGCGCGTATTCATCGATAAAGAAGGCGGTATTACTGTCGAAGACTGCGCAACCGTCAGCAACCATTTGAGCCGTTTGTTTATGGTGGAAGACATCGATTATAAAAATCTGGAAATTTCCAGTCCCGGACTCGACCGTCCTCTGAAAAAAGCCGCCGACTTCGTACGCTTTGCCGGTCAGCAGGCAAAAATCAAAACCCGCCTGCCGATAGACGGTCAGAAAAACTTTATCGGCAAAATCGAAGGCTGTGAAAACGACACTGTTACCGTTTCCTTCGACGGCAAGACCGTGCAAATCGAAATGGACAATATCGACAAAGCCCGCCTGCGTCCCGAATTCAAATTCTAAAACACAACAATATTGGAGATTTTCAAAATGAGTCGTGAAATATTACAGCTGGCAGAAGCTCTGGCAAGCGAAAAAAATGTTGACGCAGAAGTCGTATTCCAAGCCTTGGAATTCGCACTCTCTAGCGCAGCCAAGAAAAAGGCAGACCGAGAACACATGGATGTCCGCGTACAAATCAACCGCGACACCGGCGAATACCAAACCTTCCGCCGCTGGCTGATTGTGGCCGATGAAGACTATACCTACCCCGATATTGAAAAAACCATCGAGGAAATCCAAGAAGAAATCCCCGGCACGACCATCCAAATCGGCGAATACTACGAGGAGCAGCTGCCTAACGAAGGTTTCGGCCGCCAAGCCGCGCAAACCGCCAAACAAATCATCCTGCAACGTATCCGCGATGCCGAACGCGAACAAAACCTGAACGAATTTCTCGCCGTCAAAGAAGACATCGTTACCGGAACGGTCAAACGGGTAGAACGCCATGGCATCATCGTTGAAATTATTGCCGGCAAACTGGATGCACTGATTCCGCGCGACCAAGCCATCCCCCGCGAAAACTTCCGCAGCGGCGACCGTATCCGCGCACTTTTCCTTCGCGTGGACGAAATCGGCAATACCGGCCGGAAACAAGTCATTTTGAGCCGTACCAGCGGCGACTTTCTGGCCAAACTCTATGCCAACGAAGTCCCCGAAATTTCAGACGGCATGTTGGAAATCCGCGCAGTCGCACGCGACCCGGGCCAACGCGCCAAAGTTGCCGTCAAAGCCAACGACCAACGCATCGACCCGCAAGGCACCTGTATCGGCGTACGCGGTTCACGCGTCAATGCCGTCAGCAACGAATTGTCCGGCGAACGCATCGATGTCGTCCTCTGGTCTCCTGAGCCTGCCCAATTCGTTATGGGCGCACTCTCCCCCGCCGAAGTCAGCCGTATTGTAATCGACGAGGAAAAACATGCCGTCGACGTTATCGTTTCCGAAGATCAACTTGCGCTTGCCATCGGACGCGGCGGTCAAAATGTCCGACTGGCATCGGAACTGACCGGCTGGCAGCTCAACATCATGACTTCTGCAGAAGCCGACAAACGCAATGCTGCCGAAGATGCCGCTATCCGAACACTGTTTGTTTCCCATCTGAATGTAGACGAAGAAACCGCAGACATCCTGGTTCAAGAGGGTTTCGCAACATTAGAAGAAGTTGCCTACGTTCCTGCAGCCGAACTGCTTGCCATAGAAGGTTTTGACGAAGAAATTGTCGATATGCTCCGAAACAGGGCACGTGACGCCATTCTGACCATAGCGATTGCCGCCGAAGAAAAACTGGGCGAAGTATCCGATGATATGCGCAGCCTGGAAGGTGTGGATGCCGATATGCTGCTCAAACTCGCCGAAGCAGGCATTACCACACGCGACGACTTGGCAGAACTGTCCGTCGATGAGCTGATTGAAATTACCGGTGTCAATGAAGAAACCGCAAAAGCCGTCATCCTGACCGCACGCGAACACTGGTTTACCGAAGACAAATAAAGGGGGTAAAGATGAGTAACACAACCGTAGAACAATTTGCCGCCGAACTGAAACGCCCGGTCGACGACCTGCTGAAACAGTTGAAAGAAGCCGGCGTCAGCAAAACCAGCGGCAGCGATTCCCTGACACTGGACGACAAACAGCTTCTAAACGCCTACCTGACCAAGAAAAACGGCAGCAACAGCGGTACTATCAGCATCCGTCGCACCAAGACCGAAGTCAGCACCATCGACGGCGTAAAAGTTGAAACACGCAAACGTGGACGCACCGTCAACATTCCATCCCCTGAAGAGCTGGTAGCGCAGGCAAAAGCCTCACAGGTCCAAGCACCTCCGGCTCAGGTAGAAAAAATGACGGAAGATGCAGCCAAAGCAGAAAGCGAATCTGCCGCACGCGCAGAAGCACGCGCCAAAGCAGAAGCGGAAGCAGCAAAATTGAAAGCGGCAAAATCCGGCAGCAAAACCAAGCCTGCCGCTCAGGAAAACAAACCTGCCGAAGACATGCCGAAAACCGCCTCCGACAAACACAAACCTGTTGCAGGAAACAAAGCAGCCCCTTCCAACAAAGTACCGTCCGGGAAAACAGCTGAATCCACACCGAAACAAGATAAAGGCAGCAAAGGCAAAGAAGCAAAAAAACCGGCAAAACCGGTCGAACCCGCCATCCCACAGCCTGTAGTCAGTGCGGAAGAACAGGCGCAACGTGATGAGGAGGCGCGTCGTGCCGCAGCGTTGCGCGCCCATCAAGAAGCACTGTTAAGAGAGAAACAGGAACGTCAGGCACGTCGTGAAGCCATAAAACAACAAGCAGAGCAACAGGCAAAAACCTCACCGGAAGCCAAAACCGTGGGGCAGCGCGCAGCAAAACCCGCTGAAAAAACGCAGGTTGCCGCTTCTGCAAGCGAAAACAAACCCCTCAATCCGTCAAAAGCAAAAAAAGAAGACCGCTACAACCGTGATGACGAAGGTCAGGGCCGCAATGCCAAAGGCAAAGGCGGTAAAGGCGGACGTGACCGCAACAATGCGCGCAATGGTGACGACGAGCGCGTACGCGGAGGCAAAAAAGGCAAAAAACTCAAACTTGAGCCAAACCAACACGCCTTCCAAGCGCCGACCGAACCTGTCGTACACGAAGTTTTGGTGCCTGAAACCATTACCGTTGCCGACTTGGCACACAAAATGGCCGTTAAAGGCGTGGAAGTGGTTAAAGCCCTGATGAAAATGGGCATGATGGTAACCATCAACCAATCTATCGACCAAGACACCGCCCTGATTGTGGTGGAAGAACTCGGACATATCGGCAAACCTGCCGCAGCAGACGATCCGGAAGCCTTTTTGGACGAAGGTGTAGAGGCCGCAGATGCAGAAGCCCTGCCACGTCCGCCCGTCGTTACCGTTATGGGTCACGTCGACCACGGCAAGACCTCGCTGCTGGACTACATCCGCCGCGCCAAAGTAGTGCAGGGCGAAGCAGGCGGCATTACGCAGCACATCGGCGCTTATCACGTCAAAACGCCGCGCGGCGTGATTACCTTCTTGGATACTCCGGGTCACGAAGCGTTTACCGCCATGCGCGCGCGCGGCGCGAAAGCGACCGACATCGTGATTCTCGTGGTTGCCGCAGACGACGGTGTAATGCCGCAAACCATCGAAGCCATTGCACATGCCAAGGCGGCAGATGTTCCGATTGTGGTGGCCGTCAATAAAATCGATAAAGATACGGCCAATCCCGAACGTATCCGCCAAGAACTGACCCAACACGAAGTCATCCCCGATGATTGGGGCGGCACCGTACAGTTTATCGACGTATCCGCCAAAAAAGGAACGAACATTGACGCACTGCTCGAAGCCGTGTTGCTCGAAGCCGAAGTCTTGGAACTGACAGCCCCTGTCGATGCACCTGCAAAAGGCATTATCGTCGAAGCCCGTCTGGACAAAGGCCGCGGTGCGGTTGCCACCCTCTTGGTACAAAGCGGCACGCTGAAAAAAGGCGATATGCTGCTGGCCGGTACCGCATTCGGTAAAATCCGTGCGATGGTTGACGAAAACGGCAAAGCCATTAACGAAGCAGGCCCGTCTATTCCGGTCGAAATCCTCGGTTTGTCCGATGTTCCGAACGCAGGCGAAGATGCGATGGTATTGGCCGACGAGAAAAAAGCGCGCGAAATCGCCCTCTTCCGCCAAGGCAAATACCGCGACGTACGCTTGGCCAAGCAACAAGCTGCGAAACTGGAAAACATGTTCAACAACATGGGCGAAAACCAAGCCCAATCCTTGTCGGTCATCATCAAAGCAGACGTACAAGGTTCTTACGAAGCTCTGGCGGGCAGCCTGAAAAAACTGTCCACCGACGAAGTAAAAGTGAACGTGTTGCACAGCGGCGTGGGCGGCATTACCGAATCGGATGTCAACCTTGCCATCGCTTCAGGCGCATTCATCATCGGCTTTAACGTCCGTGCAGACGCTTCCTCACGCAAGCTGGCCGAAAATGAAAACGTGGAAATCCGCTACTACAACATCATCTATGATGCCATTGACGACGTGAAAGCCGCGATGAGCGGCATGCTCTCTCCGGAAGAGAAAGAGCAAGTAACCGGTACGGTCGAAATCCGTCAGGTTATCTCCGTTTCAAAAGTCGGTAACATTGCAGGCTGTATGGTTACCGACGGTGTGGTCAAACGCGATTCCCATGTCCGCCTCATCCGCAACAACGTGGTTATCCATACCGGCGAGCTGTCTTCTTTGAAACGCTACAAAGACGACGTCAAAGAAGTCCGCATGGGCTTCGAATGCGGCCTGATGATAAAAGGCTACAACGAAATTATGGAAGGCGACCAACTGGAATGCTTCGACATCGTCGAAGTTGCACGCACGCTATAATTTTCATGCAAATCAAATGCCGTCTGAAACATTCAGACGGCATCTCAAAACGGGTTCCGTATAATTACGATACGGAACCCGTTTTTATCACTGATTATCAACCTGCCCTGATTTCAATACAAGACACCTTGTCCTCGCTCAAAAATGAACATAAAGCCCCAGCTTAATGCCTGTCTTGATCTGTAAGAATCCTTTCCTCATCATAAATCCCGGCTCCGTCTCCCGAAACCGCATCCTTCCTTGCTCCCCCTATTTTTAGAAAACCCCGACAAACAATAACGCTTCAGACGGCATTATTTGCCCGACAAACGTATTTGGAGTTTTTCCACATATTCCTCGCGTTCGGCGCGGCTGGTTTCGGGGAGATGGGTGTTGAGAGACGACCATTTCCACCTGCTGCGGGCTTTGTTGAGTTCGGAAGGGAGTTTGTCTGGTGTCCAGGGTGCTTTGCGGCTGTGCAACTCGACTTGCGATTGCGCCGCGTGGCCGCGCGTTTGCAGGATGTGGAGCAAATCGAGGGCGCGGGCGGCAAGCAGGGTCAGGGTTTCGGGATCGGTGTGTAAGGTTTGGCGGCCGTTGAGCTTGTCGGAAATGGTGCGGGTATTGGGCAGGATGCCGCCCAAAAAGCCGCCGATTGCCGTCCCCAATCCGAGCGAACCGCCGAGCGTGGCGATGTCCAGCCCCAATCCGATGAGTGCGCCGGTTGCCGCGCCCGTGCCGGTGCGGATGCCGTATTGTTTGAGCAATTCGCTGTCGAACGGGTCTTGATGGAAGGCTTTGGGCACCCAGTCGCCGCCGTCGATTTCACTGTGGTAGAAGCGGTAAAGGGAAAACAGCCGCTGCTGCATCTGCCGTTCGAGCTGGCGTATTTCCGCCTGCATGGTTTGCAGGACGGGCGCGGGGTCGTCGTTTTCGCCAATTTCCTGCGCGAAGGCGGCAACGTCGAGCAGGAAACCTGCGATTTCGTGTCGCGCTTCTTTATCCAAACGCGTCCATTCGCGGCGGCGGGAAGCAATCAGGCGGTCGATGACTTCGTGCTGCGGCAACATGGTGGCAAGCTTGTTCCAAAGGTTCAATTCGCCTTCAAAATCGAATGCGACGGTGTCGAATCCTGCGAAAACGTGCAAGTTTCTCCGTGCCAGCATGGTCGTCCACGCTTCGGGAAGCTGTCCGCCGGTAAAGTTGAACACGGGCATAACCGGTTTGGCACACCATGAAAGGATGGTCAATTCATCCCGATATTTGTCGAGGACGGGTTCACGCGCGTCGATGACGTACAACGCCATGTCGCTTTGCAGAAGCTGCCGCAGCACTTTGGCTTCTTGGTTGAAATCATGATGCGCGCCGTCGCTGTCGAGGAACTTTTGCAGCCGCTCGATACCGTCGGCGCGTGCTTCCGTATGGGTTTCAAGCCAGTCCAAAACGCCGCCCGCGTCTTCGAGCCCGGGCGTATCGTACAGGTACAGCAGCGTGTCGGTGCCGTCGGTAATCGCTGCTTCTTCGACATGGCGCGTGGTGGACGGGGCATTTTTGACTTCGCCGAAGCCGCTGTCGCGCAACAGGGTGCGCAGGAGCGAGGTTTTGCCGGTATTGGTATGCCCGACGACGGCAAGGGAAAGGGGTTGTTTGTTCATGATGTTTTTTGAAGAATGGATTTTCAGACGGCCTTTTTTCAGAATGGCGGCTTAACAGAACATTTCAAGTGATTTTATTGGTCTTTCAGACGACCTTCCTGCGCCGCCTTGTCAGGTTCCAACCATGCCACGTCGCACTCTGCCAGCGCATTACGCCAATGGTTCAATGTTTCGGACAGGTCGTCTGAAAGCGCACGTTCCGTCAAAAGCTGCACCACCGCGCCTCCCTGCGCCGCTTCCGAGAGTCGGACAATCTGCCGCAACACGCCTCGGTCGGGGACGGTTTCCGCGCGTACGCCGATGAGAAGCTGGGCGGGTTTCTGTTTCAACTCGGCTTCCAAAGCGGCCACCTCTTCCCGATTCGCCGCTACGCCTTTATCCAGCCATTCTTGCGCCAGCCTGCCCGTAAACCATGTGCTTTCGTGCCATTCGGTTTCCAGCATGACTGCCCACTTGGGCGCGTCGTTTAAAGTGATTTTCGGAGAAACGGCGGACACGGTTTCCCGACGCGTATCCGCATCGACGATTTTGTTCTGCCAACGGCGGATGACCGCCTGATAATAAGGCTTCTCCAAATCTAACTTGCTTTGGCTTGTTTTTAAAAAGATTTTGCATACCGCCCAAGCCAGCAGGCGCGGCAGGATGCCGTAGCAGGCTATGCTGCCGACCAACAAGCCCGACCACGCGCGCGCATCGGCGATATTGCCGTTCAGACGACCTTCGACCACCGCCTGCGCGTCCGGCGCAGGGAAACCGAGTTTCGACGGCAGCCACGCCAGCATTTCCACCGCGCGTACCGAAGCGGCATTGCTCAACAGCGTGCTTTCCCAGTTGAATGTATATTGCCGCACTAAAAGCAGCAGCAATACCGACACCAGCATCCCGCTCAGGGTACAAAGCCATAGACTGTGCGAAGTTGCGCCGGCGATCCAACGCGCCGAAGGCTGCCGCCATTCGTCCGCATACAGCCGAAACACCGCCTGATTGACGGGATCTTTACCCCGAAACCACGTCGCCGGACTGCTGAAAAACCGCCCCACTTTCACGCGCAGGAACAGCGATGCCAACCATACCGCCAACATCAGCGTATTCATGCCCAACACGCCCGCCAAAATCAGGAAGAAATTCAGCCCTTGGCTGTCCATCAGAAGATACGCGCCGGAAAAACCGGTAAAAAATGTAAACATCGCTGCTGCCAGCCACAACCAAAACGAACCGGAGCGAACATTTTCCAAAGTATGCCTCAACGTTCGATTTCGGTCGATAATCTCGGCACGGCGTATCATTTTTTCTCCGATACTGCCTTCTATACTGCACAGCGCTTCCGTTGCCTGAACAGGATCGCCGCTGAAAATATAACCGTTTTCTTCCAAGATGCGGACCAGCTCAACCAGTTTTTGGGAAGGATTCAACATAAAATGCCGTCTGAAAAGAAGAAAACGAGATTCTAACACAAGCATTTTCGAGAATATGCAGAATGTAGGCAAAGAGTAAATCCCAGACAAAGGCAAAGATATCGGCGTAAACTGGCTGCCTCTGTCCAATCGGAAGGTTATGCGATGTATCCAGGCGAACGCTTCAATACTTACAGCCATTTGAGCGGTTTGGTTTTAGCTGCAGCAGGTTTGGTCATGATGCTGCTTAAGGCCGAAGAATACGGCGACGGCTACCGTACCTTCAGCGTATCCGTTTACGGCATCAGCCTTTTCCTGCTGTATTTGAGCTCTTCCCTGTATCACGGAATCAAAGCCGGAAGGCTGAAAAGCATTCTGAAAAAAGTCGATCATTGTATGATTTATGTGCTTATTGCCGGAAGCTACACACCGTTTGCACTGGTCTCTTTACGAAACGGGCCGGGCTGGACGGTATTTTTGCTGTCATGGCTGCTAGCGGTTGCAGGCATCATCCAAGAACTCACTTTAGGGCGGAAAAGTGAAAAACGACTGCTGTCTATTGTGATTTATGTCGTTATGGGTTGGATGGTTTTAGCGGTGATGAAAACCCTGACCGCCTCCCTCCCGGCAGCAGGGCTGGTTTGGCTGGCAGCAGGCGGAATACTGTACAGTATCGGCATTTACTGGTTTGTAAACGATAAAAAAATCAGACACGGACACGGCATCTGGCATTTATTCGTACTAGGCGGCAGCATCACCCAATTTATCAGCGTATACGGTTACGTCATATAAAATGCCGTCTGAAAAACAAAACCTCCCAACCTTGGCAGTTGGGAGGCTTTTTATTTTCCGGCATCAGCCCTTATCGTGAAACTCGTGAAATTCATACTGATAAGACAAACCCCGGCCGGACTTTTCCTGCGCCAGATAATCATCATAAATGGCGCGGATTTCCTTACGCAGCAAGAACAGGGCAATCAAGTTGGGGATAACCATAAAACCGTTGAACATATCCGACAGACTCCAAACCAAATCGACTTTACCCAACGTACCCAAGACAATGGCAAACAGAACCAACGCACGGTAAATACCCAGATGCCTGCCGCGGAACAGAAAGCGGATGTTGGACTCACCGAAATAATACCAACCGATAATAGTGGTAAAGGCAAAGAAAGTCAGACATACCGCAAGCAATTGCGAACCGAATCCCGGGAAGGCCTTATTAAAGGCAAACTGAGTAACCGCCGCGCCCTGTCCGCTTGAAAGGTTGGCATCAGTCAACAAGATAATCAACGCCGTAGCCGTACACACCAAAATCGTATCGATAAACACACCGACAAATGCCGCCATACCTTGTTGGACAGGGTGTTTCACATCCGCGGTTGCATGTGCATGCGGGGTAGAACCCATCCCCGCCTCATTGGAAAACAGGCCGCGCGCCACGCCAAAACGTATCGCTTCGCGCATACCGATACCTGCAGCACCGCCCAATACCGCTTCAGGATTAAAGGCGGAAACAAAAATATGGTTGAGCATAGGTATGATATGGTCTGAAAATTCAAACAAAATCACCACCGCGCACAAAATATAGACAACCGCCATAAACGGCACGACAAACTGGGCAATATTGGCAATACGGTTTACACCGCCGATGACAATCATGCCGGTAAAGACGGCAAGCACAATGCCTACCGTCAGCGAAGGCACACCAAACGCAATATTAACTGCAGAAGCAATGGAATTGGCCTGTGTCGCATTACCGATAAAGCCCAATGCGATAATCAACGCAATGGAAAAGAAACCAGACAAAAAACGCGCCGCGCCGCGACCAATTTTCGGAGTCAGGCCGTGCGTAATATAAAACGCCGGTCCGCCGATATATTTGCCGTGGCTGACCACCCGATATTTCTGCGCGAGCAGGGCTTCGGCAAAAATCGTGGACATCCCCAAAGCAGCGGAAATCCACATCCAAAAAATCGCTCCCGGCCCGCCTGCGGTGATAGCGGTCGCCACGCCGGCGACATTGCCCGTACCGATTTGCGCGGATATGGCAACCGCAAGCGCCTGAAACTGCGATAAGGACTTATCGTCTTTATCCCTTTTGGCAAACAAACCGCCGAATACGGATTTAAACCCCGCGCCAAACTTCAAAATCTGAGGCGCACCAAGATACAGCGTAAAAAACAGGCCGATACCCAAAAGCGCATAAATCAACAGGTAGTCCCAAAGGAACCGATTGACTGTACCCACCAGAACAGACAATATATTTTCCATAAAATAACCTTACATTACGATTAAAACAATCGCTTATCCCAAAAGTGCCAACGGGCAACACGGCGAGCAGGCCGCGTTTATCATACCGCCCCAATTGTCAACAATCGGAATAAAGCAGAGCCATCATACCGTAAAACAACGCCAATTAAAATATTTCCTTGTTTTCAAGTGAAAACCTGCATCCCCTTCCCCATTTCAGATGAAGACAATATGAGTCGGAGTGATATAGGGCAGAATATTTTGGGCGGTTGCAACTTATGTTAAAATGCACGTCTAAAAATCCGATAAAGCGGATTAATTATTTGAAATATGAAAGGAAATCTATGGCAGGCCATAGCAAGTGGGCGAATATCCAGCATAAAAAAGCCCGTCAAGATGCCAAACGTGGCAAAATCTTCACCCGTTTAATCAAAGAAATCACCGTTGCGGCGCGTATGGGCGGCGGAGATCCCGGTGCCAACCCGCGCCTGCGCCTGGCTCTGGAAAAAGCAGCCGAAAACAATATGCCCAAAGACAACGTACAACGTGCCATCGACAAAGGTACGGGCAACTTAGAGGGTGTGGAATACATCGAATTGCGCTACGAAGGCTACGGCATCGGCGGTGCAGCGCTGATGGTGGACTGCCTGACCGACAACAAAACCCGCACCGTTGCAGACGTACGCCATGCGTTCACCAAAAACGGCGGCAACTTGGGTACCGACGGCTGCGTAGCGTTCAACTTCGTACATCAAGGTTATTTGGTATTTGAACCCGGCGTTGATGAAGACGCGCTGATGGAAGCGGCTTTGGAAGCCGGTGCAGAAGACGTGGTTGCCAACGACGACGGTTCCATCGAGGTCATCACCGCGCCAAACGATTGGGCGGGCGTGAAATCCGCTCTCGAAGCAGCGGGTTACAAATCCGTTGACGGCGACGTAACCATGCGCGCTCAAAACGAAACTGAACTCTCCGGCGACGATGCCGTCAAAATGCAGAAGCTGATTGACGCGCTGGAAGATTTAGACGACGTACAAGACGTTTATACTTCTGCCGTACTGAATTTAGACTGATACCGTATAGCACAAGCATCCGACAATGCCGTCTGAACCTTTCAGACGGCATTGATTTATTTAGCCCTTGCCCACGCCCACCAAACCGTCAGGACAACCGCCAGAAAATACACCACACTCCAAACAGGCAAAGCGACCCCCAGCAGATAATCCGGTTCAGCACAATTTCCGAACCCGCGCACAACAGGCTCGAACCAATCAAACAAAGGCCAGCCCTTCAATCGAAACGTCCACGGCGCACCGCACGAAGGAGCCGTACCCGGCGGCAGCGACTGCAGCCACAACTGATATGCCGCAACAGCCGCGCCCGTAACGGCAGGAATACTGATAAACACTGCGCCTGACAGTCCGCCCACCCTGCCCTTAGGCTTACACGCCAGCACAATTGCCGCACATAATGCGGTTGCCAAGACGCACAACCGCTGGCTGATACACAAAACACAAGGGTCCATGCCCAAAACATACTGCGCCGCCAAAGAGCCGGCGAAAGCGCAAACCGAGACGGCAAACAGCAGCCAAACGGTTTTTTTAAATAACGGGTTCATTTTCTCAACACATCAATCAAAATACCGATACACCGATTTTGCTGGATATATTCCGAGATGGCAAGGGACGCATAAAAATCAGTGCAGGTGCAGACAATTTCGGTTTTCTCTAATATGTACAAGACCTGACAAGGGACAAAACGGCGATTTGCTCCGCTCAATACCGACAAGGAAATACCGAGGAATTTAGATTTGGCAAACTTAATGAATGAAAAACAACAGCCGATAAAGAAAAGGCAAAAGTTTATTTCAATGAAGTGCGTATGATTTTCTTGAAACAAACGGATTGATAAGTTTTTGGAGAAATTTGTTCCCCGTTAGTCATCGGGTAAGATTTTTTGCCGAATTCGAATCAGGCGGGTAAATTTTCAGAAAATAATTGACAGCAAGTAAGAAACGGCGGATAATTACCGCCGTTGAGTTGCTTGATGCAGCTTGATTTTTCTCCTCTATTTCTCCTTTGTAGACTTGGCGCACGCTTAAACAAGCTGTGCGCGTTTTTTTATCCCGTCCTCTCTTGAAGTTTAATTACTTTTATCGTTTGGATTTCTATTCTTTAAGAAATTTAACAAGAAAAAACTTGCCTTTTATGACTGATAACGGCATAATTTACCCCGTTAGCTGGTTCGAGTAGTCAGTTAATAGTTTCTCCTCTATTTCTCCTTTGTAGACTTGGCACACATTCTATTGAATGTGTGCATTTTTTATCTAAAACTACAACCCACCATACGTTTTGTTGTTATATTTCATTCAGGTGTCAAACTACATAGCCAGCCTGAAATATTCAATCCAAATCCAACACCGTATTTTCTTTGACTTCTTCCATCACGACATAACTCCTGCTCTCAGATGCTGCAGGAAGTTGTAACAAAATATTGCCGAGCATATCGCGGTAAGCCGACATATCGTGTAAGCGGACTTTAATCAGATAATCATACTCCCCCGATACCAGATGGCACTCCATAATCTGCGGTATTTTCAATACTTCCTTTTTAAAGTCTTCAAAGATGTTGCCCGACTTGGATTGTAATTTCAGTTCGACGAAAACCAACAACGGTTTGCCCAATAAATGAGGATTGAGATGTGCATGATAACCCGTAATATAATGCTCCCGCTCCAAACGGCGTACCCGTTCGGTAACCGGAGTAGTAGACAATCCTACTTTCTCGGCAAGCTCCGTCATGGGAATACGGGCATTTTTCTGCAGGATCTTGAGGATACGGAAATCAATCTTATCTAACTCTTTCATTTGTCTTTACCTTATTGTTTATTATTGATTTTAATGGTTTGGATACTGATAAGGAAAGACAATTATATCAGGAAAACACAAGCCTCCTTTCCCTATGGCAAACCCAACCCTACCTCCGGAGAGTACGGTTCTTTAATATTTTAAAAGCCTTGCCGTTGGATTATAATCCCCTAACCGATTTCTTAATTTTGCTAATAAACACTTGTTTGGTAAGGAATGAATTTATGCGCCCTTTGAACGTGCAGATCAGGTTGGGCAACCTTAGGCACAATTATCAGATTTTAAAGGAAATGCACGGAGGCAAACTGTTGGCGGTAGTGAAGGCCGACGCATACGGACACGGTGCGGTCAGATGTGCTTTCGCGCTGGCAGACTTGGCAGATGGTTTCGCAGTGGCCACAATCGATGAGGGAATCAAGCTGCGGGAGAGCGGCATTACCAATCCGATTGTCCTTTTAGAAGGCGTATTTGAAGCATCAGAGTATGAAGCGGTCGAACAATACTCGCTCTGGCCGGCAGTCGGAAACCAATGGCAGCTTGAGGCTTTGCTTTCCCGTCATTGGAAAAAACCTGTCAAGGTCTGGTTGAAAATGGATTCGGGGATGCACCGTACCGGATTTTTCCCTCATGATTACGCTTCGGCATACGCAGCATTGAAACAGTCGGAATATGTGGACAGTATTGTCAAGTTCTCGCATTTCTCCTGTGCGGACGAACCCGAAAGCGGCATGACGGAAATACAGATGGAAGCATTCGATTTGGGTACGAAAGGGCTGGAAGGCGAAGAAAGCCTTGCCAATTCGGCGGCTATTTTGAATATCCCCGAAGCACGCAGGGATTGGGGGCGCGCGGGCTTGGCGTTATACGGCATTTCCCCGTTCGGAGGCAGCGATGACAGGCTGAAACCCGTGATGAGGCTTTCCACCCGTATTTTCGGCGAACGCGTTTTACAGCCGCACTCCCCTATCGGTTATGGCGCAACATTTTATACCAGTAAATCTACGCGCGTCGGCCTGATTGCCTGCGGTTATGCGGACGGTTATCCGCGCCGTGCTCCAACCAACTCCCCCGTAGCCGTCGACGGTAAATTGACCCGGGTCATCGGCAGGGTCTCTATGGATATGATGACCATCGAGCTGGATGCTTCGCAAGAAGGTTTGGGTCATGAAGTCGAACTGTGGGGCGATACGGTCAATATCAATACCGTTGCCGAAGCAGCCGGAACCATTCCTTACGAATTAATGTGCAATATAAAACGTGCAAAATTCACTTATATTGAATAAATGAACTAAAAAAGAAATGCCGTCTGAAGTGTTTCAGACGGCATTTTTAATATACGGCAATCAGTTTTTCATCGATTGAACCGGTGCAGGAATCCTGCCGCCGCGGTTAACGAACACTTCGCAGGAACCTTCTTTAACCGGCATCACAGGCGCATAGCCCAACAGGCCGCCGAACTCGACGCTGTCACCGACGGTTTTGCCCGTTACCGGAATAATGCGCACAGCGGTGGTTTTGCTGTTGATCATGCCGATGGCGGCTTCGTCGGCGATGATGCCGGAAATGGTATGAGTAGGCGTATCGCCGGGAACGGCAATCATGTCCAGCCCGACCGAGCAGACGGCGGTCATCGCTTCGAGTTTGTCCAGCGTCAGTACGCCTGCTTCGGCGGCGGCAATCATACCTTCGTCTTCGGAAACGGGAATAAACGCGCCGCTCAAACCACCGACCGCGCTGGAAGCCATCATACCGCCTTTTTTCACGGCATCGTTCAACAATGCCAAGGCAGCCGTCGTGCCGTGCGTACCGCAGACACTCAAGCCCATTTCTTCAAGGATGCGCGCCACCGAGTCGCCGACGGCAGGGGTCGGTGCCAGCGACAAATCAAGAATACCGAACGGAATGCCCAGTATTTTCGAGGCTTCGCGGCCGATGAGTTCGCCCACGCGGGTGATTTTGAAGGCGGTTTTCTTCACAACTTCGGCGACTTCGGTCAGGCTGACCGCGTCCGAATTTTCCAGTGCAGCTTTGACCACGCCTGGGCCGGATACGCCGACATTGATAACGGCATCCGCTTCGCCCGAACCGTGAAACGCGCCCGCCATAAACGGATTGTCTTCCACCGCGTTACAGAATACGACGATTTTGGCGCAGCCAAAACCTTCGGGCGTGATTGCCGCCGTGCGTTTGATCGTTTCGCCCGCCAGTCTGACCGCGTCCATATTGATGCCCGCGCGTGTGCTGCCGATATTGATGGAGCTGCACACGATGTCGGTCGTCTTCATTGCTTCAGGAATGGAGCGGATTAACACCTCGTCTGAAGGCGACATGCCTTTTTGTACCAGCGCGGAAAAGCCGCCGATAAAAGACACGCCGATGGCTTTAGCTGCCTTATCCAAAGTCTGCGCCACGCTGACGTAAGAATCGGCTTTGGTCGCCGCCGCAATTTGGGCAATCGGCGTGACGGAAATACGCTGATTCACAATCGGCACGCCGTATTTGGCGGACAGATGTTTCGCCGTAGCGACTAAATCTTTGCCGACAGTAGTGATTTTGTTGTAAATGTTTTGGTTCAATACATTAATATCGCTGCTGATGCAGTCGTGCAAATCAATACCTATGGTAATGGTGCGGACGTCGAAATGCTGGTCGGCAACCATTTTGACAGTTTCAAGTATCTCGCTACTGTGGAAATTGTTCATGGGCTTCAACCTTTCTTACGGGTCATCTGAAGAATATTTTCAGACGGCCTCCAATTAGACTTTAAGCTTGACATACATATGCTCTTGCGTGCCGTCGGCAGTTTTTCGCATTTCGTAATCAAACACATCAGAATATTTTTTCACTAAATCGGTAAATTTCTTACACCCGTAATTACGTGGGTCAAAATCTACCTGCAAGCGTTTCCACGTAGCACCGAATGCAGTCATAGCCATCCATTCACTTTCCGCATGTTCGAAAATTTTATGTATCGTCTCTAATGGTAATTTGTTCTCAAGTTGTTCGGCAATTTTCGGTTGAGCTTGAACATTCTCGGGTGAGACTGTTTGAATCTGTTTTTCTATTGGTTTCTGTGGTTTATCAATTACTGTGCCTTTTTTTGCGGGTTCAGGCATCAAGTTTTCTACATAGATAAATTGGCTGCACGCATTACGGAAAGCTTCAGGCGTTTGCTTTTTTCCGAAACCGTAAACTGTTACACCTTGTTCCTTCAATCGAATAGCTAGTGCAGTAAAGTCACTATCACTAGATACCAAACAAAAACCATCAAAACGGCCGGTATAGAGTAAATCCATCGCATCAATAATCATAAAACCGTCAGTGGCGTTTTTACCTGTGGTGTAGGCGAATTGCTGCATAGGTTTGATAGCATGTTCATTAATGACGGTTTTCCATTTGCCGTTGTCACCAACAAAGTTGCCATATATGCGTTTTGCCATCGCTTCACCGAATTTAGTTGTTTCTTCTAAAATCGCATCAATGGTTTGCGCTGACGCATTATCAGCATCAATTAAAACAGCCAGCCGTGCAGATTTCTCTTCAGCGACATTAAAACTAATTTTATTTTTTGACATAATTTTAGAATTCCTAAAATCAAATGCGGTGCATGGCTTGGAATATTTCTTCGTTTTGCATACGGATATCAAGCGCGAGTTTTTTGCTCTCTTCCGCAAACAAATCCAAGACTTCTTGACGCGATTTGGTGCATTTTGAAGTGTCCACCAAAATAATCATGGTAAAAAAATCATCCATCAGTTGTTGGCTGATGTTAAGAATATTGATTTGGTTTTCCGCTAAAATTTTGGAAACGTCGTACACAATGCCCACACGGTCTTTGCCGATGACGGTGATGACTGAATTATTCACGAAGCTTTCTCCTTGCAGATATTCATTTAAAGCCAAAATTATATACCACTGCTAAATTTTCAAGAAACAATGCCATCAATCTGCACATATAAGAATGCCGTCTGAATATATTTCAGACGGCATCAAATTTAGGGTTCGATTAAATAACCATCCTTATCCCACTGGGTTTTCCTAACCAACTTATCATCTTGATAAACAGCTTCGCTCTTTTTAGAACCATCTTCATACCACTCTAAGACTACTCCATTACGTTTATGATGATGGATAGACAGTTCCGAGAGTAATCGGCCGCTTTCATCCCATGTCAGAATCTTGGCTGGCTCATCATTAACCATGACCATTTCCGTCTTGATATTGCCATCAGCATACCATTGTTTCCATACGCCGTTTGCCTTATTCTGTTTAAACTGGATTTCGCTTTCCTTGCTGCCATTACGGTAATAGCGGTATCCCGTACCCTCACTCAAGCCATTTTTATAAGGCATAACTGCAGATTTTTTACCGTTCGGATACCAGTTGACCCATTCACCATCCGGTTTACCCTTACTGAAACTTCCCGTCATCTTTCTTTGACCATTAAAATGCCACAAAATCAACATGCCATTTTGCAGGTTAGGTACAAAAGATTTGATTTGTGTTGAAGCAACAATATAAGGTTCGGAATATTTCTTCATCGACGGATAATAAAAATCCTGAGCATGAGCAATACCAGACACCACACTATATTGCCTGATATAAGCCGCAGATGACATCGTTGCCGTCAGTTTCCCATGCTGATTAAAATAAACTGAATAAGTCTGCGCCGACAACGTAGCCGAAAAACTCAAAAGTACAATTGAAAATATAATCCGATATAACGTTTTCATTACAATAGCAATATAAAAATCAAAAAGTAAAGCAATTAACTTGTAAACAATATGGTAAAGGATTTATCAACCAACCGTCAAACCCAAGACAACACATAGTAAAAAATGCCGTCTGAAAACAAATCGTCTTCAGACGGCATTTTCCCTTCAACTCACTCTTCACCCAATAACTGTTCACGCGTCAACAGGAAAACAAAACCATCTCCTCCACTGGTTTCCAACCAAGTAAAAGGCAATTCCGGATACGCTGCTTCTAATACATCCCTGTTATGCCCGATTTCTACCAACAATACACCTTTAGGATTCAGAAACTTTGCAGCATTCAGAAGAATTTGTCTGGTTGCATCCAATCCGTCCTCACCACTACCCAATGCCAATTCCGGTTCATGTAAATACTCTTCAGGTAATAACTCAACCGATTCCGCATCAACATAAGGAGGATTGGAAACAATCAAATCATAAGTACCTTCCAATCCTTCAAACAAATCCGTATGAATAAGCTGGATGCGTTCTTCCAAACCATAATCTTCGACATTAATCCCTGCTACTTCCAAAGCATCCAAGCTCACATCAACCGCATCAATGTGCGCATCGGGATAGTGATGCGCCATCTGAATTGCGAGACATCCGCTTCCGGTACAAAGATCCAACGCATTATGCACCAACTCATCGTATTCTATCCAAGGACGAAGTCCGTCACCCAACAATTCATAAATAAAAGAACGAGGTATGATTACGCGCTCATCCACATAAAAATCAAACTCTCCCTGCCATGCCTGCTGCGTCAAATAAGCAGCAGGAATATGTTCAACGGCGCGTCGCTCAATAACCGCCAACACTTTCTCTTTTTCAGCTTTAAGTAATTTTGCATCAAGATAGGGATCAAGAACATCCAAAGGCAAATTTAACGTATGCAAAATTAAATAAGCTGCTTCATCATGAGCATTATCACTACCATGACCAAAAGAAAGTCCCTCTTCATTAAAACGACTGACTGCAAAACGCAAAATATCACGGATAGTCATTAATTCCTGTACCGCTTGAATAAACATAACATGAACCATTTCACATATAAACATCTAGAATTATAGCAGAAACAACAACTATGCCATTTTAAATCACCAAATAGCATTTAATCCGTACATTCAAATACAAGAAGCTGCTGAAAACATCAAAACAAAACATCCTTTCCTCTAGGAAAGGATAACACACTCTAACCTTTTATTTATTATTCTCATTCCTTCTAAATATCCTCAATATTCCTGAATATCCTCGACATTTTTTCCTGGCAAAGCAAAAACCCCCGGATATCCGGGGGTTTTCTGAATGGGTGTTTGGCAGTGACCTACTTTCGCATGGAAGAACCACACTATCATCGGCGCTGAGTCGTTTCACGGTCCTG